>CAMARB010000042.1 GCA_945860355.1 Chthoniobacter flavus | reverse complement strand
GAGGTCCCGGCGGGTGAGCTTCTTTTTCCCGGCATACTCTGAGTGGGCGAAACTTGGCTGGAACTCCATGCCCGCAGGATGCACGGGCCCGCTGTGTTCATCAATCGTTTGACGCTGTTTTTTGCCCGGGAATTAATCAGCGTTTCCCTTGGCGTTGAAGCCATCGTCTCGCATACGAAATGCGTGACCAGCTCAGATCAAAGCCGAAACTGCGGACGTCGGCATTAAGGTGCTGTAATACCCCGGACAAAGTGGTGGCTTCACCAACCCCGGCTTCCAATATTGTTTTCGGCTCACAGAGAGAAAGAATTACCTTGGCTATTTCCGATGTGTAATTCCGCTTATAATCCACCGTATTGGGATCCTCCATTGCGGCCACATAAGACCCCGCCTGCAGATCATATGCAGTTTCGATAATTTTCTGTGTATTTTGATGAAGCCCTTGCTCCTCACGCAACAACGCGGTGATGTTAGTGCCTTGTTGATAAAGCGACTTCAGCTGGCGGGGTGTATTCATTACGGCTCTCGTATTTTATTTTTATCTCAGTTGCGTTGCGTGAAATCTGTGGAACTTCCCTCCATCTGCGATGTTCTCCTCATCGAGCGATGGCTACAGGAGACTCCGCTCCCTCCGCAATGTGAAAACTGCCGACCGACTCGGCCATCGTCGCCAAAGTCAGGCCTTCGGTGAGGTCTGGCGGCAACTGCCGCGCGGCCACCCGACTATCTCGCCGCCTGGGTGGCGCGGGTCCAGAAGTCGAGAAGAAGCATCAAGCCCGGACTGCGCCGCGACTGTTGTTCGGCTTCGGAGAGCTGGCTGGTCCAGGAGGCTTGCGCGATGCGCTGAAGCTCGGAACTGACGGGCTCCGCAAATCCCATCGTCCAGGTCTCGAAGTGGCGCTCCTGCACGGGACGATTCAGAAGCTCATAAATCCCCGTGTGGCCGCGGGACTGACGAATTCTCGCGTACACGCGGTGCAGCGCCTCGGGCGGTCCCTCCAAATACTGAAAGAAGTTGCCCCCGTGGTGCAGGAGCACACCCGTGACCCCGCAGGCGCGATTAAAATCGCGGGCATTACGAAGCAGGGCATCCAGGGATTCCGGCGTGGCCAACCGCGACGTGGCGGTGCTGACGTATGCGATGCAGTGCAGGGAAGAAACGCCTGTCATGTCACGCGATGGAAATTGCCGCCCGGCGGTGACGCCCAGACTCAACGGAGGAACCCTTTTGGAGCGAAAGACCCGTCAACCGGCGCGAGCTGAGCGTCCCGAGCCGGACACGCCGATTCCGAGGGCCTGCTCGCAACCGGCTCACCAACACTCTGTCTCGTCTTCTTTTGACCACAGCGCGGAAAAAATACGAATCACTCCCCCAAAAAGGCAACCCCGCAGTCCGCAGCGAACACCCGAACTCCGGAACTTCCGAAAGAGATCATTTTCGCGCGGAGACGCGGGGGGGGGGCGCGGAGAACCTTTTAAAAATTAAGGAACGACAAAGCGTTGAGCCTCCTGACTCGCAGTCATTCCGCTCGAACTTGGGATTTTCAGGTTCCATTTGAAAACCGAATTTCCAGCGGAATTACCGAGGGGGCAAAGGTGAAAGGCTGTGGCGTTCAGTGATTTCCAAAAAGCCCCTCCGCGCCCCCCGCGTCTCCGCGTGAGAATCCTCTTTCTCCGTCATCCCGGAGATCGGGTTAAAACAGTTCCCGGGCATTGGGGAACCGCCCCAAAACCGGTTCCGAACGCACGGGCCCGATCCAAGGCAACACCCGGCGCAGCACGGCGTGCGCAGCCCGGGACACCCCGGCCACATGGAGATCCAGCGGTGCGAGACGCAGGCCGAGATGGAGCTTGGGCTGATAATTGAGCGGGGTGCTGCGGTAGGAACGCAGCCCCTGGGCCATCGCCCAGGACAACACGTCGCGCAGGGTGACAAAATAGAGGTGCAGCTCCAGGGCGACCGCGTAATCCAGCCCCAGATACTCGTCGTAAAGCACCCCGTCATGCTCCAGGCAGATGCTGCACGCCACCAGCCGGCCCTCCCGGCGCCAGAGAAAAAACCGGGCCCGGTCGGGCATCGCGCGGCCCAGCTCGGCGAGAAACTCCGGGGTCAACCGCTCAAACTGAAGCGGGGAACGCGCCCGCACCTGCTCGTAAAGGGCGTGCACCTCCCCGGCGATCCCGCTCACGTCCGAAACCACGCTCATCACCAGCCCCGCGTCTTTGCTCGCCCGGAACTTGCGCCGCAGGTTCTTGCGCGTGGCATGGCTCAAATGCCGCGCCATGTAATCCTCAAACCCGGAAAACGGCAGCTCCAATGCCGTGGCCGGCATGCTCGGGATCCGCAGGAACGCCCCGGTCCGGGTCAACGGCTCAAACGCCGGCCGATACGACGGCGGCCAATCCTTCCAGATCACCATCCAGGCACCGCCCTGCCGGGCCAAGGCACGCAGCCCCGCCGCGGCGGTTTGGATCAGCCACGGCGCATCGGTGGACGCGGCCGGCAGATGCCCCTCCCCGGCCGGGCACCCCGCCATCAGCATGCGCAGCCGGAGAAACCGGGGGAAAAGGCAGCGCACCCACGCCGTCGCGCGGCGGACCGGCCCCGGGGCGGTGAGCACCAGGTCCTGGTCCACAAAAAAACACGGCTGCACGGCCTTGGGCACCCCGGAGGCGTCCTCGACCAAAAGCCACCGGAAATCGAACTGCGCATCCAAGGTCTGATGCACGAGCCGATGATACCGGTGATCCTTGGCCTGGTGCGCCCAGGCCTGAGGCCAGAAATCCAGGGCGCAGGCCTCCTGAAAACTCACGAGTCGGACACGTCCGACGCTGGAATCGACAAGGGCATCCATCGTGCGCCGGTTGTAACCGCTCCTCGCGCGATTGACAGGCCCGCAATCCATGGGCCTCCTCCATTCGTGCGCTTCGTCCCCGCCCTGATCACCGCCGCCTCCCTCCTCGCGTGCTCCGTCGCGTCCGGCAGCGAGTTCCAACTTGCCCGGGACACCTTCGCGTTCTCCAACGACACCGTGTTCGCCTATGGCGTGGACGAAACGGGCCTCCTCAAAATCCGGTTCCGAGAAAAACCCGCGGACTTCAGCCACCGCTGTTTTGTGCTCTCCGAGGCGGTGCTCCAGTTCCGGAAATACGCGCGGTTCGCCCCCGAGCAACCCCGGGTCACGAGGGAGGAATACGGTCGGCTGATCCGGCGGATCCGGGGGATTCCCCTGTGGCGCCGGGGGCCCCAGGCGCCGATCGTGGTGCCCGGCTACCGGGACCTCGGCAGTTTTTCGGAGGCCTACGAGGGGCTTTTCAAGGAGAACCTGGGACATTGGCTGCCGAGTTACCTGCGGGTGGGCAACTGGCGGATGCTCATGGGTCACCCGCGCGCGGGGCAGGCCGCGGCGGCGCAGTGGCTGCGCGATTCGCTGGCGCAGGGGCAACCCCGGGCGGTTTACCTCGCTAGGTTCCCCCATATGAACCACGTCGTGGTGGTTTACGGCGTCCACACGAAACCCAACGGCGATTTGCGGTTCGCCGTGTACGACCCCAACTCACCCCGGACCGCCCACTGGCTGGATTACCGCCAGGACCAGCGCAGCTTCGACTTCGAAAAACGCTGGTACTTCCCCGGGGGCCGGGTCAACGTGATGCGGCTCTTTCTCTCGCCATTTCATTGACCCCTGAACCACGACATTCAGTGACCGGCCCCGGGGTTCCGTGCGGTTTCATCGCGGTCCCCGCTCTCTGCGGTGGGTCACCCGCAGCCTAACCCGTGGTCCGCAGGCCGCTGGCAATGGCGTTGATGGTCAACTGCAGCGACGGCAGCAGGGCGTCGGATTCGGCGTCGTTGCCCACGGCCCGCAAAGCCCGCCACTGCCGCAGGAGATGGATTTCCTGGTGGTGGAGAATCCTGAGGGCCTCGCTGCGGAGCTGCAGGGTTTTGATCATCCGCGGCCGCCGCTCCGCCATGGCGCCGCCCCGGACCTTTTCCAACATCTGCCGGGTCAACTCCCATTCGGCCAAGATCTGCGCCCAGAGGCGTTCCCGGAGCGCGGCGTCCTCGACCAAGTCGGTGTAGGCGCGCATGAGCTCCGGGTCGGAGCTGGCGATGGAAGACTCGATGTTGGTGAGCACATACCGCAGGAACGGCCAGGACCGCAGGTGCTGCCGAAGGGCGTCGAACTCCTCTTCGCTGAGCTGGCTGAGCGCGCTGCCAGTCCCATACCACCCGGGGACATAGAACCGCGCCTGGTTCCAGCTAAACACCCAGGGGATCGCCCGAAGATCGGCAAGGCTGGCTTGCCCCGTGCGGCGCGACGGCCGGGAGCCGATGCGGCTGTGCTCGAGGGCGTCGATGGGCGTGGCCTGCCGGTAAAACGTCAGAAAACCGTCGGCATCCAGCAGGGAACGGTAGGCGCGTCGGCTGAGCTCGGCGAGTTTCTCAAGAACCGGGTCGAGTTCATGCCGTCCGTCGGCGGAGGCGCCGTGGCGCAAAGTGGCGGCGGTGACCCCCGCGAGCAGCAGTTCCAGATTGTAGGCGGCGGTGGCGTTGTTCCCGAATTTCTGGGCGATCGTCTCGCCCTGTTCGGTGAGCCGGATATCGCCGCTGAGCGACCCCTGGGGTAGCGCCTCCAGGAACCGATGGGTGGGACCCGCACCGCGGCTGACCGTACCGCCGCGGCCGTGGAAAAACCGGATCGCCACCCCCATCTCGCGCCCGACCCCGGAGAGGCGGGACTGGGCCTTCTGGAGCGCCCATTGGCTGGCGAGGATCCCGGCGTCCTTGTTGCTGTCGCTGTAACCCACCATGACCTGCTGAAGAAGCTGCCCGGGGCGACCGGCGCGTTTGGCGTGAAAGGCGAGGCTGGTCCGGGTCACCGGGGTCTGCAGGAACGCCCCGAGAATGTCCGGGCCGCACTCCAGGTCGTCGATGGTTTCAAAGAGGGGCACCACCGGGAGGAGGCAGACCAAACCCTCGGGGAGGCTGCGGAGCAGTCCGGCCTCGCGTGCGAGCAGATAAACCACCAGCAGATCGCTCAGACGCCGGGTCATGCTCACGATGAGGGATCCGAGCCCCTCGGCGCCAACCGTGTCGATGTGGGAGGTGAGCACCCGGTAACAGGCCAGCACCGTGTCGGCCTCCGGGCCGGCGGATGCGCTGGGATGGAGGAACGGGCGCGGGGAACGCAGTTCTTTCTCCAGGAACCGCAGCCGCTCCGGCTCGGTCCACTCCTCCCATTGGCTGCCGTCGAGGCCGGCGGCGCCCATCAACTGCGAAAGCGCCTTGGAATGGAAAGCGGAGTTCTGCCGAACATCAAGTTGGGCGAGATGAAACCCGAACACCTCCAGACTGCGGATCACGGGCTGGACGTCGGTCTCGATGAGGCGCTGGGCACCCACCTCGCGCAACGACTCGCTCAGCGCCTCCAGGTCGGCCCGGAGTTCGTGGGCGAACCGGTAAAGACCCGAGCCCTCCCGCACCTGGGCCAGCTGCCCCGGCACCACCTCCACCGGCAGCCGCGCCAGCATCAGCTGAACCAGCCGACGCCAAGGTTCGTTTTGCGGCGCCGCGAGCAGCGACTCCGCGTCCGGCCCGAGCAGAGCCGCGATCCGGTTGCGGGCTTCAATCAAGGAGGGCGGCGGCGGCTGAAGCCATTCGGAAAGACTCAGGCGCTCCGCCAGCTGCGTGAGGTGCCGGTGCAACACCACCAAGGCGTTGGCCCGGAGCCGCTCCAGCGTCTCGGCGCTGACTTCGGCGGTCACGCCGGGATGCCCGTCGCGATCGCCGCCCACCCAGGTGCCAAAACGGATGCGCGGAAGGTGCGGAGCGGTGGTGAGCGCCTCGGGCTCCAGCCCGGAGGAACGCCAGGCGTGCCGGAGCCGCCCGTCGAGTTCGGGCAAAACGGCCGGAAAAACGTCGCGCAGGTAATGGAGCAGGTTGCGGCGTTCGTCGGTGAGCGTGGGTTTCTCAAGAAGGATCTCGCCGGTGCGCCAGAGCCGTTCGAGCCCGGCCTTCATCCGGTCGCGCAGGGAAGCCTGCTGACTGGGGGTCAATCGGAGCTGGTCGCGGGTGACCAGCAGGGCGTAGAGGGCCCGGTGCTGGTCGAGCACCGCAAGGCGCTTGGCCTCGGTCGGATGCGCCGTGAGCACCGGCTCCACGCGGACTTGTGAAAAAGCGCGGGCGATCGTCTCGGCGCTGAACCCCTCCTCGCGGAGCAGAGCGAGCTGGTTGCCCCAGAGGCCGCGCTCGGAGGGAAGCCCCTCGTGAGTCTCCCGCAGCGCGCGCATGTCCGCGGCGGCGTTCTCTTCCACCATGTTCAGGAGCTGAAACGCGACGGCGTAAACCAGCCCCAAGTGCGGCGGCAGCGCTTCCACCGGCGTGGGTTTGGGCGACCCGCCCCAGGGCAGTTGATCCGCGAGCTCTTTTTTCCCCAAGCTCTCGAGCACTTCCCGGAAGCAATCCATGAGGAAGGAGAGATCGCCATCGATCTTCTCAAATCCGAGTGTGAGGTAGTCCGGCAAAATTGGTCCTTCAGTGGTGGTGCACATGCCGGGGCTCTTCTGTGCCCATCCCGTAGGCCCAGAGCAAGCCTTTCGACGCCGCAAACCCGCTTTGCTCTTCCCGTGCGGGGTTCAAATTTGCAGTGATGTGCCCTTTTCCATGAACACCGTCCGCGTCGATGTAGATCTTGGCCCGCGTAGTTACCCTGTTTTGATCGGCTCGGAATTGTTGCCGGGGCTGGGGAATCTGCTGCGCGAACACGGGCTCCATCAAACCCAGGCGTTTGTGATCACCAACGCGGCGGTGGGCGCCCTCTATTTCGAGCGCGTGGAGGCATCCCTCCGGGAAGCGGGCTTTCTGCGGGTGGTCCGCCACGACATCCCGGCGAGCGAGGAGGGCAAGAACTGGGAGGAGTTTTCGGGGAGCTGCGCCGCGCTCCTGGAAGCGTTTCCGGAGACCGGCTCCGTCCCCCTGGTGCTGCTGCTCGGCGGCGGCGTTGTCGGGGATCTCGGCGGGTTCGTCGCCGGCGTGTTCCGGCGCGGGGTGCCCTTTGTTCAGCTCCCCACCACGCTGCTCTCGGCGGTGGACTCCAGCGTCGGCGGCAAAGTGGCCGTCAATTTCGGCGGAGTCAAAAACATCATGGGCATCTTCAACCAACCGCGCCTGGTGGTTTGCGATCTCTCCACGCTCGCCACACTCAGCGGCAGGGAACTGCGCAGCGGCATGGCCGAGGTCGTCAAATACGGCGGGGTCTGCTCGGGCTCACTATTTGAGCAGCTCGAAGGCGACCACGGCCGGGGCGCCCTCGAGAACATGCTCGCGCTGGATCCCCCCACCCTCACCGACATCGTCGCCCAGTGCGTCCGGCTCAAAGCCGGCGTGGTCGCCCAGGATGAGTTCGACAAAAAAGGCATACGCAACGTGCTCAACTTCGGACACACAATCGGGCACGCCCTCGAACTCTCCGCCGATTACGCCCTGGCGCACGGGGAGGCCATCGCGATCGGCATGATGGCCGCCACCCGGCTCGCCCTTTCCCTGGGGCTTTGCGAACCCTCGTTTTTATCCCGGCTCGAGTCCCTGCTCCGACGCGCCGCACTGCCCCTGAGTCACCCCGATCACCCGGGCCTTTTTGAACGCGTCCTCCGCGCCATGCAGATGGACAAGAAATTCAAGGACGGCAAAAACTTGTTCGTCCTGCCCACGGGCGTGGGCGCCTGGCAACAGGTGCAGAACGTCCCCTGGGACCTCGTCCACGCCGCCGTGCGCTCGGTGCTGCGGGCCGACACCGGGGACCGCTAACCCGGCAAACTCGGGAGAAACGCCGGGGCGGGCGGCGGCCTGTTCGTGTCCGGAAATGCTGTGGGATCGGGGCAAACCCGGGGCGCCACAAGGAACGTTCCTTTTTCAGAGCGGGCGCCTTGCCAAGCCCGTGTCGCAGGTCTAAAACGCTCGCCCCATGAAAACCCTTCGCGAGCAATACGACGGCGTCGAGCGCCTTCTCGAATTCGACTTTGTCCGGGCAACCGAGAACGCCTCTCTGAACTCGCTCAAATGGCTGGGCCGCGGGGAGAAAGAACTGGCCGACGCGGCCGCCTGCGACGCGATCCGGGGGATGTTCGACAACATGGACATCAGCGCGGAAGTGGTGATCGGGGAAGGCATCAAAGACAACGCCCCGGGAATTTTCAAAGGCGAACACCTGGGATCTTGGAAGCCGGGCACCACCCGTTTCGACATCGCGCTCGACCCGATCGACGGCACCACCAACATCGCCAAAGGCTCGCCCAACTCGATCTCCTGCATCGCCGCGGCCATCGTTCAGGAAGGCGAGAAATACTCCCTCAAAGACATCCCGTCTTTCTACATGATCAAGCTCGCCTACGGCCCGGAGGTGGTCAATCACATGGCCCGCACCGGGGTGAGCTCCCTGTCTCTGCTCAGCCCCGTTTCGGAGAACATCCAGGCCGTGGCGGACATCCTCAAAAAACGCGTACAGGACGTGGTGGTGCTCGTCATGGACCGGCCCCGGCACCAGAAACTCGTGGAGGAAATCCGGGCCACCGGGGCCGCCCTGCGGATGATTTCCGACGGCGACATCGCGGCGGCGCTCGCCCCGTCCATTCCCGACTCGGGGGTGGATCTTTTTGTGGGCACGGGCGGGTCGCCGGAGGCGGTGCTCGCGTCCGCCGCGCTCAAATGTCTGGGAGGCGACATGCAGTCCATGATGTGGCCGCGGGACGAGGCCGAGCGCAAGGAGCTCATCGAGCAGGGCTACGGAGAGGAACTCTCCAAGCTCTTTTACGCCGGGGACCTTGCCCAGGGCCCCAACATCATCTTCTGCGCGACGGGGATCAGCGACAGCCCGCTGCTGCGCGGGGTGCGCGTCCACAAACACCGGGCCGTCACCCAGACGGTGCTCATGCGGGCCAAGACCCATTCCCTGCGCTACATCGAGACGCACCACGAGTTGCGCACCAAAAAAATCCCGCTCCGGTCCGAAAACCGCGACCCGTCCGAAAGCCGGGAGCAGTAGCGGGCGCCTTCGCTCATGGGCACTCCCGCGCTGGAAACCCGACTGGCCCTGCGCGAACGCCCCGCGCGGACGCCGGTCATGTTCCAACGCTGGGAGGACCTGCTTTTCCTCCACTGGGAGGCCGACCCGGCTGCCCTCCAGCGGACGCTGCCTCCGGGCCTCCATGTCGATCTCTTCCAAGGCCGCGCCTACCTCGGGATCGTGCCGTTCCGGATGCGCCGGGTCCGCCCCCGGGGATTGCCGGCGGCGCCCTGGTTGTCCGACTTTCTGGAATTCAACGTGCGCACTTACGTGCACGACGAATCCGGCAAACCCGGCGTCTGGTTCTACAGCCTCGACTGCGATCAGCCGCTGGCGGTCTGGATCGCCCGCACCTTTTTTCACCTCCCGTATTTCCACGCCGCACTCTCCACCAGCAACGAAGCGGGCACGATCCGGTTCAATTCCCGGCGTCGGACGGCGCCCCCGGCGGAGGCCGCTTTCGCCTACCGCCGAGGGGCGGCTTTGGAGACGGCGGCTCCTGGCTCGCTGGAGTTTTTCCTGGTTGAACGCTACCTGCTTTACGCCTTTCGGGCCGGTCAGCTGCAGCGCGGCCGGGTGCATCACCCGCCCTACCGCCTCTGCCAGCCCGAGTTGCGCGCCTTCGATCTCAACGGAATGACGCCCTCAGGGCTCCCCGCGCTGCCCGACTCGCCTCCGCACGCATTGGCGTCGCCGGGAGTGGACGTGGAGATCTTCGGCTTGGAACCAGCCTGAGCCGAACTTTCACAGGGACGGCATTCGGCGTGCTCCTAACAAAGGCCTTTGAGACCCGGCGGTTGGCTCTCCACAAGGCCGATTCGCTCCGGCCGCGACCGTCAACCCATCGCCCCCTCCACCGTATGAACCTTCAGAGCGGCAAAGCCAGCCCGACATTGATCAACACCCTTGCGCTGTTGACTTTGCTCCTGACTCTCACCTCCATCATTTACCGGGTCGTCCGCGATCCCGGCGACCAGTTAAAGCCCTATCAGGGCATGGGCGAGGCCATGGCTGAAAAAACCGCGCAACTCCTCGGCGGCTCCGGCGAGGTGATTCTCCTGGATTCACCGGGCTCAGGCACGGGCCAGCAACGGGCGGTGGCGCAGTTCAAGAAATCTGCCGGATCATTGACCGTCAAAAGTGTTCAGGGCCCCCGCAACGGCGAACCACCCGCCACCCGGGAACAACTCGAGGCGATCATCGCACAATCCGGGAAAGCCGACGCGGTGGTGGTGATGTCCAACAGCGTGGATTTGGAGTCCCTCAAACAAAGTGCGTCCAATGGCGCCATTCCCCGCATGATCCTCATGACTTGGGACGTGGAGTCGGCCCGCGAACTCCTGCAGAAAAACATCGTGAGCGCCGCGATTGTGCCCCGGTTTCGAGGGCCCGCCGAGGGGTTGCCCGTGCCAAAAACACCCAGGGAATGGTTCGAAAACTTCTACGAGACACTCACCCCGGCTGACCTGGGAGAGGCGCCGGAGGCGCAGTGAAGAAGGGGGCCGGGGCGGAGTGACCGGAGTGACAATAGGGCTTGGATTAGGGCTTGGATTGGAGCGCGCGAAGGGCGGGTTCCGCGAGAGGGGGCTTCCCTGGTCCCGAAGCCCCGGGGAGGCCAACCGCCTCTCGCCTAGGGCAGAAAGATGCTTTGGAGGAATTGCAGGTCCGGATTGCCCGGCGTGGACATGTAGAAACTCTTGATGAGCGGAGTGCGAGGGTCCACCCAACGCCGGTAGGCCGCATGCCCGTCGGCGTAAGCCATGTTGGCCCCGTTGTCGTGCCAGGCCGGGCAGAAATCGATCCAGCTGGAGCCGCCGCCGATGATCCACGAACCCATGTTGAAACCGCGCGGATCGTTTTCCTCGATCAGGAGAAGGGTCCGGGCCGGGTTGGGGATCGCCGACAGCGTCGCGACCACGGGCGGGTTCCCGCCACTCACCGACCCCAGCTTTCCTGACATCGAGTAACTCCGGAGATGGTTGCTCTCGTCGGACGGGCACCGGTAGACCGCCGTGTTTTTCACATAGGGGAACAGGTCGCCCTGTTCGATCGCGGCCAAGGTGTTTCCGCCCCGGGCCCAACCGCTGTTGGACTCCACCAGACGCCCTCCGTTTTCGCCGGTGTACATCACCCAAGCGGCCGCCAGCTGCTGCAGGTTACTGAGGTATTTTGAGCTGCGCCCCCGGCTCTGCACCACGGACAATGTCGGCATCAGAAGGGCAATCAACACGGCGAGGATCGCCAAGGCGACCAGGAGTTCCGTGAGGGTAAACCCGCCGCGGCGGCGGGCACACCGCGCGGGCGAGGCGGAGAGAGGGGGAGAAATCATACACGGAGGACGCTCCATCGTTTGTCTGAAACACCGTTCTGCTTCGGTGCAGGAAACGTGCCGCGCCCGGGCGTTCCCGACGCCGCCCCCTCACGGAACGCCGAGCCCCGGAGGTTCAGGAACTCCTCCGCAGATCCTTGGTCACGGTGCAGAGATACACCGGGGCCGGGTAAACCTCGCGGTATTTGGTGATCTCCGCCTTGTTCAACACCCGGAACCCGTAGCGTTCGAAGAGCTTCGCGCCGCGCCG
This sequence comes from Chthoniobacter flavus, assembly GCA_945860355.1. GTDB lineage: Bacteria > Verrucomicrobiota > Verrucomicrobiia > Chthoniobacterales > Chthoniobacteraceae > CAIURC01. Next base: position 12,025 of record CAMARB010000042.1, on the reverse strand, counting down.
ATCCTCGAACACGACCATTTGACCGTAAACGGCGGGCTCACCGTGCTGGCGGAGATGATCGAGAAAACCCTCCACCAAAGCCCGGGTGGTGGCCACCTGGCGGGCTTCCGGGAGGAGATTGACATGGAAATGAGCCATCCGTCGGGGAGCCTCGGGCACTTCCTTCCGGGCCCGGCTCAAAATCCAGCGCACAAACTTCTTCGAGGCGGGGTTGTACCGCGGATACCGGGCAATCCCGCGAAGGAGAAGGCCGAGCGTCTGGAGAACCCCGTGGCACCCCTGGAGAAACCAACGGCGGGCCCCGAGCAGGTAACCGCAAATCTCGCCGTTCACGAGCACCACAAACGCCGACTCCGGCTCCCAGTCGGTATAATAAGCCGTCAGATAATCGGCAAAGAGCTCCAGATCCTCGAACACGGGCGCGATGGGGTTCCCCAGAAAACCCGTTGCGCAGCAGAGCTCCCGGACCCGGGCCCGATCGGCCGGCGTATACCTGCGGATTTCGATAGGACGCGGGTTACTCACTGTTTGGGGGGGCGCCGGGCGAAGTCGCGGACGACTTCCCGGTAGATTTCAAAAAGGCGCCCGAAGACTTCGGGCCATCCGTATTGGGAGGCGACCCGGGCGTGCAGCGCGAGCGGATCGGTTTTTGCGGGCTGTCGCACGGTCTCATCGATCGCCGCCGCCAGCGCCTCCGCCGAGTTTTCGCGGGCCCAGAGGGTTTGATCGCTGTGGACGATCCGGTCCATGTAACTGCCCCGAATCCCGAGCACCGGGGTGCCGCATGCCTGGGCTTCCAGAGTGACCAGGCCGAAGGTCTCCTGCACGCCGGGGTGCACGAAGAGATCCGCCCCGCGATAAATCCGGGCCAGGCGCTCGGGCGCCTCGCAATACGACATCCAATGCACCGGAGAACCGGCCCCGTCGCTGAGATCCCTCTGCAAAGCCTGGAGTTCGGTTCTTTGGAGACCGTCGCCGACCACAAGCATTTGGAACCGGCCGGGGCGCCGACTATGGAGCAGCCGAAAGGCTTGGAACAAAGTGTGGGTGTTTTTCTCCTGCGCCAGCCGGCCGACATAGAGCAGCAGGATCGGCCCGGCGGGGATGCCCATCTCGGCCCGAAGATCTTCGCCGGGCTCCGGCTGCGGCCGGAAACAGACGGCATCCACCCCCAGATCCGTGGTGACGAGATTCTCCACCCCCCATTGTTTTAAAACCTCGGCCAACGCCGGGGCGGGCACCAGGGTCCGCTCAAACCGGTTGTAGAGCTGGCGCACGTAGCGCCGGGCAAGGCCCATTGAAAACTCCGTGGCCGCGCGGCCAAGGAACTTCTGGGCGGACCGCAAATAGGCCTCCGGGAAGTGGGAATGATAAAAGCCCACGACGGGGATCCCGAGGGCGGCGCCGGAAAACACCGCTTTCCATGCGAGCTGGTACGGGTCCCCGGACTCGATCAGATCGGGGCGTTCCTGCTCCAGAACCCGTTCAACCGCCCGGAGCCGGACCAGCGCCCGGTATTGCGAGGTGCGCGAGATCAGCGGGGAACGCACGGTGTAAACCCGGGAACGATCGGAATGGGACACGCCGTCGCGGTCCCCGGGGATGATGAGGACGTGTTCGTCGGCGGGGCTGTGCTCCCGCACGTACCGCACCTTCTCAGACACGTACCGCTTCACCCCTCCGCTCAAGGGGGAATAAAACTGCGTCAGATCGCAGATTTTCACTCCAGAAAAGAACCGGCAACCAAACGGACACCGGGCGGGTCGTTTCCTCCCCGGCCCGGTGCGCGCGCGGTTTTTTGGGCCCGGGTTATTCCGCCCCGAGATCCGCCAGGTAACGCTCCGCGTCCAGAGCGGCCGCGCAGCCCTGTCCCGCCGCCGTGATGGCCTGCCGGTAAACGTGGTCGGCCACGTCGCCCGCGGCGAACACCCCGGGCACGTTGGTCTGGGTGCCTTTGCGCTGGAGCAGGTATCCATTTTCGTCCATGTCGAGCTTGCCGACAAACGGCCGGGTGTTGGGCACGTGACCGATGGCCACAAACACGCATTTCACCTCCAGATCACGGGTTTCCCCGGTCTTGAGGGAGCGGATTTTGAGAGCCCGCATTTCGCCGGTCTCATCGGTGAGATACTCCACGGGGGCGGTGTCCCAGAGCGGCTCGATCTTGGGGTTGGCCAGGGCGCGATCGGCCATGATCTTGGAGGCGCGCAGGGTGTCCCGGCGATGGATGAGATACACCTTGGAGGCGAACCGGGTCAGGAACGAAGCCTCCTCGCAGGCGGAATCCCCGCCGCCCACCACACACACGGGCACATTCCGGTAAAACGCGCCGTCGCACGTGGCGCAGGAGGTCAGTCCGTGGCCGACGAGCCCTTTTTCGCCGGGCAACCCCAGCCACCGGGCCGATGCCCCGCTGGCCACGATGAGGGTGCGGGTGTCGACCCATTGATCGTCGATTTTCACCCTGAGAAAGTCTTTTTGCGGCTCGAAATCCGTGACCGCGGCGTATTGGAACCGGGCCCCGAACCGCTCGGCCTGAGCCTTCATGTTCATGATGAGTTCGGGCCCTTCGATGCCCTCCTTGAACCCGGGGAAATTTTCCACCAGCGTGGTGGTGCTGAGCTGGCCGCCGGGTTCGTGGCCCTCGAGCACCAGGGGGGAGAAATTCGCGCGTGCCGCGTAGATCGCGGAGGTCAGGCCGGCGCAACCGGTTCCGACAATAATCATCTTTTCCATAGTGGGCGCAGAGTTAAGCGGACCAACTCGGGAGGCGCAAACGCCTTCTCAATCCGCGCCGCCGGAACGGGTTTTCCCGGATCAACCGCCTCAATACTGGACGCATTGGCAGGAAACTGGCTCATTCCGACAGTTGCCGTGAAACCTCTCCGCCAGAACCTCCAGAACCCGCCCAAAAAAATGAACAAACCGGCGCCCGAAAGCTCGGCCAAGCACTACGTGCTCGACACCAACGTGCTGATCCACGACCCGCAGTCGATGTTTCAGTTCGAGGAAAACACGGTCTGGCTCCCCGTGGAAGTGCTCGAGGAACTCGACCGGTTTAAATCCGAGTCCACCACCCGGGGCGCCAATGCGCGCGAGGTGCACCGGCGCCTCAACGAACGCTTCAGCACCACGGAAAACATGAAGGCCGGGGTGCCTCTGGAAAACGGGGGCCGGCTCCGGGTGTGCATCAATCCGCATATCAAATTTGACGAGCGCGGCTGGCAGATTCTCAATGAATCCCCCCGGTTCAAGATGGTGAAGGCGCTTTTCCCGGACCTCACCCTGGCCGACAACCGGATCCTGGCCAGCGCGGTGTACGTCGCCGACACCCAGACCTCGCAGACCATCCTCGTCACCAAAGACATCAACATGCAGCTCAAGGCCCGCACCCTGGGCCTGGAGGCGGAGGATTACCGGACGGACCGGGTGGAGGACAACGACATCCGACGCAGCCAACGCCCGAGCGGCAGCGAGGAGGTGGAGGCCATCGACATCCCCGGCTACACCCTCCAGGCGTTCGCGAGCCAGGAGCATCTCGCGCTCAAGGACTGCGCGCACCTTTTGCCCAACCAATACGTGCTCCTTCGCAACGACGAGGAACACAGCCACGGCGTCCCGGCCCGGCACTGGCGCGCCGGCGAGTTCCGCAAGCTGCGGCACGACCACATCACCATCCGAGGGGGACGCACCTTCCAGGCCGCCAACCTCGGACAGCGTTTCCTGCTCGACGCCCTGTACGACCCGGACATCACCCTGGTGACCGTGTACGGCAAGGCCGGCACGGGCAAAACCCTGCTCACCGTGGGGGCCGCCCTTGAGCAGGTGCAGAACGGCGACTACGAAAAAATGCTCATCACCCGGGTCATCATGCCCACGGGACGCGACATCGGCTTTCTGCCCGGGCGGATGGAGGAGAAAATGCAGCCGTGGGTGCAACCCGCCTACGACGCATTGGAGCAGCTGCTCTCGCGGCCGCGCAAGCCCGAGCAGTTCGACAAAAAAAAGCAGAGCGCCCGCAAAACCGGCCCCGCTCCGGCCAAACCGCAGCCGCCGATGCCGGGCAAAGTGGCGCGTCCCTACGAACCGCTGATGCAGGCGGGCCTGCTGGAGATCGAGGCCATCGCCCACATCCGGGGACGTTCGATTCCCCGGGCGATTTTCATCGTGGACGAGGCCCAGCAACTCACCCCGCACGAGGCCAAAACGCTGGTCACCCGCATGGGCAAAGGCAGCAAGATCATCATGATCGGGGACCTGGCGCAGATCGACAACCCGTATGTGGACGCGCACACCAACGGCCTGGTCTACACGCGCAACCGGCTGCAGGGGCAGAGCTTCACGGCGCACGTGAACCTCTTCAAGGGCGAACGCAGCGAGATGGCGGAGGTCGCCGCCAACCTCATGTGATTGAGGCCGCGCCAGATTCCATGCGGCCTCCACCCAAAAAACGCATCGACACCCAGGCGGCCGTCTCGGCCCAGCCCGGGCTCAACTCCGCGTTTTCACAGCTCAACCTCGGCGGCCTGCCGCCGGGCCCCGAAACTCCGCCACCCGCCCCTGCCACGCCCCAACGCCCCGCGCGGATGGGACGCGTCGTGCTCCGCCGGGAAACCGCCCACCGCGGCGGCAAGACGGTGATCGTGCTCGACGGGTTTTCCGATCACCTCTCCGAGGAGTTCCTCACCGCGCTGGGTAAAAAACTCCGGGCCGCCTGCGGCAGCGGAGGCACCCAGAGGGACCGCGTCCTGGAGATCCAGGGGGAACACGCGCCCAAAATCCGCGAACTCCTCGCGGAGGAAGGCTTCCAGGTTGCCGGGGTCAAATAGCCAGCAGAGAGCGAATCTGAGCCTCGCGCGCCCGGTGCGTCGGCTCGTCCAACACGGGCACCGACCCGAGGACGGCGTCCCCGTCGGGAAGCGTCACCCAGGAGCGGCAGCCGCCGAACCGCGGGGAATCGGCAAACACCAGGGGGGCGGCGAGCCGGTGCACCCGGACAAAAGCGAGGCTCACCCCCTGTTTTTCATCGTAGCGGAAGCGTTCCTGGATGACTTCGGGCCGCCACATGTGGAAGGGCTCCAAGCGCTGCACAATCTCCCAGTCGGAGAGGTCCTGGGTCCATTCCACCCGGACGGCATACCGGAGCTCGTGCTGGCCGTCCGTGCGCGGCGCGGGAAGCGGCGTGTCCGCCGGCAGCTTGAGCTTGGAGACTTGTTCGTGGAAGAGCGTGGGAAAGAGGAGGAACTCCGGGTGCTCAAACCGAAATCCCGCGCGCCCCTCGGCGATGCCGCCTTTGCGCAGGATGATGCTCTGGGTTCCGGCGCCGAGCGCCTCGCAAACAAGGGTCCATTCTTTAAAACCGATACTCATGGCGGAAACGTTAGAGGGGAGGAGGGCCCGGGCAGAAGACGGAAATCGCCTGGAAACCCGGGGGCCTTTCAGGAGGGTTGTTTGAGAGCGTGGTTTTCATCACAGTGCGCGCCCCATGGCTTACAAGATCGATCTTCACTGCCATTCCTGGTTCTCGGGGGACGGCGTCAGCAGTCCCGAGGCGATGGTCGCCTCCGCGCGGCGCAAGGGGATGCACGGGCTGGCGCTCACCGATCACAACACCTGCGAGGGCTATTTTGACCTGGTCGACCGCGGACTGGCCCGGACCGACGGCCAGCCGGTGGACGGTTTTCTGGTGATTCCCGGCGTGGAAATGAGCACCGCCGAGGGGCATCTGCTCTGCCTCGGGGTGACCCTGCCCAACTTAAAGGGCGCCCCGGCGGCCGAGGTCTGCCGCCAAGTGCATGCGCTGGGTGGCCTGGCGATTCCCGCGCATCCCTACGACTTTCTCCGGGCCGGCATCCGCGAGGCGGTGCTTGAGACCCTTGAGATCGACGCGCTGGAGGTGTTCAACGCCGCCACTACGTTCAAGACCTGCAACGCGCGGGCCCTCGAATTCGCCCGGCGCCATCAACTCCCCATGACGGCCGGGAGCGACGCCCACCACAAGGCCGCCGTCGCGACGGCTTACACGATCCTGCCGACCGACGACTTTTCCGTGCGCGGCATTCTCGCCCAGATCCCGCGGGGCACGCAGCGAGAGGAGAAATACCTCACCGCAGCCGACGGACTGCGCAAGACGATGAACAACTGGTTTCGGCTGCGGAAAAAACGGGTGCGCCGGGGCGGGGGCCAGGGGTGAGGGCGGAGAGGATGCCTCCCATGACATCCCGCGCCTGCGCAGTGCGGGAACCCGGCTTGCCTCTCCCCAGCGTCCTAAAAGTGGCACAGCCATCCTGGCTGTGACTGCCACAGGTCACAGGCTGGAAGCCTGGCTCACCTTCCGACCTCGACGCCAAAGGGGCAATCGCCCCCACCGAAACACCACCACCTCAACACGTCCCAAACTCAGCTGAAGTGAGCGCAATTCGGGACTGCCCCCCGAGGCTCCGCTCCCCCGCTTGAACCCCTTTCTCCGGCGCCACCAACGGCCTCCAGGGGGCCACGCGCGTTTGCTTTTGAGCAGGTCATCCGAGTCGGCCACCCCGTGGGCTCCTTCCGGAAACCGCGCGGCGAACGGCGTTTTTTAACCGCTTTCATTCCCGCCCGTTACCCGCTTCCTTCAGGAGGTGCCCTTGGCTTGTTGACGCCTTCCCAAACCGATGAAGCCGCCCCTCCTCTTCCGCCTGGCCTTTGGCTCCGTCTGGCTGGTGAACGGCGTCTGGTGCAAACTCCTCGACGGCGTCCAGCGCCACCGGGAGATCGTGGCAAGGATCCTGGGCGATGACCACTCCCTGGTCCTCACCCGGCTCATCGGAGCGGGCGAGGTCCTGATCGCTGTGTGGATTTTGACCGGCATCCGCTGGAAATGGAGCTGCGCTTTCCAGATCCTCCTCGTGGCCACCATGAACGCAATCGAGTTCCTGCTGGTGCCGGACCTCCTATTGTTCGGCCGCCTCAACTCGCTCGTCGCACTCGCCTACTGCGCCCTCGTCGCTTGGGCGGGATCTGCCACTCGTTCCACCTCCCGGACCCCATGAACCTCTGCCTGCCCCGCGCGAATCCCTTTGCCGTCGACGCTTGGTTTGACTCCTCGTGCACGTTGACATTCGCCGTGCCCGCCGAGGACATCGCCGCGCGGCTGCCCTCCTGCCTCAGCCCGGACACGTGGGATGGCCGGTGGGGATTCATCGCCGTCGCCGTGGTGCAGACTCGCAAGCTTCGCCCGGCCGGATTCCCCTCGTTTCTGGGGCATGATTTTGTGCTCGTCGGCTACCGCTACTTCGTCCGCTACCGGTCAGCTGCCGGGCGGTCACTGCGCGGCCTGTTCATCGTCCGCTCCGAAACCGACAAGCGCCGGATGGAATGGCTGGGAAACCTCGTCACCCGCTACCACTACGTGAAAACCGACATCCGCGTGACCAAGGCTGGCGACCGGCTCGACGTCGCAGCGCCCGACACCGGGTTGGCCATTTCGGTGGACACCACCCCGGGAGCCGGTCTGCCGGAGGGCTCCCCATTCACCGAGTTAAAAGACGCGCGGCGTTTCAGCGGTCCGATGCCGTTTACATTCACGTGCGAGCGCAGCAAAAACCGTGTGCTCTTGGTTGAAGGCGTGAGGGCGGACTGGAAGCCCAGGACTGTTTCGGTGCTCGCGCATCACATCCCGCACCTTGAAGCCCTGGGGCTAGGCCACGCGATTCTGGCCAATGCGTTCATCGTCGAGAACATTGCATACCACTGGAAGAAAGGAGTCGCCGAACCATGGCCCCAAAAGTGAGCCGATCCGCATTCCAAGGCGTGTGGACCGTCCTGCGTTTCAACTGGCACCTGCACGCGCTCGCGCTGGCGCTGGTCGGCGTGTTGCTGGTATCGGCCTTTTATCTGCCGGCTCCGGCGCGCATCGTCGCCTTCCTCGCCACGCTCGCAGCCTTCCTACCGCTCCCAATCTCGCTGGCCGCAACGTGGGTCGCCTACGACGCCAGCGGACTCTATGAGCTCTCTTGGCTGGCCCCGATGCTCGTCGGCGCCCGGCGAGGCGCCAACCTCCACGCCGGTTTTGACGAGACCACACCGGTCTTGCAGGCCACCTTCCCATCCATCGACTGGAAGGTTCTCGATTTCTACGACCCGTCCAAACACACCGAGATCTCCATCCGCAGGGCCCGCAAGGCGTATCCCCCCGCGCCAGACACGGTCCCCATCCGCACCGACACCATCCTGCTCCCAGACGCCCGCCTCGACGTCGCGCTGCTCTTCCTCGCGGCGCACGAGATCCGCGACGCCGCCGAACGCGCGGGCTTTTTCCGGGAACTCCGCCGCGTTCTGCGACCGGGCGGGCGGGTGATCCTCACCGAGCACCTCAGGGATCTCCCCAACATTCTCGCCTATTCCATCGGAGCGTGGCACTTCCTTCCGCGGTCCGAGTGGCTCGCCACGTTCGAGGCGGCGGGTTTTCATGTCGTCGGCGGGCTTCGCAACAACCCGTTCATCACCACCTTTGTGCTACGCGCCGATGAAAACCCTCATTGAGGCCGCCGGCTTCCTTCTCATGGGGCTGGGCCTGCTGCACGCGGTGTTCCCCCGCTACTTCCGCTGGCGCGAGGAAACAGCGGCCCTCACCCTGCTCACCCGGCAGATCCTGTATATCCACACCTTCTTCATCGGGCTCACCGTGTTCCTGATGGGCCTGCTCTGCGCGACCAGCGCGACCGATCTCATCCACAGCCCCCTGGGACGTCGGATCTGCGCGGGTCTGGGCCTGTTCTGGGGCGTCCGGCTGATTCTCCAGTTCTTCGGGTATTCGTCCCGTCTCTGGCGCGGCAAACCGTTCGAGACGGCGATGCACGCGCTTTTTTCGCTGCTCTGGGCTTTCCTCACGACTCTGTTTTCCGCGGCGGTCTTCCAGTAAAAGAGCCGGGACCAGACGGTGCTGACCGAGTTGGGAAACGGCAGCACGCGCGAGGAGACGCGGGCCCTCGATCCGCACCCGACTGTGAGCCAGGCCCTGTCGGGGCTCGCCAACCTCCGCGCGCCTCAGACCCACCGAGTTCCTCGCCCGCCACCGCCGCATACGGTCCGTTCGGCAGACGGGACTTCGACCCGATGGATCCCCGTCTTCTCCGCAGAACCCCGAGCGAGGCAGGCGCTCCGCGAACCCACCGGGCTCCCTCGGAATCCACGCTCTCGCTGGGCGCTACCCCTTTGATCCCGCGGCTCTCCGCAGACTTCCAAATAAGCAACGGGACGGTTCCTGAGTATGAAATAGTCACACCCCGGTGCGTTGATGGAGCCTTCCACCGTCAATTCTGCGGTCGGCAATCCGGTAAAATCTGCGCAACAGGAAATTTAAAAAAATGACAATTCATGTTCTCGATCGAAATGTCGGTATCACTTCTGAGCAGCTGGCGGATGTAGAGCGGTCGCTGCAGTTTGCGTTCGACCGCTTCTCGTCGCACGTCCGAGCCGTTGATGTCTTGTTCAGCGATGTGAACGGGCCGAAGGGCGGCGACGATCTTCATTGCCGGATGAAACTCTCGCTTCAAGGCAAGGGAGATCTCGTGGTCGAAGGCAAGGGTTTCGCGGTGGAGGCGGTCACGGCCGAGACGGCGGATCGAGCCGCCATGGCCGTCTCCCGGTGCCTCGACAAACTCCGCGATGTACAGGGCATCTCGATGTCGGGACAGTAACTCAGAAGCGCCACGTTTGAGTGCATTGCGATCCCGTTTATGAGCACCAAAAAAATTGGGGTGTTGGGCTGCGGCATGATTGCGGAGCTTGGCCATCTCCCGGCGCTGAAGCATGTCGCCGGTCTGAGCTTGCACGCGGTGTACGACGTCAATTGGAGCAGGGCTCTGTCCATGCAGAGCCGATTCGGGATTCCGCACGCGTTTCCATCCGAGAAGGCATTTTGGGAGTCTGACATTGACGCAGTGGTCATCTGCACGCCCGCCCCGTTGCACCTGGCGAACGTGCTGCAGGCGGCGCTTCACGGGAAACATGTGCTGTGTGAGAAGCCACTCGCAATGAACGAGGCGGACATCCAGCGGATGATCCACGTCATGAAAGACGCCGGGCTGATGCTGTTTACCGGGTTCACCTACCGGTTCAGCCCCTCGGCAAAAGAGATCCATCGTCTGGTTCGCAGCGGCGCCATCGGAGAGGTCCGAGCATTGCGGCTCAACTACCTCTGGAATCTGCACGGAAAATGGACCTGGAACGCTCAGGGCGAACGGGTCGCGAGTCCGCTGCGTGTGGGCCGAATGTTGGAGGGGGGACCGATGGTGGACTGCGGGGTTCACCAGATTGACCTCGCCCGCTGGTGGCTGGGCTCCGAGGTGGAATGGCAGCACGGCATCGGCGTCTGGGTCGAAGACTATCAGGCGCCCGACCATCTCTACCTTCACATGGGACACGCCTGCGGCGCGCACACGATGGTGGAGATGAGTTTTTCATACAACGCCACGTCTCGCGAACCGCGAACCCACTTCCAATACGAGCTGATCGGCTCCGACGGCGTGATTCGCTACAACCGCGAGGAGCATTCCTTTGAGCTCAGAAACTCGCACGGAACCCAATGGCTCCAGTGGCATCCGGAGAAAAACTTCGCCGGCATGCACTGGGAATTCGCTCACGCTCTTTCCACGGGCGACTTGCGCGACATGCCCACGGCGGTGGACGGTCTGCGGGCCACTCGCATCGCGCGGTTGGCGACGGAGGAGGCGATGCATTCCCGGGAACCCACAAGTCTGGACCATCCCTCCACGATGGTTCGCGCCGCGAACATCGGGCCGTCGCAAGTCACCAGCCCGCTCGACCTCGAAGAACTGGACGACATCCAGGCATCCACTCTTTTTGAACCACCCCGGCAATAATGGACTTCTTTTCAACGGAAGCACTCGTCGCATTACTCACCCTGGCCTCCCTGGAGGTCGTGCTGGGAATCGACAACGTCATCTTCATCGCCATCCTCGCCGGCAAGCTGCCCGAGTCCCAGCGCGACTCCGCGAGGAAACTGGGGCTGACTCTGGCGGTCGTCTCCCGCGCCATTCTGGTTCTGGGGATCGGCCTGGTCATGCAACTCAATCAACCCCTGTTTTCCGTCTGGGGAACGGGCGTCTCCGGGAAGGACATGATTCTCATCCTGGGCGGGCTCTTTCTGCTGGGGAAAGCGACCTACGAGATCCGCCGCAAGATCGAACATGCTCACGAGCCGGAATCTTCAGCCGCGGGGGTGACCACGCTCAAGGCCGTGCTGACTCAGGTGCTCATTGTGGATGTTGTCTTCTCGCTGGACTCTGTGATCACCGCGGTCGGCATGACGGAGGGGCTGCGGCAGCCGATTCCCGTCATGATCGCAGCCATCGCGATCTCGGTCGTCGTGATGCTGATCTTCTCGAAAGCCATCGTCGGCTTTATCGAACGTCATCCGGCGCTGAAAATTCTGGCGTTATCTTTCCTGCTTCTGATCGGCACCCTGCTTGTGGCCGAAGGGTTTCATCAAAAAATCCCGAAGGGTTACGTCTACTTCGCAATGGCGTTCTGTCTGGGCGTCGAGTTGCTGCAGATCCGGGCCATCAAACCGGCTGCGCGCGACACCTCCCCGTCGTTGTGACGTGAGCATCCGGCCGGGCGTATCCGGGAGTGAGCAGCTCGGATCCGGCGTTGGGCGGCTTCGAGCTCCGCGTTGGCGCAGGCGAGCTCCGGGTCCTTTCTTTGGAGGTCTTGAGCGGGCGGCGCGATGGACAACCCAAATGTCTGAGCCGCCCGCCTCGACGGGACGAACCAACGCCAGACCGGGGCAACACCGGGGTCGTCGCGCCCAACACAAGCCAAGCCCTAAACGGGCCATCCAACCGCGACACCCTCCACAAAAGCCCAAGGTCCAGAATGCCTGCCATCCCTCCGGGATGGACGATTCATGGGGGGCGCGGCACCGGGGGTGTCGCTTCGCTCGACCCCCGGCTACATTCTCCGGACCCCTCCGGGGTCCGAGTCACGCCCTCACCCCTCACCCCTCACCCCTCACCCCTCA
>CAMARB010000041.1 GCA_945860355.1 Chthoniobacter flavus | reverse complement strand
TTCGAGGTGGGCGGGCACGCGGCGTATGCGTGGAAGGTGGGGTCGGTGGTGGTGACGCCCGAGGTGCGGATGTTCTGGCAGCACGAGACTCTGGAGGACAGCCCGTGGGTGGCGTCGCGGTTTGCGTCCGGGGCCGGGGGTGTGTTCCGTGTGCGCGGGCCGCGGCTTGGGCGGGACAGTCTGGTGGGGAGCGGGAGTTTGACCGTGCAGCTGGGGGAAAAGTGGAGCGGGTATGCGGCGTATACGGGCGAGTTCCTTCGGGCCAACGCCGCGACGCACCGGGTGAACCTCGGGCTGCGGATGGAGTTCTGAGCCGGACCGCGGAGTCCTGCGATTTTTTTAAACCGCAGATGACGCAGATGACGCAGATATGGAGGGGCGGAACTCAGAGACTCTCTGGACTCTCTGTGATCTCCTCGGTGAATCCTCCCGGTATTTGCCGGTAGTCAGGTTACTGAATCTTTTCGATGTCCGGCAGCACCCAGGAACGGTCGAAGTAGGGTTGTGTCGGGCCGTAGAGGCGGAAGTAGGTGAACCAGCCTTTGCCGGGCAGGGTCTTGATCCAGTTGGATTCGGGGACTCCGGCGGGAGCGGTGGGGCCGAAATAAAGGTCCACCGAGCCGTCGTCGTTTTTGGTGATCTTGTCGCGGGACGATCGATCGGGTTGGACTCCCGTGTCCACGAAGCAACGGGTCTCGTTGTCATAGACGGTGGAGGACCAGAACTGGGCCACGGGCGGGTTTGGGGGGACGTGCATGCGATAGCTCTTGCTGCCGTCGAGCCACTGGCCGTCGCCGTCCTTGGAGGATTCGATATAGACCTGACCGAAGCCCACGGTGCGGCCCATCATGCCCACGGAGACGCCGACGGCCTCGTAGAACCACGAGACCCGTTCATCGAGCTGAGTGTGGTGCGGGGCTTCCTGCGATGTTTCCTTCAGGAAAAGCGAGAGGTCCCACTGCTTGTTTGGCCAGACCCGAGCGCCCACGAATCGCTTCTCGTAACCGATTGTGCGGGCCATTACCTCGCCGGTGCGGGCGGCGTCTATCAGGATCTGCCGCTGGCGCTCGGTCGGCGCAAACTCCTTTCCTTTCTCGATGCCCAGCGGCTGCAGCATGCCCATGATCATCCGATCGCGTTCTTGGACAGGTTCTTCGTTGATGACTTTGGAGAGGCCTTCCCAATAGGCGATTCCGCGCGGTTGTTCGCCGCTCCATTTGCGGCCCTCCGGCGAGACGTGCCGAGTCGGCGCTGGGTTGTCGCGCCGGCTGTAGGGATAGATCTTCAAACCGTCGATGAGCGCCTTCGCCTTGACCGGGTCCGGGTCGAGCGCGCGGTGCGCCGACCACATGTTCACCGTGGGCGACCGAAAGACGTAATAACCCTCGGGTTTCATGTCGGGGTCGTCCGGGCCGAGAATCAGGTATTTGCCACCCGCGCCCTTGTCCGGGCCGGTCTGGCCGGAGTCGGTGATGGGGCGCTGCCAGAAATCGACGAAACCGCCTGCGGTGGGGCCGGCGGGAACCTCGAAGACCAGGGGGCCTGTTTCCTTAAGGTTGGGGAACGCCATGACATACGGGGTGGTGGCGTTGGCGGTGAGGAGCCCCAGTTTGTCCTTGAACGTGAGATAGTCCACGTAATCGAGCTTGCCCGCGCCGAACCGGGTTGCGTGTTCCTGCTGCCATTGCTGCATCGCCATGATCGGCAACGCCCAGAGGTAGGCCTGGCAGGCGCGCTGGAAGTCGAGGTCGTCGTAGATCTTCCGGGCGGTGGCTTCGGTCGGGTAGCCGTTGACCAGTTCAAGGTTCCCCAGCCGGGATTCGATGCGGCCGGTGGTGGGCAGAGTCTGCGCTTGCACCGAGTTCAGTGTCGCCGCGCCCAAGAGGGAGGCGGCCATGAGGGTTTTGGGAAGGGTGGTCTTCATTGGGGTCTCCGTCAATTTGCCGAGCGGAGGGGAATCTCACAGGAGGCGGCCGACATCAAGCCCGGGGTGGAGCGGCTGTAAGTTGCAGCCGACGCATTTCCCGGGGACAAATGCGGCCCAGCGATGAACACAATCGTCTCGGATGTGTCCCACGGCCCAGACTTATGCAAATCTCCTCCCGTGTTCCATCCGTGGTCCGCAATCTTTGGCGCAATTGGGTTCAGCCGATGGCGGTGGTTGCGGCGATCGTCTGCCCGTTCAAGTCCGCGATTGCGGAGTGGAATTGGGTCCCGACCGGCTCGATGAAACCCACGATTCTCGAGGGCGACCTCGTCTTTGTGAACAAATTGGCCTACGACTTGAAAGTGCCGCTTACGCTGAAGCGTCTGGCGACGTGGGATGATCCCAAGCCGGGGGACATCGTCGTTTTCTTCTCGCCCGTGGACGGCATGCGTCTGGTGAAGCGCGTTGTGGCGGGCCCTGGTGATGCGGTCGAACTGCGCAGCAACCGGCTCTTTATCAATGATCGCCCGATGGACTACGAGACCGTCGACTCTCATCCGTTTACTGGCGAACTGCACGAAGACGCGACCCCTTTGCTCTCCCACGAGAGCGGCTCGGCGGGCCGGCACTGGGTGCTGGAGTTGCCCACGCGATCGGCTCTCCGGAGTTTTCCTCGTCAGGTGGTGCCGGACGGGAGCTACTTCATGATGGGGGATTCGCGCGATAACAGCATGGACTCGCGTTTTTTCGGTTGCGTGGATCGGAGGCAGATCGTCGGGCGCGCAGAGGGTGTGCTGTTGTCACTGGACAAGAACCACTCCTACGCCCCGAGATTTGGGCGGACGCTCTCCGGTTTCACCGACTAACGGGCGGCGGGTGAGCTCCCGCCACCGACTAACGGGTGGCGGGTGAGCTCCCGCCACCGGTGGCGTCACCGGGCGCCTGGCGGAATGGCGCACAGCGGGCTCGACACGCTGACCGGGCGGTCGTCGGACACCAGCGCAAACCATGCCGCAGCCTCGGGCGGAAGTTGGGCGCGGTAACTGTCGTCTCCGGTCTTGGTCGCGGGAACGCCCACCCATTCCCGCTTCGATTGCGCCTCCCGCAGCTTGTCCGGGTCGGTGGCGGCTTCCGTAGGATAGGCCTTGGCCCAATAGACTTCCGCTTTGGTCAGCGGATGAGGGGAACGCACCTTGAACTGGACGAGATACGGGTTTTCGTCCGGCTCCACGGTGACTTTGGGGAGCGGTTGACCGATGCCCCTGAGGTGGTAATCGAAGTAGGGGACTTCCATGGCCAGCCAGTTGGCGCGGTTGCCGACGAACGCTGGCCCCCCGGGAACGGGGCGGGCTTGGCTAAACTCGGTGCCTCCGGGGACTTTGGCGCTGTGATTGCTGTTGGGTGCGTACACCTGGTTTTTTTCGCCGGGAATGACATCGAGCGTTGCTTGCACCGCCTCGGGCCATCCGAAGAAATCGTTTGCGGCACCCGCGAGGAAAAACGCGGCCTTGATGTTCTGCGCCCGGCGTCCGGGGTCAAAATCGCGAAGCCATTGTTCGCGTTCTTCCGGGGTCAGATTGCCCGCCCAACTCCCGGGCCTGAACACCGGATTGGGTTTGTTGGTGCGCCAGTTGCCGAGATCGAAAAAGCCGCAGCCATAAATTGCAAACCCGGCGCGCACCTTGTCGCCCGCCAGGCTGCAAACCATGGTTGTCATGGTTCCGCCCCAGGAGACACCGCAGACGCCGATCCGCTCAGGGTCCACATCGGGGTGAGCGCGCAGCAGGTCCAGTGCTTTCATCGCAGCCAGGACCCCGTCAAAAATGACGCTACGCCGGCTGTCGGGTTGCAGCGAGTAGCGGCCCTCCGCATAGTTTCGAGTCATCGGCAAATCTCCGTGGGTTAACGGGCTGTAAAGCCCCGGGAGATCCGGCGCGACCGCCACGTATCCCCGTTGCGCCCACGCCATCGCCTTGTGTTCCTCGGCGGCGCCACCCGAGCCGTGAAGAAGAAGAATGCCCGGGTGTTTCCCCGGCTTCTTGGGCGCGGCGACCACCGCGTAGATCCCGTTTTTTTCCCGGGTCTGAAAGAGGATCCGCCTGAAGGTGATGTCCTCGGGCGGCGGCAGGATTTCTTTGACGATGAGCGGCGCTTTGCCGTCGAGCACGGCATCGAAGGGATCCGGAGCATTCGGTGAGGGCGTTTGAGGCGCGGCGGGAAGCGCCGCATGCAGGCTCAAAAATAGACCGAGGAAGAGTGGAAGGTGGTTTTTCATGGGGGGTCTGTGCCGGAGGTTGAAGCCGTGGACGTGCGAGAGGGAGGGTTGCTGGGGGATGGTTCGATCCAAGCTCCCGGGGGAGGATCGCATACCCCGCCTCAACCCATGGGGGCGCTGAGCGGCCGCACGCTGCCGGTTTCTGCCGGCATTTTTGAGACCGACGGAGGGGCGAGCGGATTCAGGGATTGGCCGCGCCCTCGATCCGCCTGTTCGCTCGAGAATGTCGTCTGCTGGGCTCTGCGGGTCGGTTTGCGCTTCATTCTCATGTCCCCGGGGTAATCCACCGCTCCGGGGGATCCTTAGCGGCGCCGGGCCCCCGCGAACGCGGGTCAAGATGAGGCAATCGTTTCGGGCACAGCGGGTGAGAGGTTGGCGGGGCGGGGCCCGTGCGAGGAGCGCTCGGCAAGCCCCTGTGCCGACGGGGCGCCGAGATGTCCGCTGAAAGGACCCGCTCCCAGGGTTCTCGACTGAGGGGACGTCCGCGAGAAAGAGGCGAGCAGAGCTCAATCCACACACAACCCGGACAACGCAGAGACGACTTACTGCGTTGTCCGGGCGGGTTTGTGAGGGTCAGGGCTTGGCGGGTGGCGCGGTGTAAAGCGTGTAGCCGCGGGCCACGAATGAAAGAGACAACCGTGCAATAGCGTCCTCAAACGACTCTGCCAGGCTGCTTGCCCGGCCGACGCCCCACGGAGCCCTTCCGGGCGATCAGAGCCCGATGAACGGACGGCCCCCCACGGCCTGAGCAAAGGTGAAAATCACCCAAAGGGCGTATCCCGCGCTCAAACCCAGGATGCACCGGCGAGCCGACATGCGAGGCAGCAGGCGCGCCGCCAAGAACCCGATGGCCGGCAGGACTTGGAGGGCGTGCAAGCCAAGGAAATGCGCCACTCGAAAGTCACCCACCAAACGCGACCAGCCCAAACCGGGGATTCCCTCCCCACCGGAAACGGTTGTCCCGAAATGGCCCGGCAGAGCGCTCATGTAGATGCCGGCGAGTCCACCGAGCAAAAATGTGAGGTTCAGTCCGAGAACCACCGCCAGAACAAAGGGCTCCAGGGTGGGCGACTCCTTGCTCCGCTGGTGGCGCAGGATGCCCACGGCGAGGAATCTGGGGCAAAACACGAGGAGCACCGCGCCGACGCCCATCGCGGCATAAAGGGCCGAGGAGAGCGTGCTGGTCGTGTTGTAATGCGAGGCCGCGCCGCGCCCGGCCTGGAGTGCGATATAAAAGAGCTCCAAATACGCGGGGATGAGGGCGCCCCACACCACAAAACGGCCTTTCCTCGTGAGACGGAATCCCGTTCCCGCAAGCGGGTAGAAAGCGCTCAGGGTGAGAAGGAACACGGCAAGGGACGCCTCGAATTTGAGGGGTTTGATCCATACGGGCGCGCCATCCAGCGTGCGACCGTCTGTGAGATGCGCCGCGAGGGTCGGGACGAGGAGTGCGGCCATTCCAAGGCCTCCGATAAAAAGGGCAGGCTCCCACGCCTTGAGGCTTCGCAAAACTCCCCTGGATTCCCCGGGTTCGGCGTTCAACCATTGCAGGAGCTTCCGGGAGGCGCGCTGCGCCTGGAAGAGAAGATAACCGGCGGGACCAAAGAGAAAGGTGAGAATCAGCGCCGGCCACACCCAGGCCACGCCCTCGCGTTGGGCCACCCGCGCGATCCAAGCGCCCACGAGCAGATCGAACGCGAGGTAGTGGAGCCATCCGGCCAGGAGCAGGGGTTGTTCGCCAAAGAGCGCGGCGACTTCCGCAAGCGACCCGAAGCCGCCCTGGGATCGGGACCACCACGCCATGAGGAGCCCGCTGTAAGCGGCGGCGAGCAGAAGAGGCACAATCGTTTGGGCGGTGGCTTGGGCGAGCCCGCGCCAGCGTGGCAGGAGGATGAGGAGGGCCCAGGTGAGGAGGGCGGCGGAGTTGGCGCAGGAAAAAAGGGGTTCGAGAGGCATCGAGGTTGGCGCGGGGGTTTGATCAGTGTCAGGATGTGGGTAGTTTTCAATCTGAACGCCGTCAAGTTAAGTTTCCCGCCTCTCGCCCACATGCACTCCTCCTCCCGTCGCGCTTCCTATCATCACGGCGATCTCAAAGCCGCTCTCATCGCCGCAGCCGAGGAACTCATCGCCGAGTCCGGCACCGCTCATTTCACCCTCCGGGAGTGCGCTCGCCGGGCCGGGGTTTCACCCGCCGCGCCGGCCCATCATTTTGGGAACCTGCTCGGGCTCCTGGAGACACTGGCGGCGCTCGGTTTTGAGGAACTTGCCACGAGGATGGAGGCGGGTGCCGAACCCGGGCAGTCGACTCCGGCGCGGATTCGTGCGATGTGGGAGGCCTATGTGCGGGTCGCCCTCCAGTCGCCGGGCCGGTTTCGGGTGACTTTCGGGGAGAAGATCCGTCCCTCGCAAAGTGCGAACGCGGGGCTGCGCGAGGCGGCGAGCCGGGCGTTCGGGCTTTTGCAGCAAGAAGTGGCGCGGCTTCCGGCCTGCGCCCGCGAGCCGGAAAGCATTCTCCCACAGACCGTCCTTTTCTGGTCGATGGTTCATGGGCTGGCGATCCTGCTGCTCGACCAGCGGCTGAACGCCTTTGTCCCGGGAGAAGACGCGGGGGCGCCGATGGATACCCTCGGCCGCGCCGTGCTCGACCAACTTGAGCGGCTTTGCATCGAGAAATCGGGATAGGCTCCCGGGGGTGGGCGGCTGCCGATGCTGCGTCTGGCTCGGTTCTGGACACCTCAGTTGCCCAGCGGAGCGCGAATGAGTCGCCGGGAGGCGCTGCCTTCGATTGTCCCCTTGGGAACCGGAGGAAGTTGAATCCTCGCGGGAGTTTTGCACGCCCGGCCCGAAGTCGGCCTCCGATTGGATGATGGGGGGGCAGAGAAACTGGGAGGCGTGTTGCGAGAGGAGAGTTTTCATGGGGCGTTGGGTGAACGACCGTTTGAGGAGACTGGCGGGTGGGGGGGGGCGGCGGTTTTTTGGTCCGGCCCGGCAGGCGTTGGGAACCCGGTGGGCCGCCGCTCTGGGGCGGCTGCGAGGGGTTTGCGGCATGGGCTGGGTGGGGGTGGTGGCGCTCTCGGGCCGTTTGATTTTTGTGATGGCGCCGGACCCCGAGCCTGCGGGTTCTGCGGTGAGTGGAGGGGATGTCGTGGTGATCGACCCCGGTCATGGGGGGCTGGATGAGGGCGCTCGGAGCGCCGCCCTCAAGGAAAAAGAGGTCGCCTTAGATGTCGCTTTGCGCATGGAGGCGTGTCTTCAGAGCCAGGGCGTGACGGTGGTTCTCACACGGCGCACCGATGTGCGGATGAGGCTGCGGGAGCGTCTGGCGATTGCGGACGGGTTTGAGTATCCGATCTTTGTCAGCATCCATTTTAATCAGAGCCCGTTCAGGTCCGCTTCCGGGGTGGAGATTTTCTATGCGCCGCGCAACGCCTCGGAATGGATGTGGGCGGGGTTTTTCAACGCTCCGGAGTCTCAGGTGAACGTGGAGTCGAGGGAATTGGCGGGATTTCTTGGAACAAGTCTGGAGGCGCGCACTCAGGCCACTCACAGGGGGATTCACCGGCGGGCTCTGTTTCTGGTGCAGCACGCGCGCGGGCCCGCGGTTCTGGTTGAAGGCGGGTTTTTGAGCCATCCCCAGGAACGCCAGCGCCTGGGGCGTCCCGAATACCGGCAGGTTTTGGCGGAGGCGCTGGCCGAAGGCGTCGTTGAATACACGCGGCGCCGGGGCCGCGCCGCACCCGCCACGGCCGCAACTCAAAGCAATCCGTGAAGACGCAGGCTCAACTCAGGCGGTGTTCGTGCAAGGGAAGGTCGCCCGTGCGCTGGAGAGTTTTTTTGGCGATGGTCCTGGGATTCTGTTGGGCTGGAAACCTGCGCGGTGCGGATGATTTCACGCGGGATCTCCAGAGTGAGCTCAAGCGGCGCGGATATTTTTACGCGGAGATCAGCGGGGTCTTGACCCCTGAGACGGCGACGGCCCTCAAACGGTTCCAGATTCGCTTCGGGTTGGAGGCGACCGGGGCGGTGACCCAGGAAACCCTGGAGGCTTTGGGACTGGGAATATTGAATGCGTGGCGCAAATCGCGTCGGCTCGACCCGCATCCAGCCGCTCCCGCATCGGCGCCTGTTTTTGACGGGCTTCCGGGCGGGGTTCCGCGCCCCGCGAATCCCGTTCCAAAGGCTGCGCCGGGTGCGGCCGAGGCGGAGGGGCCACAGGCAGCCGCCTTTTACGGAAGGCTGCTTGAGGGAACTCCCTATTCGGGCGCCGGGCTTGAGGTGCAGCGGGGGGTTGTGTTCGAGGCGCTGCGGATCTTGGAGCGTGGGAGTTTCTCTGAACGGCCGTTCAACGTGATGCCGGGACCTGGATTCATGGCGGCCCTGATCGGCTACCAAAACCAAGCAGGGATCCGGCTGACGGGGCGCTTGGATTTGGCGACTTTGACCCTGATGCGGTTGCTGCCGAGCGGTGGCGACCGCGTTTCGCCGCTGGATTCAGTGGTCCCGGGCGCTCTGCAACGCGGAGGCCGTTAGCCCCGAACTCCGAGAACACAGAGGGGGATCGTTTTCACGCGGTGGCGCGGAGAGCGCGGAGGGTTTTTAAATCACGGAACACCAGGGGACTGAGACTCCCTGCTTTCCGTGAAAGCGCTGGTGATTGGGGTTGCAGGCGATTCAAAGGGCGAGCCTTTAAAAAGCCGCTGATTTCGGGTGGGGATGAACCCCGTCCACGCTTCGTTCCGTGGCGGTGAACGGCGAGTGGATTACGGATGTGCGATGCGGATTTTCTCCAAGGCGTTTGCCGGGATCCAGCCCCGGCTTTGGTTGGGCAGTTCGCACTGGGACCATTCGCCGAGTTCCGAAAGCACCCGAACCCGTGTCCCCGCCGACAGCTGCGCGGCCAGCGGGGAGCGGTCTGCGGGTTGGGCGCGTGCATCGACCTGGGATTGAGTGATCACCGCGAGGTCGGCGTCGCGATGCAGGCTCCAAAGACCGGCGGCGGCGCATCCCCCGAGCAGGAGCCCCAGCAGCGCGCCCCACCAGAGTCGGCTTTGCCGGCCGTCCGCGAGCAGCCTGGTCGCGCAAAAAATGAGCAGCCATCCGCAAACCGTGGCGACCGCCGTGACTCCGGGGCCTCCTAAAAAAACCAGGATGAAATGCGCAACGGGGACGGTCGGGATCGGAGCGCCGTCCTGTTTTCTCACATACACCAGGTTCTGGGCAGCTTCGCCATGCGAAGGCTCCAGCAGGAGGGCGCGTTCGAATTGGAGGGCCGCTTTTCCGAGTTGTCCCAATCGGAACTCAGCGGTTCCAAGGTTGTAAAAGAGATTGGCGCTCCAGGGGCCCGAGGCGACGAGTTGTTCGTAGGCTTTTTTCGACTCGGAAAACTTGCCGCTGTCGTAAAGGGCGCCCGCTTTTTGGAAATCGTCAGCGCGCGCCGAGAGAGCGCCCAGGAAGCAGACGCCAAGCAAAAGGAGGATGCCCCAGGCCGGCGCCCTTGTTCGCCCATGTTTCACCGACAAAGAGGCGGCGGCGCAAGGGGGCGAACCCGCCAGATGGAAGAGCGGCTTATTGGGCATGGCGCTTTGCGAATGTTTTCAAGGCCCGGATCACTGCGGCGCGTTCTTGGGGGGGGAGGATGGGTTCCCATGCTCCTTTTCCCGCGTAGAGCAGGTCGGTTCGGTTGCGTGCCAGGTTTTCGAGGAGCTTGCGGGTCGCCGGGTCGAGATTCCGGCGTGCGATGGCCTCCGCGACGTCGACGGTGTGGGGCGGGCACCCGCTTTCCATGGCGTCCTCCATTTGGAGAATCCGACAGGCAGACTCCAGACATTGAGCGTCTGTGGATGTCGGCGCGTGGAGCTGGGCGAAGAGTTGTTTTGTTTCCCTGCGCAGTTGTTTTTTCGCCTCCCGCCGCGGGTCGCGGGGGCGGCCTGTCACCAGGGCGATTCCGGCGACCGCGATGGCGGAGAGAATCTGTGCGCCAAAAAACCAGGGCTCCATGGGGAGGGTGCGCGGCCAGGGCCTTGTTTCGCCCGGCTCATGCACGATGCCCAGGATGTCGTTGGGTTCCGAAGGCGCGGGGGCTGGCGAAGGGGCGGGGGCGGGAGCCGCCGTGTCGGGTTCTTGAAGGGGGGTGCCCGTGACCTCCAACGGGAACGGATCACTGCTCAGCGTCACGTATTTTCCAAGGCGGGGATCGAAATAAGAGAAGTGGAACACCGGCATGTGGTCGTGTTTGGACTCTGGAATGAGCGCGAGCTCAAACGTCTTGGTGCCGCTGGTGGAGAGCTCATCGTCCGGGGTGAACCCGACGGAGGGCGGGTAGGCGCGCCACCCCTTTGCATCGCGCAACGCGGGCGCGTTCACCCTGTCGAAGTTACTTTTTCCCGAGACGATGAGTTTCATCGTGAGCGGGTCCCCGATCTTGATTTTTTTTGGAGACCCTTCGGCGCTCAACCGAAAGCTACCCACTGCGCCCGAGAAATCCTTGGGGCGCCCTTCCGTGGGGAGCGGCTTGACGCTGAGTTCCACCGGCGGGGCTTTGACCGTCACACGTTTGACGGGTTGACTTGAGAAAAATGAGTCCCCGAAGAAGGAGTCCAGCGGGGAGCGTTGCCGGTTCCGGTTTTCCTGGGGAAGCTGGGCCTGGATCTGGATTTCACTGGGGCCAATCGTCAGTTTGCCAGCGCGGCTGGGGGTGATGGCCGTGCGGAATGCGATGACATGGTAATCTTTTCCGTCCCGTCGGATCCGGTCCCGGGTCGGCTCGGGCATTTTCTGTTTCGTGAATCCTTCACCGGCAAAGCTGGGCATTTGTTCCGCCTGCCAGTTGACCCGGGTATCCACGAAGAGCCGGAGCTCGGCTGGGATCATCTCCCCCACATAACCCGTCGTGTTGGCGAGCGTGATTTCCGCGAAGAGGAGCTCCTCTTTCTTCCGCTCCGCGGACGGATCCGCCGCCTGAACCGTGAGCGAAACGGGGCGGGTGCGGATGACTTGGCCGTCTGAGCGGACTTCAACGGGAGGGATCGTAAAAGAGCCGGTTTGTTGGGCCTCGAGGGTGTAGGTGAGTTCTTGGGAGGAGGAGATCTGACCGTTCTGGATCTGCGTGCTCTGTGACTGGCCGCTGAATCGAATGGTGAGTCCGGGGACTTGGAGTTCCCGCGGCACGCTGACTGTCCCGCCGTCGGAAATACTTAGGGTGAGGTCGATGGAGTCTCCGAGGGTGAGTGTGTCTTGCGAGATCCTGGCCGAAACGGTGGCGGCTGGGGCCAGTGACGGCCAAATCCAGAAAAGCAGGAGTAAAAAGACGGCGTTCCGCCAAGGGGCGGCCGGCTGAGCGGTGGGGGCATCTGCGAATTTCATAGACGGTTACCAGTCGCGCACCCAGCGACCCGGTCTGCGCCGCTGGGACGGGTCCACCCACTGGATGCGTTCGTCTTCGTTTTTGAGGGAGTCCAAGAGGCTTTTGGCCTGTTGCGGCGTCATTTTGCCCTCCTCGGCGGCGCGCGCTTCGTTGGCCTGTTCCTGCTCGGCCTCGGTGGGTTGCCCCGCGTACTGGGGAGCGGACTTGAGTGCGCCGTCCTTCTTCTTGTCCTCTTTGTTCTGGCGATCGCCCTGTTCTTTTTCGCCCGGTTTTTTCCCCTCGGTTTTGTTTTTGGCGGCGTCCTCTTTTGTTGAGCCGTTCTGGTTTTGGTTCTCCTTCGGCTCCTTCGGGGGTTGCGGGGGCGTGTCTTGGGAGTCCTGAGCCGGGTCCTGTTTGTCCTCGTTGGCAGGCGGTTTCTGCGACGAGTCCTGCGGATCGTTGGGCTGCGACTCGTTCTCGGGCTCCGGCGCGCCGGAAGAATTGGAGCCCTGTTTTTGATCTTTGCTCTGCTGCTGCTTCTTTTTGTTTTTGTTCTGGTCTTTGGGGGGCTGGGAGGGATCGGATTGCGGGGGCTGTTTCTGGGCCTCCTCGATGAGGCGCCGGACGAGATCGCGGTTGTACCGCGCATCCACGTTGTCGGGCTGGGTTTTGAGCGAGGCCTCGTAATGCTGCAGCGCGTTGTTCCACTCCTGGAGCTTGGGCTCTTGCTCCTTCTGGGAGGCTCCCCGGCGAAAAAGCGTGTTTGCCAAGTTGTATTGCGCCTTGGCTCGGAGCGCCGGGTCCGGAGTCGTGAGCGCCTGACTGAAAGCGGCGAGTGCCTTGTCCAGGTCCCCGGACTTGTAGGCCGCGCTGCCCAGGTCGTATTGGAGCGCATGGGAACGGGGATGCCGCTTGAGTTGTTCGGAGAATGTCTCCTGCGCTTTCTGGAAGTTCCCCCGGTCGTAGTCTTCCAGTCCTTGGTTTTTTGCGGACGCATCCGGGGGCGCGCAGACGCTTAGGGCAAGAAGCGCCGCGGCGACTTGCCCGGTTGCGACCCGTTTGCGTTCGCCCAGCAGGGCTGCGCCTGCCAGAAGCAGGACACCCGCGCCCAGCGGCCACTGGTAACGTTCGATGGGCTGGCGCGAGAGTTTGGCGTCGATTTCTTTTTCGCTCATTTTACCAAGGCCGGAGTTGGCGATTTTCTCGGCCTCGGTCCGGCCGTTTTGGAGGCGAACGTAGAACCCTCCCGTGGCCTCGGCAATTCTCCTTAAGCGTTCCTCATCGAGCCGGGATTTGACGATCTGCCCCTCTGAATCTTTGACGAACTCGCTGGCCCGCGCTCCGGGTGCGGGGATCAGCGCCCCTTCGGGTGAACCGATGCCGACGGTGAAAATGCGGGCTTTTGCGGCGAGCTGAGCCGCGACTTTTTCGCCCGCCGCCTCGAGGTCTTCGCCGTCGGTGAAAAGGATGACCGCGCGGTTTTCACTTTCGCCTTTCCCGAAGGCGTCCTCGGCGGTTTTGAGGGCGGCGGCGATGTCGGTGCCGCCTTGGGGGATGATGTCGGGATCGAGTTCTTTGAGCGCCTCGAGCACGGCGCCGTAATCGACCGTGAGCGGCGCCTGAAGGAACGCGCTGCCTGCAAACGCGATGAGCCCGACGCGATCGCCCTGGAGGCGTTCGATGAGGTCTTGGGCCGCGAACTTGGCGCGCGTCAGGCGGTTGGGCAGGAGATCCGTGGCGAGCATGCTCTTGGATGTGTCGATTGCGATGAGCACGTCGCGCCCTTTCCGGCGGGATTCTTCCCATTGGAACCCGAGCTGTGGCCGGGCCAAGGCGAGGGCAGTGAGGGCGAACCCCGAGAGCAGCAGTGCGAAGCGGGCCCTGCGTTTGCCGCTGCTCACCGTGCCGGTCAAACGCGCCTCCAGGCGGGCGGCGACCAGTTTTCTGAGGACGACTTTGCGGCGTTTTTCCGAGCTCAAAAACAGGGCGCCCAGCACGGGGATCGCCGCCAGTGCCCAGAGCCAGGCCGGTTGCGCGAAGTTCATGGGATCCTCCTCAGGACGGTTTGTTCGAGGCCGATTTGAAGTGCCAGCAACGCGAGGCCGCATCCGATAAACCAGGGGAAGAGGTCGCGGTACTGCGTGTAGCGGTTGAGCTGGACGGTGGATTTTTCAAGCTGATCGATCTGCTGGAAAATCTGACTGAGGGACTTGGAGTCGGTGGCTCGGTAGAATTGGCCGTTCGCGACGGTCGCAATTTGCCGCAGGGTGGGTTCGTCCACCTCCACCTTCACCTTTTGGTACACCGTGCGGCCGAACATGTCTTTGACCGGCACCGGGGCGAACCCGCGGGTGCCGGCGCCGATGGTGTAAATCTTGATGCCGAGCGTTTTGGCGGCTTCGGCGGCCGTGGCCGGGGTGATCTTTCCGGCGTTGTTGTCGCCATCGGTGAGCAGCACGATGATTTTGCTTTTGGACTCCTTTTCCTTGAGCCGATTGGACGCCGACGCGATGGCCGATCCGATGGCTGTGCCGTCCTCGACCAGGCCGATCCGGATGCGCTCCATGTTCTGCAGCAGCCAGTCGTGGTCGAGCGTGAGCGGACTCACCAGATACGGACGGCCGGCGAATGCAACGATGCCAATGCGGTCGTTGGGGCGGCCTTCGATGAATTTCTGGGTGACCTGTTTTACGGCGTCGAGGCGGTTGGCGCGTTCTTCGCCGATGGTGAAGTCCTCCGCGAGCATGGAACGCGAGACGTCCAGCGCCAGAAGGATGTCGATCCCGCTGGCTTCCACCTGGCTGACCTGTTTGCCTTTCTGCGGCCGAGCCAGGCCCAGGATAAGAGCCGTCAGGGCCGCCAGCAGAAGGGTCAGCCGGATGGCGCCCGAGCGCGACTTGCGGCGTTTTCCGAGACTCGCCAGGTTCTGCAGGGACGAAAACACGAGGGCCGGCGTGTGGCCTTCCCGCCCGGTGCACCACGCGATGAGGGGAAGCAAAAGCAGAAGCCACAGCGCCCAGGGGGCGGCGAAACGCAGGGCTGTTTCGGTCAGCGGGTTCATGCGCGGGTTGCTTGGACAAACGCGACCGCGCTGCTGAGCAGCTCGCGGCTGTCTTCTTCGGAGGCCGGGATTCGGGCGAATTGAATGAGGTCGCACTGCGCCATGAACCGGGCCAGGAGCGAGCGGTCTTCTTCGGAGAACCGGTCGGAGTGCGCGGCCGCGGCGAGAAATTCCGAAGAGGTTTGATGGACCGCCTGCAGGCCAAAATGCGCGGTGACGAACGTTCGCAGGATGTCTGAGACTGCGATGCTGAAGGAGTATGCGTCGAGCCTCTGGATGTCGTTGCGCAGCGTCTCAAGCCGTTTCAGAGCGGTCGCACGGGCGCTCGGGGGTGGGGGCAGCGGGCGATTCCGCAGCCATCGGATGAGGAGCCAGATCAGACCCGCCAAGACCAAGGCGCAAAAAGCGGCCGCCGCGGCAATCATCCAAGGCGGATACGGGAACGCGTCCACCGGAGGGGCGATGTCGCGGATTTCCAGCTCCTGCGAGGGCGGCGCGGCGGGTGCGGGTGCGGGTGCGGGTGCGGGTGCGTGGGCGGTCGGCGACTTGGCCGTGATCGCCGCACAAGCGGTGGAAACAAGCCCCGGCATCGGCCCGATGAATGCCAGCCAGAGAATGGGCAGGAGCGAGGATGCCGCGGCGTGCCCGGGGCGGAAAGCGCGCGAAAGATTCATCGGATCATCAGGCGGCGTTCGCGGGATTTGAAGAACGCGCGCAGGGACGGGATGTAATCCTCGTGTGTGCGCAGGGCGATCGTGTCGATCCGTTTCTGGCGGAACTCGCGCAACTGGGCGTTGCGGCGGGCTTCGACGGCCTTGGCGTAAGCCAGCCGGGTGGACCGGTCGGAGGTGTTGACTTCGATTTGCTCGCCGGTCTCTGCGTCTTCGAACGAGATCCGGCCCACGTCGGGGAGTTCCTCTTCCCGGGGATCGACGATGGGAATCGCGATCAAATCATGCCGTCGGCTGGTGATGGAGAGAGCGCGGGAGAAGCTCGGCGCCTGGAAGTCTGAGAGGAGGAACACCACCGAGCGGCGATGCACGACCTGATTGAGATAATCCAGAGCCGTGGCGGGTTGGGTGCCGCGGCCTTTGGGCTCGTAAAAGAGGATCTCGCGGATGAGCCGGAGCGTGTGGCGGCGGCCTTTTTTTGGGGCGATGAAGAGTTCGACGTGATCGGAAAACAAAATCAGCCCGACTTTGTCGTTGTTGCGGATGGCGCTGAACGCGAAGAGGCTGGCGACTTCACCCGCCAGCTCGCGTTTGCTGAGTTCGACGCTGCCGAAGTTGCCCGAGGCGCTCACGTCCACCAGCAGCATCACGGAGAGCTCGCGTTCCTCGGTGAACTTCTTGACGAAGGGTTCGCCGTATCGGGCGGTCACGTTCCAGTCGATCGTGCGCACCTCGTCGCCCGCCTGGTATTCCCGCACCTCCTCGAAGTTCATTCCCCGGCCTTTGAACACGCTGCGGTACTGCCCTCCGAACGCGGTGTCCACCATGCCCCTCGTTTTGAGTTCGAGACGGCGGATCTTTTTTAAGATGGCGCGTGCGGCTTCCATGGGCGGGGGTGGTGCGGTCGGTGCGCCGGGTTAAGGCACGGGAAGCCCGGCGAAAATGCGGCTAATGATCGTTTCGCTGGTCATCTCCTCGGCCTCCGCCTCGTAGCTGACGATGATGCGGTGGCGGAGGACATCCATGCCGATGGATTTGACATCCTGCGGGGTCACGTAGCCGCGGCCGGAGAGGAACGCCCGGGCGCGCGCGGCCAGAGTCAGCGCGATCGTGGCCCGGGGCGAAGCTCCGTAGCGGATCATCCCGTCGAGGTCGAGCTGGTAGGCGCCCGGGTCGCGGCTGGCGAACACCACGTCCACGATGTAGTCTTTGACCCGGTCATCGACGTAGATTTGGTTCACTAGGGCGCGGGCCTTGAGGATGTCAGCCGGCTCGATCACGGGTTGCACCTCCAGATCCGGAGTGCTGGTGGCCATCAGGTCGAGAATGCGGCGTTCCTCCTCCTTGGTCGGGTAGCCCACCCGCAGTTTGAGCATGAAGCGGTCGAGCTGCGCCTCGGGGAGCTGGTAGGTGCCTTCCTGCTCCAGGGGGTTTTGTGTGGCCAGCACCAGAAACGGGTCCGGCAGGGGGTAAGTCTTTTCGCCCAGGGTCACCTGGCGCTCCTGCATGGCCTCCAGGAGCGCGCTCTGCACCTTGGCCGGCGCGCGGTTGATTTCGTCGGCGAGGATCAAATTGGAGAACAGCGGCCCCTGTTTGGTGGTGAAATCCCCCGTGCGCGGATTGTAGATGAGGGTTCCAATCAGGTCCGCCGGCAACAGGTCCGGGGTGAACTGGATGCGCTGGAACCCGGTGTGAATACACTGGGCCAGCGTTTTCACCGTGAGTGTTTTTGCGAGCCCGGGAACGCCTTCGAGCAGGACATGCCCGTTGGTGAGCAGGCCCGTCAGCAACCCGTCGACGAGATATTTCTGGCCCACGACAACCTTGCCAATTTGCTCCTGCAACGGGGCGATCCAATGGCTGTGTTCTTGAACCTGCTGGGTGAGTTCCTGGGTGCTGGGCATGAGATTGGTCTTGAGACTGTGGGGTGCGGATTATGTTCAACCCGTTTTGCGGGCGAATGCCGAGGCTTCTCTTGTGCGAGATGCCCGCACGGTCACGGCGTCCCGGCTCCGTTGATTTCGGCCCGGGCGAGGGGCTCAAACGGGGGGACGCAGGGGCTGCCGGAGGCCAGGCGGTCGAGCAGTTCGGTGAGCTCGCGCACGACCGAGTCGGCGGTGATGGCCTTCATGCAGCGGAAATCGATGGGGCATTCCCGTTTGAAACACGGGCTGCAGTCCACCGGATGCCGGAGCACGGTGTGGCCTTCCCCGAGGGGGCCGGTGAGCGTGGGTTCGGTGGACCCAAAAAGAGCCACGACCGGGACCCCGAGACAGGCCGCCAAATGCATCGTGCCGGTGTCGTTGGTGAGCAGGACGTCGCAGGAGCGCAGTTGGGCGATCAGCTCCGCCAGAGTGGTTTTCCCCACCAAATCCGTGTGCGGAATCCCTGCCAGCTTGCTGATGGCGTCGGCGACAGGGCGATCCTTTTCCACCCCGAAAAGTTTCCATTCGCAGTCGTGGCTGCCGTGGAGGCTTTTCATGACTTCGGCGAAACGCTCCGGCAACCAGCGTTTTGCCGGGCCGTACTCGGCCCCCGGACACAACCCGAGAACCGGCCTGCCGCTGGTGTCTTTTTTGGGGCGGGGCGAGGCAAACACGGCGCCCTCGATGTCGGCGCCGATAAACTCGGCAAGCGCGAGGTAATGATGGACCTGGTGTTCGGAGCCGACGCCGACCGGGGCGGTGGCGGGGGATTTTTTCTTCTTCTTTGCGGGCCGATACACCTGGTTGAGGAGGAGTTTGCGGTGGTGGCCCGCGTATCCCACCCGCCTGGGGATGCCGGCGAGGAACACCTCCAGCGCCGTCCTCAGCGAGTTTGGGAGCACGACCGCGGCGTCAAACCCCGTTTTGATTTTGCGGGCGACGGCGAAGACTCCTTCGCCGGGCTCGATTCCAACCACCGCATCCACCTCCGGGAGGGACGCCCAGAAATCCCGGAGTTTCGCGGGAGCCAGAATGGTCACATGGGCGTCGGGCCGGCCGGCTTTGATTGCGCGAACGGCGGGCGCGCTCATCACGGCGTCCCCGAGCCAGTTGCTGGAGCGGATCAGGATTTTGAACGGCTGCAGCTTCGTGTCCGGAGGGATGAACTGGCCGCGTTTGTAGGAGGCGAGAAGGAATTTTGGGCGCGGCGTTTTCCAGCGGTTATGGACCCAGAACCAGTCGGCAGGCTGGCGACGGACCTGGGCTTCGAGGAAAGTATTGAGCCGGGCGGAAATGGCCTCCGGGCCGTCGGACGAGGCCTTGAAGGGTTCCTGGAGGACGCAGCGCCACCGGGCCACGCCATCGGTGTAAATGGCGGCGGGAACCAGCCAGCCCTCGGTGCGTTCGGCGATGGAGGCGGCGAGCATGGAGGTGGAGGCGAGTCTTCCAAAGAGCGGGCACCAGAGGCCGCCGTCTCCGGCGTGTTGATCGATGAGCACGCCGATGCCGCCGCCGCCGCGCACCATTTTGATCGCCGCGAGAAAGCCCGCTTTTCGCTCGAAGAGTGAGACCCCGCGTTCCGCCCGATCCCGGCGCAGTTCGGCGTCGAGATAGGGGTTGGAGATCTTCTGATAGACGGTGCCCAGGGGGCAGGTGGCCATCAGAGGAATGAGCTGCGCAAAGAGTTCCCAGTTCCCCATGTGGCCGATGGTGAACGTGAACCGGCCCGAGGCCAGGACCTCTCCGGCCAACCCGTCGGCGCCCTCCATTGTGACGCGGGCGCGAATCTCGGCCCGGGGCAGTTTTGGAAGCATGACGCTGCAGAGGAGGTTGGCGGCGAGAGTGGCGAAATGTTTGCGGGCCAGGGTGCGCCGTTCTTTCGGGCTGAGTTCCGGGCCGAAAGCGATCCGCAGGTTGTGTTCGACCAGGCGCCGGTAGGAGGGGGCGAGGTAATAGCCGAGAAACCCGAGCGCCCAGCCGATGCGGAACGTGGTTTCCAGGGGCAGCAGGCCGAGGATGGCCGTGGTCAGTTGATAGAATCCGAAGGCCAGCCTGTTGATCATGGCTTCTTCCAATACATGTTTTTGAGGGGATGTTCGTCGATCAGGTTGGCCTCGATGCCGCCCAGCCGCTCGGGGTCGTAGAATTGAATGCCGACGTAATAAAAGAGCGGACAGATGGCGGCCGCTTCGTTGACGAGGAGGTCCTCGCCTTTCCGGAACAGGTCGAAGCGCCGCTGCGTGTCGAGCTCGGCGGCGGCGGCCGCGATCCACTGGTCATAACGTTTGTCGCCCCAGCCGGTGCGGTTGTTGCCGCCCCCGGTCACGAACATGTCCATGAACGTGTTGGGGTCCTTGTAGTCGCCAACCCAGGAGGACCGGCACAGGTCGTAATCGAGCTGGCTCAGGGAGTTCAGGTAAACCTTCCACTCCTGTTGGGCGAGCTGGATGTTCACGCCCAGCTCCCGTTTGAAGGTGGATTGGAGCTCCACGGCGATGTTTTGGTCGAGGTCGGAGTCCCCCTTGTAGAGGTAATACACGATCGGAAACCCCGCGCCGCCGGGGTAGCCCGCCTCCGCCAGCAGCTGCCGCGCTTTTTCCGGGGAACGGGTCAGCCCGGGCGGCGGCGTGTAACCGGCCGTGCCGGGCGGCACCAGGCTGTCGGCGGGGAGTTCCCCGGCGCGGGTGATCCGCTCGCAAAGGGCGGCTTTGTCGATGACCAGGCTCAGGGCGAGGCGCACCCGCGGATCGTCAAAGGGTTTGCGGGTGCAGTTGAACCGGATGAAGTAATTCCCCAGAAACGGCGCCGCGTGAAAGTCCGGGCGACGTTTGAGCTCCTGCATGAGAGCAGTCGGCGCGAGGCCCTTGTCCATGAGCAGATCCGCGATGCCCGTGGAATAGAGGTTGAAGGCCGTCATGGGTTTCGCGGCCGGGAGAATGTCGATCGTGCGCATGGCCACCTTGGCCGCGTTCCAGTAGTGCGGGTTTTTTTCCAGGCGGATCCGGTCAAAAAGCCGCCACTCCTTGAGAGTATACGCCCCGTTGGTGACGAGTTTTCCGGGGCGGGTGAAGCTTTGGCTGCGGCGTTCGGCCTCCTCGACGCTGGGCACGTGCACGGGCAGCAGGGTCGAGAAAGCGCAGAGATCGATCCAGAACGGCGTCGGGTTTTCGAGGGTCACCTCCAGGGTGGCGGGGGCCGGCGCCCGGATTCCGACCTCCGAGAAGTCGCGCAGCTGGCCTTCGTTGAAGGCTTTCGCGTTTCGGATGTAATGGAGCTGGTAGGCGTATTCGCTGGCCGTGGCGGGCTGCAGGGTGCGTTTCCATGACGCCACGAAGTCCGCGCTGGTCACCGGCTGGCCGTTGCTCCACCGGGCGTTTTCGCGCAGGTGGAACGTGTAAACGCGACCGTCCGGGGAGATGTCCCAGCGTTCCGCAACGCCCGGTTGCGCGGCGCCGGATTGGTCATTGGCGGTGAGCCCCTCGAAAAGCGCGGAGGCGATCCTTCCCTCGGGCTGGCCCGTGATGAGGGCGGGGTCGAGCGTCTCGGGTTCTGCGCCGTTGAGAAACACCAAGTCGGCCCGGTCCATGGGCCGGCTGCAGGCGGCCAGAGCGCAAAAGGCGAGGGGAATGAGGAAATGGGGGAGACGGGTGAACACGCGAAAGCGGTGAGATTGCACCAAAGCGCCCGCGCGTCCAAGGGGTTCTCACGCGGGAACGTTTTCGTTTTTGAGCGTGAAATTGGGGTTGAGCCCGGGGCGTTTCGAGCGGAAACTCCGCGCCGCTTTGAACGCATCTTCTTCAGGAACCGAACCTCTTTCTCCGCGCCCCCGTGTCGTCATCGGCATGAGCGGTGGCGTGGATTCCAGCGTAGCCGCGTATCTGCTCAAGGAGCAGGGATACGATGTGGTGGGGGTGACGATGAAGGTGTGGCCTCAGGATTGTATTTCGAGGGCGGAAGACAAGTGCTGCGGGCCCCAGGCCATCGCCGATGCGCGCGCGGTCGCTCACGCCCTGGGAGTTCCGCATTACGTCGTCGATGAGGCCGATCAGTTCGAGAAGATGGTCATCGACTATTTCACGGCGGAGTACAAGTCGGGGCGCACCCCCAACCCCTGCGTGATGTGCAACGAGAAGGTGAAGTTTGGGAACCTCTGGAACAAGGCGAGCGCCATCGGCGCCGATTTCATCGCGACGGGCCATTACGCCGTGATTGAGCATCTGCCCGGCAAGGCGGTTTTGCGGAAAGGCAAGGACCCGCGCAAGGACCAGTCGTATTTCCTCTTCAGCCTGCGTCAGGAGCAGCTCCAGAGGGCGCTTTGTCCCCTCGGCGGGATGGAAAAAACCGAGATCCGGGCGATTGCCCGGAAGCTGGGCCTCAAAACGGCCGACAAGGTGGACAGCCAGGAGATTTGTTTTGTGCCGGGGAACGACTACAAGGCGTTCCTCCGCTCGCATCTGGCTGAGGAGGAGTTTCATCGGGGCGGCATCTACGACAAGGAAGGCAACCGGCTGGGCGACCACGAGGGCATCGAGCTTTTCACGATCGGCCAGCGCAAAGGCCTGCCGGGCGGCAGCCCGACGCCCCGTTACGTCATCGACATTGATCCCGCCAGCGCCCGAGTGATTGTGGGTGAGGCGGAGGATTTGGTGACGGGCGAGTTCGAAATCGACCACTGCCTGTGGCACTGCGATTTGAGCGAGCCATTTGAGGTGACAGTGAAAATTCGCTACGCCCATCCGGGGGCTCAGGCCACGGTGTATCCCGGGGAGGACGGCAAGGCGCGTGTGCAGCTCCATGTCCCGCAGCGCGCTGTGACCCCCGGACAAGCCGCCGTATGTTACCGGGGCGATGAGGTGGTGGGCGGGGGCTGGATTGCCCGTCAAACCGTTGCGCTCTCGGGCAAGGAGTGACACACGAGGGGCCGGGCCGGGAGATTTCTCCGGATGCGCGCTTGAGGTCTGCGGTCCTGGGTGGCAGCCTTCCTCCCGTGAGTTTCGCCCGAGTTTTTCTTCTTTTGGCTGCGCTGGCTTTGCCGGCCTGCGAATGCTGGCCCAAGAGGTCGCGATACACCCGCTTCGATGTCACCAATTACCGCGGTGAACTCATCGCAAGTTGGGTGGCCGAGGGGCGTTACACGTCCTTTGGAGACGGCTTTTCGATCAACGCGGTGCAGCGGACCAGTGCTCCGCCCTATTCGCAGACATCCCGGTATCCCGATGGCTGGCGGACCTGGGTGCGCGGCCCACACATCCGCTACGGGCGGTGCTTCAAGCCCTCTTGGATCCAGGAAGTGGAGCAGCGCGGGTTCTTTAGAATGACGGACGCCTCCCCGCATTAGCCTGCCGTTCTCGCGGAGTTCTGCCCATGGGCCGTGGCCCTTTTTTCGCGTCGGGACCGGCGGCTTGTCGTGTTTACTTGGATGCCGTCGAGGCTGCGGCCACCGATCCCGCTGGAGCGCCAGTTTTCCACGAGTCCGGCAGATCGTTTTTCGTGGCGAGGAGGATCTCTTTGACGGCCCTTCTGTCGTCGGGAGTGAGGCGGGCGAACTCCGGTTGCGGGTTTTTGCCATCAAGAATCTCCCCGAGCTCCCGGTAAATCCGCTCTTTGATCGGGGGGGGCAATTGATCAAACCCCGCGCTGTAGATGAGATAGCTGCAGGGATATTTGAAGAGCCGCCGGTGCAGGTCAAAGTCGCGCAGGGAGCGGCCTTTGGGATCGCGCCGTGCGTCTGCGGCAAAAGCGGTGAGGAAGTCGGCCCTGCCCCGGACGGGTTCTGCGAGAGGGGCCTCTTCGACAAAGAGCAGGTAGCGCAGGAACGACTGAACCTGGCGATCGAGGTAACGCAGGTGCCCGTAGGTGGCCAGCATCTGCTGGGCCTCGAAATTGAGGCGGGTCACGTAGTTGTGCATGTGCGACTGATGCTCGAGCACGAGGTGCGAGACGATGTCGCTGGTCCGCTCGGGATAATCCTTCAGATCCACGTGCGCCGAGAGATCCTTCAAGTTGCCGCGGAAATTGGGCTCCCTGGCCTGGCGTTCGAGGGCTTCGATTCCCACCAGGTTGCCGCGGTGGGTTTGCCAGCCGTGCTCGCCCGTCACATACCAGCCGGCCCATCTTTCGCTGAGCGGGCTGCAGTGGGTGATTTCGGCCGCTTCGGTCTGGATGTCGATCTCCCCGTCCGGACTCGTTCCGATGGAGCGGATCACATGGCCTGGCACCCCCAGGGAGCGGTTGCCCCCGTGGCATTGGATACACTCGGAGTTTCGCACCAGCTTGGGCTTGAATGCGGCAACCTGTTCCAGCTGATAGAACACGCCGCCGAGTTTCGGGTCGGCTTCGCTGATTTCCAGGAGGTCCGAGCCGGGAATGTAGCCCACATAAATATCGTCGTTGTAGTAGAGGGCGCGCGGGGTTTTGGGGCTGATCAGCGTCCTCTGGAGGGAGGTCTTGGAGAACACGAGCAACTGCGAGGAGGAGGGGATTTTCAGGGCGCGCAGCAGGGCCGGCAGATAGCCCTGCTCGCTGTCCCATTGCAGGCGCACTTCGCCCGAGTTGATTTGCGCCTGGAGCCGGGCGATGTGCCCGTTGGGCGTCGCCTTGCTGTAGCCCACCGGCATTTCATCATACTCGAGCTTGTGTGTTGAGCCCTGGAAGTCTTCGGCCCAGGAGGATGCAGTCGTCAGTAAAAAAACCAGGAGGAGTGCGAGGGGCAACATAGCGAGAGGCGGAGGGTCG
>CAMARB010000040.1 GCA_945860355.1 Chthoniobacter flavus | reverse complement strand
CCAATTCGACTCCAGTATCGCTCTCTCTGCGGTCTGCCCTTACTGCCAGTCCTTGGTCATCCGGCGCGATTTGGACGTGGAAACTCTGGGCAGCCTCGCCCAACTCCCCCCCGACCTCAGCCCGCTTCAGATCGGCACCACCGGGGTTTATCAGAACTGCGGGTTTCGCCTGCTGGGACGGCTGCGCTGGCACTGGAGCGGCGGGAGTTGGACGGAATGGTTCGCCGAGATGGCGGACGGAACCACGGGTTGGCTGGCTGAAAGCCAGGGTTTTTTCGCGTTTAGCCGGGAGACCCCGCCCCCAGGCACCGATCCTATCCGACTGTCTGAGTGGGAGCCGGGCACAACGCTCCAGTTGGGGGGCGCATCCTACACGGTGATCGACATCAAGGAGACCCGTTGCCTTGGGGGCGAAGGCCAGCTCCCCGAAGCCGTCGTCCAAGATTCCCCGCGCCGCAGCGTGGATCTCCAGGGCCCCGGGAGACAGTTCGCCTGCATAGAGGTCCAGGAAGAACAAACCTGTTTTTTCGAAGGCCAGACGGGGTTCTTTTCGGACTTCAAATTCGAGAACCTACGCCCCGTGCCAGGTTGGGGCGGCGAACCCCCGCTGAAAACGCAATCGGCCCGTTTTGCCTGCCCCAAGTGCGGTGCGCCGATCCAGATCCGCGCCGCGGGACTCAGCATGTCCTGCGCATGCGGCAACTGCGGGTCCATCGTCGACGCCTCCGACGAGCGCCACCAACTTCTTGAAGCCGCCCAGCTTAAACTCAGCGAGTTTAGGCCCCTCCTGCCCATCGGGCGCAGGGGCAAATTCCGGGGCAAAGAATACGAGGTGATCGGCGCGATCCTGCGCAGGGATTCAAGCGCGGACTGGACGGAACACCTGCTTTTCAACCCGTGGGAGGGGTTCCGTTGGCTGCTTTGTTCTCAAGGCCACTGGACCTGGGTCGAGCGGCTGCTCGATCCCCCCGGCTCGCTCCAAGTGCCCTCGGGACACTTCAAGCACTTCGCCTCGTACGAAACCCGGATCCGGGCCGTGCTGGGCGAGTTTTACTGGCAGACCTCCACCGGAGAAACAACGAGGGTGAGCGACGCCATCGCGCCCCCCTTTGTGCTCTCCCGGGAGACTTACCCGGAGCTCCAGGAGGTCACCTGGTCCCGGGGGGAATACGTGGCTGGCGCGGAGGTGAAAACGGGGTTTGCCCTGGAAAACATCCCCGCCCCCACCGGGGTTGCCCTCAACGAACCCAACCCTTTCCCCGCCCGCTGGAAGTCGCTGCGCGGTTTATTTTTCAAGGCTGCCCTACTAATGGGTCTCATCCAGGCCGGGTTCGCCGTGTCGACCGCATCTCGCCGAATCATCCAACTCAAGGACGTTTACCGACGCTCGGACGGTGAAAAAACCTTCCTCTCCCAACCTTTCACACTGCCCGGGGGCTCGGGAAAAATCGGGATCGAGGCGTCTGCGCCGGTTTCAAACAACTGGCTCGACCTCAACGTCGCGCTCATTGAGGCCCAGAGCGAACGCCGGTTTGAACAACACCTGAGTCTCGGATTTTTCTCCGGATTCGACTCCGACGGTTCCTGGAAAGAGGGCAGCCAAACCCAATCCGAGAGCATGTCCGCCGTGCCTGAGGGCCAATACCGGCTTTCGGTCGAAGCCAGCGGCGATCCCGGCATCGTGGAGCTGCCTTTCACCGTGGTGGTCCGGGGCGGAGGGCTTTTCTGGTCCAACTTCTGGATGGCGCTGGGGCTCATCTGCCTCTACCCGGCCTGGCTACTCTACCGGAGATCCGCATTCGAAAACAGACGCTGGGCCCAGAGCGATCATGGCCCCGGCGCGACGAGTTAACCCCCGATTTCCCGTCCCCTGATGACTCGCCACCCCTTCTTTCTTCTGCTTTGCGGCGTCAGCCTCGCCTACCTGCTCTGGGCGAACGCGCGAGGCTACACCCCATTTTACTCCAGCAAACCAGGTTCCCGGTCCCAAAGCTCGGGACACAGCTCGGGAGCGCACCGGTTCTTCCACAAATAAACAACCGCCATGAACACCACCGCTCTTCTCAACTCGGCCCTCTACGCATTGCTCGGCGTCTTCATCTTCATCTCCGGGTTTGTGATCGTCGACAAACTCACCCCCTACGACCTCTGGAAAGAGCTCATTGAGGCGAAAAACACGGCTTTGGCAATTGTCGTGGGCTGCGGGACCCTGGGCGTCTGCATCATTATCGCCGCCGCGATTCACTGACCATCTCGCATTGCGCCCCCCCCCGTTTACTCGGGACCTCCAGCGCCGGCCCGCCGCCGTTTTTGATCCATGCCACAACCCCTCTCCGAGCGGGCCGTTCGTCTTCTGCTATTGGCGTCGGTTTTTGCAATCGCCACCTGCGGCCTCGTTTACGAACTCATCGCGGGCACTCTCGCCAGTTATCTTCTCGGGGACTCGGTCACCCAGTTTTCCACGGTCATCGGGGTTTACCTCTTTGCCATGGGGATCGGCTCGTGGCTTTCCAAATACGCCGAACGCAACCTGCTGGGAACGTTCATCCAGGTGGAGTTTCTCATCGGCCTGATCGGCGGCG
The DNA here is from genome assembly GCA_945860355.1 of Chthoniobacter flavus. Lineage (GTDB taxonomy): Bacteria > Verrucomicrobiota > Verrucomicrobiia > Chthoniobacterales > Chthoniobacteraceae > CAIURC01. The sequence goes on along the minus strand of CAMARB010000040.1, from coordinate 21,428 downwards.
CCTCGGCCGCCCTGCTCTTCACCCTGTTCGGGCTGGTGGACTCTTTCCGCGTGGTTCTCTACGCGCTGGTGCTCCTCGTCGGAACCCTCGTCGGTATCGAGATCCCGCTCCTCCTGCGCATCCTCAAGGACCGCATCGTCTTCAAAGACTTGGTCTCCCAAGTGTTCACCTTCGACTACATCGGGGCACTCCTGGCCTCGCTGCTCTTCCCACTGGTCCTGGTCCCGCACCTTGGATTGGTCCGCTCAAGTTTTCTCTTTGGCATCCTCAACACCCTGGTCGGGCTCGTCAGCCTTTGGCTCCTGCGCGATCAAATCCCCTGGGCCCGCGGCCATCAATCCGTAGGGCTCGCCACCCTCGCGCTTCTCGCGGCGGGTTTCATCCAATCCGATCAAATCCTGGCGTGGTCGGAGTCCGCCCAGTATCCCGACAAAGTCATCCACACCCGCTCCTCCGCGTATCAACGGATTGTCATCACCAGGGGCCAGGACGACCTGCGGCTGTATTTGAACGGGAACCTGCAGTTCAGCCGGCGCGACGAATACCGTTACCATGAGGCGCTGGTGCATCCCGGGCTCTCCCGGGTGCCCGAACGCCGGCGGGTTCTCGTGCTCGGAGGCGGCGACGGGCTGGCCGTCCGCGAGATTCTCAAATACCCCGACGTGGAGGAGATCACCCTCGTGGATCTGGACCCGGAGATCACCGAGCTTTTCACCCGTCAGGATCTGCTGGCGGCGCTCAACGGGAATGCCCTGCGCAATCCCAAGGTCAAAATCGTCAACGCCGACGCGTTCACCTGGCTCAAAAGCCAAACCGCGACGTTCGACTTCGTCGTGGCCGATTTTCCGGATCCCTCCAACTTCTCGGTGGGCAAACTCTACACCACCGCTTTTTACCGGGAGCTGCGGCGCGTCCTGAGCCCCGCGGGCGCCGTGGCCATTCAATCCACCTCCCCCTACGTTGCCCGGCAATCGTTCTGGTGCGTGGTGAACACCCTCGAAGCCGTGGGCTGGATCGCCGCCCCCTACCACGTCTATGTGCCGTCCTTTGGCGAATGGGGGTTTGTGCTCGCCTCACCCGGCCCGCTCCCCGGCCCGCCAAAACTCCCCGCCCCGCTGCGTTATCTGACCCCGGAAACCATGAACGCCCTGTTTGATTTCCCGCCGGACATGAACGCCGTGCCGACCGGCGTCAACCAGCTCAACAACCAGGTCTTGGTGCGGCTCTTTGAGCAGGAATGGAAACACTTCGTTCACTAGCCGTCGGCCGATGAACACCACCCGCCGCCAATTCCTCGCCTCCGCCGCCGCCGGCAGCCTTCTCCTGCCGAGTTGCGTTCGGCGCGCCGGGAAACCCGTCCCGGGCTCTTTGGTCGGGCCGTCCGCGGAAACGGGGCACCGGCTCCGGGTCGGCCAGTTTCCGCCGCCCGCACGCGAGGAAAAACACGCCGTGGTGATTGTCGGCGGAGGCGTCGCCGGGCTGGCGGCTGCCCGCAAACTTCAACAGCTGGGATGCGGCGACTTTCTGCTGCTGGAGCTGGAACCGGAACCCGGCGGCAACTCCCGTTCCGGAGAAAACTCGGTGAGCCCCTATCCCTGGGGCGCCCACTACGTCACGCTCCCCGGAGAAGACGCCACCGAAGTCTTGGAGCTGTACGAGGAGCTCGGGTTGATCACCGGGAAAAACGCCGACGGACTCCCCGTCTACGAGGAAAGCGCGCTGGTGGCCGATCCCTCCGAGCGCCTTTTTCTCAACGGCCGCTGGCAGGAAGACCTCCTCCCGACCTCCGGCGCAACCGGTCTCGACCGCGGGGAATTTGAGCGTTTTCACACCCTCATCACCCACTTCAAGGCCGCCCGAGGCAACGACGGCGCCCGGGCATTCACCATTCCGGTGGATCGCAGCTCGACCGATCCCCGGTTCACCGCACTGGACCAAATCACCGCTCGGCAGTGGCTGCACTCCGAGAATCTCCACTCCGAAAGGCTCCACTGGTATCTCGACTACGTGTGCCGGGACGATTTTGGCGGAACAATCGACCAAGTCTCGGCTTGGGCGGCGGTCCATTATTTTGCGAGCCGCAACGGTCGAGCCGCCAACGCCGACCCGGACGTCGTTCTGACATGGCCCAACGGCAACGGCTGGTTGATCGGCCAGTTGCGCGAGCCCGTCGCGGCAAAAATCCGCACCCGCCACCTCGCCTGGAGCGTAGCGCCGAACTCCGAGGGGAAAGTCCAGATTGACGCATTCGACTTCGAGAGCAACCAAAGCGTCCGCTTCCAGGCAAACACCGCGATTGTGTGCACACCCTGGTTCGTCACCCGGAAAATCGTTCAGCCTTTAAGCCGGAACCCGGATTTCCCGCTCGAATACGGACCCTGGGTGAGCGCAAACCTCACCCTGCGGGAGCTGCCGGCGGGCGCAGGATTCGGCCCCGCGTGGGATAACGTGTTCTACAACAGCCGATCCCTGGGCTACGTCGTTGCCACCCACCAAAGTCTCGCCCAACCCAAGGGCCCGACGGTGATCACCTGGTATGCCGCCCTCTGCGACGGTCCCGCCGCGGCGGAACGCGAAAAGGCGGCCGCCCGCAGCCATGCCCAATGGTGCGAGATCATCCTCGAGGACCTGCGCCGGGTGCACCCGGAAATTGATGCCTTGGTCCGGAACATCGACGTCTGTGTTTGGGGCCACGGCATGATCCGCCCCGTGCCGGGCGTGCTTTGTCATCCCGGGCGAAAACAAATGGCGCAACCCGCGGGGGCGATTCACTTTGCCCACAGCGACCTGAGCGGCTTCTCGGTTTTTGAGGAGGCTTACACGCGTGGCGTCCAAGCCGCAAAAGCCGCCGCACACCCACTCGCGCCCTTCTCCGCATGAACGCCTGCGTCTCCCCTCCGCCCTCCGCCGCCCTCGGGCAACACTCGCTTTTTGATCTTTGGGAGTGCGATCCCGAGCGGATCTCCAACCGGGACGCCCTCCGGGACGCGTTGCTGGGCGTCATCCGCGAACACAGGGGCACGATTGTTGAGCAGGTTTTCCATCAATTCAGCCCGCACGGCGTCACCGGCGTGATCGTGCTGGCGGAATCACACCTTGCCATTCACACGTGGCCGGAGCACGGATTCGCCGCGCTCGACCTTTTCACGTGCAGCGCCACGCTCGACCACGCGGCCATCGAGCGCTCCTTGGGGGAAGCCCTGGGCGCGCGCCGGATCGAGCGCAGAAGCGAGGCCCGCGGGCTCCCTCAGAAGGGCCTCGCAAACGAGGGGGCGCCGTCGCAGCCCCCGCCCAAAGCGATTCCGGCGCCGGGCGCCTAAACATCGGCATTCGCCGCCCCGCGCTCGCCTCCCCGAGGCCCCGCCTGGCCAGCCTTCAGAAAGGCTCTTGTCAGATCCCGCGTCACTTCCTATCTACCTCCCCCGGAAAAGGAACCACCGCCATGTCTCTGATCAACACCCAAATCAAGCCCTTCAAAGCCACAGCCTACCAGAACGGTCAGTTTATCGAAGTCACCGACCAAACACTCAAAGGCAAGTGGGCCATCTTCATGTTCTACCCGGCCGACTTCACCTTTGTCTGCCCCACGGAACTCGAGGATTTGGCCGAATACCACGCCCAATTCGAAGCGATGGGCGTCGCCGTTTACGGCATCTCCACCGACACCCATTTCGCCCACAAAGCGTGGCACGACACGTCACCCGCCATTCAGAAGGTCAACTACGCGTTGATCGGCGACCCCACCGGTGCGATCACCCGCAACTTCGGCGTGATGATTGAGGAGGAAGGCCTCGCCCTGCGCGGCACTTTCGTGATCAACCCCGAGGGCCAGATCAAACTCTGCGAAATCCACGACAACGGCATCGGCCGGGACGCCTCGGAGCTGCTCCGCAAGGTGAAAGCCGCGCAATACGTGGCGGCCAACCCCGGAAAAGTCTGCCCGGCCAAGTGGAAGGAAGGCGCAGCGACCCTGACTCCCTCCCTCGACCTCGTCGGCAAGATTTAAGACCCGAGGGCGGTAAACCGCCCACCCAAGGGTGGCCTGCGCCGCAGTCCACCCGACGTCAGCCAAAACCCGTCAACCACCCGCCCCGCCCAAACGCGGGGCGGGTGTTGAGTTCTCCCGGAATCCCTGAGCGAAAGAAAAAACCGCCATGTTGGAAGCCCACCTCAAATCGCAGTTGAAAGGTTATCTCGAACGGGTCACTCAGCCCGTCGAACTGGTTGCCACCCTCGACGACCGGCCCGCATCGGTGGAGATGCGCGAGCTGCTCGAGGAGATCGTCACGCTCAGCCCTCTGCTCAGCGCGCGCTACGACGGCCAGGACGCGCGCCGACCGTCCTTCGCGATCAGCCGCGCAGGCGCCAATATGGGCCTGCGGTTCGCGGCGATTCCCATGGGCCACGAGTTCACCTCGCTGGTTTTGGCGCTGCTCCAGGCCGGCGGCCACCCGCCCAAGCTGGATGCCGACGTCATCGAACAAATCCGCTCCCTTGAAGGCGACTTCGCTTTCGAGACCTACATGTCGCTTTCCTGCCACAACTGCCCGGACGTGGTCCAGGCGCTCAACACGATGGCCGTGCTCAACCCGCGGATCCGGGCGGTGGCCATCGACGGCGGGTTGTTCAAGAACGAGGTGGACGAGCGGCAGATCATGGGGGTGCCCACGGTTTTCCTCAATGGCGCGCCCTTCGGCTCCGGCCGGATGGAGCTGGGCGAAATCCTGGCCAAAATCGACACGGGCGCCGCGGCGCGGGACGCGGCGAAGATCAACGCCCAGGCGCCGTTTGACGTGCTGATCGTCGGAGGCGGCCCGGCCGGCGCAGCCGCGGCCATTTACGCGGCGCGCAAAGGCATCCGCACCGGGGTCGTGGCTGAGAAGTTTGGGGGACAGACCCTCGACACGCTCGGAATCGAAAACTTTATCTCGGTCAAAGAAACCGAGGGCCCCAAATTCGCCGCGGCACTGGAGGCGCATGTGCGCGCCTACGAGGTGGAGATCATGAGCGGCCAGAGGGTGGCCTCCTTGCTCCCCGCCACCCAGCCGGGGGGCGAGATCACGCTCACCCTGGCCAACGGCGCCCTGCTCAAAAGCCGCTCGGTGATCCTGGCCACGGGCGCCCGCTGGAAAAATGTCAATGTGCCCGGGGAATCCGAGTACCGCACAAAAGGCGTGGCCTACTGCCCGCACTGCGACGGCCCGCTCTTCAAGGGCAAACGGGTGGCGGTCATCGGCGGCGGGAACTCCGGCGTGGAGGCGGCGATCGACCTGGCCGGCGTGGTGGCGGGAGTCACGGTGATCGAGTTCGCCGACCAGCTCAAGGCGGACGCCGTTTTGGTGAACAAACTCAAGAGCCTGCCCAACGTGACCCTTCACACCGGCGCCCAGACTCTGGAGATCACCGGGGACGGCAAGAAGGTGAACGGGCTGCGGTATAAAGACCGGCTCAGCGGCGAGGAACACTCGGTGGAACTGGAGGGTGTGTTTGTGCAAATCGGCTTGGTCCCGAACACGGAATGGCTCAAGGGCACTCTGGAGCTCTCCAAATACGGCGAGATTGTCATCGGCACCCACTGCGAGACCAATCTGCCCGGAGTGTTCGCAGCCGGAGACGCCACCACGGTGCCCTTCAAACAGATCATCATCGCCACGGGGGAAGGCGCCAAGGCCGCGCTCTCAGCGTTTGACCACCTGATACGGCTTCCTGCGTAAACCCGGGGATCGACAGGCTGCGGTTCCCCCGGCGGTCCGGCTCCCGCAATGCCGGACGTTCTCCACGGTGCCGCAGCTTCCCCGGAAACAACGGCCGTTTTCCCGCCTGCTCCGCGGGTTGTGGCGCGCCGGTTTTTGTTGTTGGGTTGTGCCGGGCCCAATTCCGGGCCATTGATCCATCCCGTCATGAACCTGCTCGCCCTGCTCTCGCGGTACAGCCATTGGCTGCACACCCAATGGCCCGCGGGCACCGTGGAAAAGCTCCCGGACTGCGACGCCGAGGGCCGCACGTCTGTTCCCGGGGTCCGAATCATCGGCGACTTGACGGGCGTCCCCCTGCTTAAGTTCGCCTCCGCAAGCGGGGTCAACGCCATCCGATCGCTGCTGAAAGAGCCTGATTTCCAAAAGCCACGGGATCCCGCCGTGCGCGACGTGGTGGTCCTGGGCGGGGGCGTCTCCGGGATTGCCGCCGCGCTGGAAGCCAAAGCCGCCGGCCTGGACTCCGTCGTTCTGGAGGTGAACGAGGCGTTCTCCACGATCACAAATTTCCCGGCAGCCAAGCCCATCCACGCCTACCCGGAGGGCTTCCAGCCCGGGGGCGGTCTCCAAATGCGGGCCACGCTCAAAGAGGGGCTGCTGGAGGAGCTGGAGGCGCAGCGACGGAGCGCGGGTGTAGAAATCCTCCGGGCGAGAGCCGAGCGGATCGAACGACGCGGGGAGGAACTCTGGGTGCACTGCGCGGACGGCTCCTTCGTGCGCGCGCGCCGGGTGCTGGTCGCGCTGGGACGCAGCGGCGCCCATCGCAAACTGGAGGTGCCCGGCGAGGATCTGCCGAAGGTGTCCAACCGGCTGCATGATCCCGGGGAATACGCCGGCAGGCAGGTGTTGGTCGTGGGCGGCGGGGACACGGCGGTGGAGACCGCCCTTGCGTTAGCCCAGGCGGGCGCCCACGTGACGCTGAGTCACCGCAAAAACGAGCTGAGCCGCCCCAACCCGGAGAATCTCCGCAAACTCGACGCCTTCCTCAAAAACGCGGACACCGCGATCCCGCAGTCGGGCGGCACGCTCCGGCTGATGCCGGGCTCCAGCGTTGATCGCATCACTGCGGGAGTGGTCACATTGCGGGACAACCGCGGCGAGGAAGCGCGGCTCCTGAACGACTTCGTTTTCACGATGCTCGGGCGGGAGGCGCCGCTGGATTTTTTTCGCAGGAGCGGCCTCCCGCTTCGCGGCGAATGGAGTGCGAAACGCGGGTTCGCCCTGGGCCTCTTTGTTGCCTTCTGCGGGCTCATTTATCTGTGGAAAGGCGGCACATCACTCAACGCGCTGTTTCAGGAACGCGGCTGGTTTCCGTTTCAAGTGCCCGAACAGATCCAAGCCCTGGGCGCCGCCTGGGGCGGGTTGGGCGCGGAGCTGGCCGCGCAAACCAAGCTGCGCAGCAGCGCCCTGGGCTCACTCGCCATTTCCCTGCGGGAACCGGGCTTTTATTACGCGCTGGCCTACACCTTCTGCGTGGGGGTGTTCGGACTCCGCCGGATCCGGCGGAGAAAAACCCCCTACGTCACTCTGCAGACTCTCTCGCTGGCGGCATTCCAGGTCGGCCCGCTTTTTCTGCTCCCCTATTTCCTGCTGCCCTGGGCGGGACACAACGGTTGGTTTGAGGAGGGCATCTGGAAAACCTGCGCCGACGCCCTTTTTCCCGTGATCGATTCCGGACACGGACGGGAGTACTGGCGCAGCTTCGGGTTCATCCTGGCCTGGCCCCTGTTTATTTGGAACGTGCTCACCGCCCAACCCCTCTGGGCGTGGCTGGCCATTTCATTCCTCCAAACTTTTGTGCTTATCCCGCTCCTGGTCTGGCGTTGGGGTAAAGGCGCTTATTGCGGCTGGATCTGTTCCTGCGGGGCGTTGGCCGAGACGTTGGGAGACAATCACCGCCACAAAATGCCGCACGGGCCCTTGTGGAACCGCCTGAATCTCGTCGGGCAGGCGATTCTGGGGGTGTGCCTGCTACTGCTCGCGCTGCGAGTGCTCGGATGGATCGGCCTGCCCGTCGATGGCATCTTCCACGGGCTGCTCAGCGGTTGGACACTGCTTGGGCTGCCCCTCAATTATTATCACGTGGTCGATATCCTCCTCGCCGGCATCGTCGGGCTGGGATTTTACTTCTGGTTCAGCGGCCGCGTGTGGTGCCGGTTCGCCTGCCCGCTGGCCGCTTTGATGAACGTTTATGCGCGGTTCTCGCGGTTCCGTATTTTTGCGGAAAAAAGCCGCTGCATCTCCTGCAACGTCTGCACCAGCGCCTGCCACCAAGGCATCGACGTCATGAGCTTCGCCCAAAAAGGCCTGCCCATGGAGGACCCCCAATGCGTGCGCTGCTCAGCCTGCGTGAGCCAATGCCCCACGGGAGTTCTGAGTTTTGGTCGCTTCGAACCGAACGGCTTACCCCGGCTCGACTCGCTCGGCGCATCCCCGGTTCGGATCAGGGAAGCGAGCGAGCAAACTCCCTCCAGCCGGGCCATTTAGCGGCGTTCGAGGGAGCCCAAAAAAAGGCGTCGGGCCGCCCAAGGCCCCCACTAAAGTCGCGGCCACCAGAGAGAAGGCTCTTGACCGGCTTCGGGCGCCCTAGGGCAGTGTAGACTTACAGCATGCCCAACGCCGCTTCCCATCCAGTCCCGTTCCACAGCGGGCGTTGGCACGAGATTTTCGAATCCAACGGTGCCCCGCGGGCGCTCTACCAGGCGATGCTCGATCAGCTGGGCGGCCTGCCTCCCCAGGAAATCCGGATCTTGGAGGATCGCATGGCGGCGACCCTCCGGGAGATGGGGGTCACTTTTGACATCATCCGAAACGAGCCTTGGGGGCGGCAGCCTTGGACCTGCGACCTTCTGCCCCAGATTTTCACGGGGGAAGAATGGGACCTCATCGTCCGGGGATTCCGCCAGCGGCTCCGCGCGTTTGAAGCGTTCCTGGGGGATGTTTACGGCAAGCGCGATATTCTCCGGGCGGGTGTGGTCCCGGTTCAATCGGTGTTGGGCAGTCCGTTCTATCAGTTCGCGTCGATGGGTATTCCGCGCCCCCGGGGCGCCTACCTGCATCTCAGCGGGCTTTGCCTGGCCCGGGACGCCAAGGGCGGCCTCTACGTCAAACGCCAGCACTTGGCCCACGCCACCGGCATCTCGTACATGCTGCAAAACCGCCGGGCCCTCGCCCGAATCGCACCGGAGCTTTTTGAGAACACCCCGGTGCGCTCCCTCACCGAATCCTCCCTGACCATTCTCGAGCAGATCCGGGCGGCCGCCGAGGGTTTTGAGGGCGAACCCAACGTGGTGATGCTCTCCCCCGGCGCGGGCAGCGCGGTTTCGGCGGAACAAAGCTTTTTGGCGCGGCGGATGGGTATCCCGCTGGTGGAGGGGGGCGACCTGCTCGTGCTCGATGATTGCGTTTACCTGAAAACGGTGCGCGGGCTCGAACGGGTGGAAGTCATCTACAATCGCGTGGCCGACTCCATGCTCGACCCGCTGGTGTTCAAGCGGGACTCCCTGCTGGGTGTCCCGGGCTTGGTGCATTGCCTCAGGAAAGGAACCGTCTCCCTGGTGAACGCGATCGGCAGTCAGCTTGCCGACGACAACACGCTGCTGGCGTTTAGTTCACAGATCATCCGGTTTTACCTAGGCGAAACCCCGTTATTGCCCACCATTGCCACGCATTGGATGGGTGACATTGACCAGCGCGAATACGTGTTCTCCAATCTGGATCAGTGGCGGATCCGGCCGATTCTGGGCGATTGGCGCCATGAACCCTCGCCGCTGCGGGGCGAACCCGAAACGGGCGAAGACGCCCAGAACCTGGTGGCGGAGGTCCGCAAGCAACCCACCTATTTCGTTGCCCACCCCAAAGAGCAGGGAGCGCCGACCCTTTGTTTTTCAAACGGCCGCACCGTTGAGTACCCGCAAGACCACCTCATCTTCGGCATCCGCACGGCATCGGATTTCGAGGTGTTGCCCGGGGGACTGACCCGGGTGCATTCCCGCAGCGACACAAACGGCGACTTCGGCTCGGGCTGGACGAGCAAAGACACATGGGTTCTGAGCGAACCGGCCTCCGCCGCCCTGCTCCCGCAGGCGCCCAAGCGCCCGGCCGACGTGCATTGTCCCCCCCGCCTGGTCACCAGCCGCGTGGCGGAGTGTTTCTACTGGATGGGGCGTTACCTGGAGAGGGCCCACCACCAGGCCTACCTCATCTCCGTCATCGAGACCCTGGAAACCGAGGAGCTCAACTCCGCCGAACGCAAACTCTACCGGCCGATTTGGAACCGGCTCTTGCCGCCCCTGGAAAAAACCGCCGGCAACAGCCGCCGCAGCATCTCCAATCCGATTGACCGGTATCGGCTCGCCCTGCTGCCCGAACCCGGTTCGGTCCTCCACTCCTTTCTGCGGGCTGTGGCCAACGGCGAATCCGTGCAGGACAGCCTGAGCCCCGAGGCGTGGGCCACTTTGAACGATCTCCGCAGCCGACTCCATCGGACCCGGTTTCGGGAGGGGCTTTCGGAAAACGACGCCGCCATGGTCACCCGGCGCATCATGGCGCAAGTCACCCAGCTCATTCCCCAGTTCTTTGCCGTCGCCGCCAACACGATGCTCGCCGATGACGGCTGGCACTTCTGCCAGATCGGCCAGATGCTCGAACGTGCGATTCTCACCGCCAACTCCGTGAGCTCGATCGGCAACTCCCTCACAGGCCAGGGAATGCGCGATGTGCTGCACGGCTCGGAGATTGAGCTCAGCGCCTTTCTCCGGCTCCTGGGCACCCGGGACGCCTACCGACGCATCTACCAGATGCGGGCCGAACCCCTGCACGTCCTCGAACTGCTCTGGCAACATCCACAGGTGCCGCGCAGCGTCATGTTCTGTCTTGAGAAATGCTGCGAGCTCCTCCGCAAATCCATCGCCCAAGACACGCTGGGCGCCGCGCGCGCGCCTGCCGCAATGGAAAAACTCGTCCAACAAATCCGCCGGATCGACTGGCGCCCGTTTGTGCGGATTTCCCACGAGGAAGAAGTCGCCAGCCACCCGCAGGCACGTGAGCTTCAAAGCCCCACCCACGATCTTGCCCCGCTGCTCAAGAAACTCATGGGGGACCTGCTGGACTTGCACACCCATCTCGCCGACAGCTTTCTCAACCACCAAGCCCGGATTGCCGAGGTCAGCCAGCCCTTGCTGGTCGGACTCTGACTCCGGCAATGGCCCACACCCCTCCCGCTGTCCGGGGTGAAAGGCATCAAGAACATCAGGACCCGGCCCTCCTTTTTCGGGATCCCACCTCAGTCGCACCGGCCGGGCACCTCGCAACGGGACCTACCGCAGTTGGCGGCCTTTCCCGTCGCTGTCCTCGTCAAAGAGTTCCAGGACGACAAAAAGGTAAACCACCAAAATCCAATACGGCGATTCCAACCAACCCGCCGAGACCATCGCCCCCATGCAGACCGTGATGATCAACTCAAAGAGGGCCCGCCAGTAGTGGCTCGCGTAGAGATTGTGGACACCCAACATGCCCAGGAAAACGCCTAGGACCACATAGGTCGCACGTGAGGACGGCGAAACCGCATCGTCATCGGGGTGAGCCGGCTTGAGTCGCGCGGTCTGCACTCCATTCCTCAATGCGTTCTTTTCCTGGGCCCGATCCCCCGTCCCGGAAGAAGCCCGCTCCATTGGACGGACCGCCACACTTGCCATCGGCGCTCGCACCGCTGTGACCGGTGCTGCGACCCCCAAGATTCCCGCAACCGGCCTCCAGGCTTTGACACTTTCGTTCCAGTACTCGGCGCCCGCCGGAATGGTTCCGTTTGTCATCATCAAACGCAGGTCGGGAATCGCGTATTCGCCGACCTGAACCCAGCGCACCGCAAGACTTTTGAGGTGCTCGGCAACGGGATCTTTCGGCTCAATCCGTTCCGGCTCAAGGAGCGCGGAGATCAACGAAAGCGGCTCCCAAGCCTCCATGCTCTCTTTCCAAAAAAGTTGGTTGGCGTCCAGCATGCCGACTCTCCACCAGAGTTGCATTTGATCGATGGAAAATGGCCCCGTCTGCTCGCCGTCCCGCAATAAGTAAAACTGCATAAATACCTCCAAAATTTAACACGAGGTTAATACGGGACACACGACGAAGCCTCAAGGACAAAGCCCGATCCGGCCCGCGGAGGAGGGCTCCCTCAGCGGCATTTCCCGCGAGCGGGACCCAGCCGGCTGCATTTTAAGAAGATGGGGGGTGGCGCATCCCGGCGAGTTCCGCTAACACCCTCCTCCTGCAGCCCATGAAAGGCCGCCCAGGATGGACTTCGAGATCACCCACACCACGCGGTATAAATACGGTCACCCGGCCGCGGAAGCATACGGTGAAGCGCGGCTCACCCCACCAAACCTGCCCTCGCAGACGGTGCTCAGCCACCACATCACCATCGATCCGGATGTCAAATCCTCCTCCTACCTGGATCACTTTGGAAACCGCGTGGATTTCTTTTCGCTGCCCTTCCGGCACACCCACCTGGTCATCAACAACCAAGTGCTGGTTCGCACGCATCCCAGGGAACTGCCCGCGGAAAGCCTCGAGTTGAGCGTCCAGGAGTCCCGGCAAATCCTGGGCTCCGCGCTGACCGACGTGTTCGAATACCTGCAGCCCACCCGAGTCGTGCCCACCGGCAAGGAGTCGGTGCAGTGGGCCAAGAAGTATCTCGACGGCCGCGCGCAGCTTGGAGAATGCCTGCAGCGCCTCAACCAGGCGATCAACGACGAATTCCAATACGTCTCGGGCTCGACTGAAAACTCCACGCCGCTGGCCACGATCTGGAAGATGAAAAAAGGGGTGTGCCAGGACTTCGCCCATGTCGGGCTGAGCATCCTTCGCACCGCCGGGCTGCCTGCCAGGTATGTCTGCGGTTACATCGAAACCGATCCGCCCGCCGACGGGCGCGCGCTAACGGGCGCCGTCGCCACCCATGCGTGGATCGAAGTCTTGGTGCCCGGCATGCGCTGGGTGGCGATCGACCCCACCAACCGCAACTGGTGCAACGAACGCTACGTGGCGGTGTCTTTCGGCCGGGATTACCTGGATGCCACGCCCCTGCGCGGCACGTTCAAGGGCAGCGGTGGGCAAACCATGAAGGTGCGGGTCACGATGAAACGGCGCACCACCAAATCTCGCCCATGAAAATCGCGATCCATTATCAGACCCAATACGCATACGCCGAGCCGGTGAGTTTTTCGCTGCATCTCTTCCGGCTTTTCCCCAAGGCCGACCGGCACCTGGCCCTCCGCAAGGTGAGCTTCCAAACCAACGCGGACGCCGTGGTGAGTTATCGCCGGGACCTTTTCGACAACGAAATCGCCTCGGTTTTTTACCCCAGCCACTCCGCGCTACTCACCGCCCAGCTCTCCCTCGAACTCGAAGTCGAAGAACGCAACGCGTTTGGCTTCCTGCTCGACTCTCACGCGCTGGAGGTGCCTTTCCCATACAAACCCGAGGAACAACGGGTGCTCGCTCCCTTCTGCTCAGGAAACACCCCCGTCACCCTCCCCTTCTGGTCACCGCCGCCCACCCCCCAGGCCACCATCGCCACGCTCGTCGAGCTCAACCGCGCCCTCCACGAAAACCTCATCTACGAGCGCCGCGAGGAAGGCGACCCGCGTTCGCCCGCTGAGACCGTCGCAATGGGCCGCGGCGCCTGCCGGGATTTCGCCGTGCTCATGGCCGCCACCCTCCGAGGCATGGGACTCGCCGCACGGGTCGTCAGCGGATACCTCTGCGAGTTCGGCGAAACGGAAAAACACGCGGAAGGCGCCCTCCACGCGTGGACTGAGACCTACCTTCCCGGCGCCGGATGGATCGGGTTCGATCCCACCAACGGAATCCTCTGCAACCACAACCATATCCCCACCGCCGTGGGATTGTCCGCCCAGGATATCGCCCCCATTTTCGGCCGTTACTTCCACAAAACTCATGTCCCGGCGTTGATGACCGCCTCATTACAAATCCATGAAATCGCATGATCCGCTCTCCACTCTCGCCGGGAAAATAGAATCCGTTTTCACGCGGCACGGCGTCCGACTCACCCTCGGAGGGGAACCCACTTTTGTGCCGGTCGATCCCGTCGGCCACGAGTGGAGCATCACGGCGCTGGGGCCGACCAAACTCGGGTATGCATACAAGCTGGCCGAGGCGCTCATCAACCAGTCCCTGCCGCACGCCCTGCCCATTTACTCGCCCGGCAAACTCTACCCCGGCGAAGTCAACGCCCGGTGGACCATCCATCTCCTCTACAGAAAAGACGGTCAACGCCTCGTCACCGCCAACGATCTGCCCGCCGCTGCGGCGCATCCGGAAAAAGACGCCGCGAAGTTCCTTGAGGCCCTCCGCAAAATCCTCCGGATCAAAGAGCCTTTCCTGACCGGGCGCGATCCCATGGCGCCGGAGCGCGCGGTATGGGTGCTGCCCCTGGACCACGACGGGAAGCGGTTTCAGAGCGAGAAATGGGGCATCGGTTCCGAGATCGACCTGCTCAACACGGAAGGCCCGGCTGGCCTGCGCCTGCCCCTCGCGTCCCTCCCGGCTCACGTCAACCGGCGCGCGTTCACAGCGGAGGTCGCCGAGGGGAAGCTCCAGCTTTTTCTCCCGCCGCTCCTGCAACCCGCCTTTATCGAGCTGCTCCAACACATCGCGGCGGCCGCAACCCGCGCGCGCTCCGCCATGCCGGGCCTGGCGGGCTACGTCCCCTCCGACGTCGAGGACGTCTGGGACCGGCTCGGCATCGCGGCCGATCCCGGCGTGTTAGAGATCAACCTGCCGCCCTGCCGAGACTGGAAGGATTACGACCGCTGGATGCACACCCTTGAATCGGCCGCCACCACCGTGGGCCTGCGCTCCTACAAACAAATCTCCCCGCACGAACAGGCCGGCACGGGCGGGGGCAACCATCTGCTTTTCGGCGGGCCGAGCCTGGAACACAACGCGCTCTTCACGCACCCGGGCTGGGTCACCTCCATTCTGCGCTACTGGCAGCATCACCCGGCGCTCGCCTACCTCTTCACCGGCCACTACGTGGGCCCCTCCTCCCAGGCGCCGCGCCCGGACGAATCCGCCAGCGCGCTCTACGACCTGGAGATGGCCTACCAGTTCCTGGAGCAACTGCCCCCCGGCGATCATCGCCAGCTCCTGAGCGAAACCCTCCGCCACCTGCACACCGACGGCTCGGGCAACACCCACCGCAGCGAAACCAGCTTCGACAAGTTCTGGAACGCCGCTTTTGAGGGCGGTTGCCGCGGCCTCATCGAGTTCCGCGCCGTGGAATCCCTCCCCCGCGCGGAATGGATGTCCGCCATCGCACTCCTCTGGCGCACCCTGGCTGCCGCACTGCTCCAAAAACCGTTCCGCAAACCGCTGGTCGATCACGGCGACGCCCTCCATGACCGCTTTTTCCTGCCTTCTTTCCTCTGGGCCGACTTTAAGTCCATCCTGCGAGACCTGAAAAAAGCGGGATTCGATCTCCCCGAGGACACCTACCGCGCGATTGCCGACTGGCGTTTCCCGCGGATCCTCTCGCACGACCAGGACGGCGCGCGGCTCTCCATCCGCAAAGCCCACGAGGGCTGGCCGCTGCTCTGTGAAACGCCGCTGGAGGGAGGCACCACCAGCCGTTTTGTCGACACCTCCATCGAACGCCTTGAGTTCCTGGCCAACCGTTCATTCGCCGCCGATTGCGTGATTCACGTCAACGGCCGCCGCCTGGATCTCCAAAAGTTCCCGGAAGGAAAATGGGGCGTCGGCCTTCGGTATCGGCGCACGGCGCTCTACCCCTCGCTGCATCCCGGCATCGCCCCGCAACTCCCCCTCTGGGTAAGTGTCACCCAGGGCAGAAAACGCTCCTCCTACCAGCTCGCCTGGCAGGAGCGCCATTTCACCCCGGCCGACCCCGATCCGCACCTCCTTGAGAAGGCGGCGCCGTGCAAACGGCTGCACGCCGATCTGCTCACGTGTGATCTGCGGCTGCCTTGACCCGACTGCCGACGAGCCGCCCTCAAAGTGGCACAGCCATCTTGGCTGTGAGCGTCACCCCTCACAGGCTGGAAGCCTGTGCCACCTTCCGAGCCTAGGTCAGTCAAACGGCATCCCGGAACACGATTTCTCAGAGCGCGCACCAGCCCGGAGATCATTGTTCCCGCAGGGAACAGAGCTCGTAGCCGGGGGGCGCGCGACGCGACACCCCCGGATCGCGCCCCCCACAGAAACATTCCACCCCGCCGAGGGGTGGCAGACCATTCAATCCGAACTCCGAAGTTCCGGAGAGGAATCATTTTCACGCGGAGACGCGGGGGGCGCGGAGAACTTTTTGAAAATGACGGAGCGCCAAGGAGTTGCGCTTCTTGACTCGCAGTCATTCCGCTCGAACTTCGGTTTTCCGGTTCAACCGAGCACATCGCATTTGGCACCCCAGCCAGGGTGCGTCGCATTTGGGGGGGCTCGGCTTTCCGGTGGTGCCGCTGCGCTCGACCACCGGCTATTTTCTGCGATGCCTGCGGCGTCAGAGCGCGCCACGCAAGACAAGCGAGGGGCAAACCCGGCGCTTCCTCGCATCCTAAAGACCGCTTTTTTTGGAGCCCTTCCCACTGGCTTTCCGTGGGTTTCAAAAAACCCTCCGCGCCCCCCGCGTCTCCGCGTGAAAATGCTCTCTCCGAAATCTCGGAGTTCGCGCTAAAACTCCGTCCGCAGGCCCAGGTTCATCTGATGGACCACGCTGTTGGTCCGCAGGAATTCACCCGTGTAGGATCCGAAAACGCTCACGTGCGGGTTCACCTGCACGGAAAGACCGCCCGTCACCAGCAGGCTGTCCCGCCCAACCCGCGGCCCGCGCACTCGGAACCGCTTGCCCGCTCCGGACGCAAACCCGGCCGTGATCCCGGGGCTGTCCTCCATCGTCTCATGCTGCCACGCCACCCGCAGCTGCGGCACCCACATCATGTCCCCCATCGCAAACGCATACGCCACATGCCCCCCGAGCTGTATCTGCAGCGAGTTCTCCGATTCCCGCTCAATCTCCAGCGGCGCGAGCGAGCCCCGCTCACGATACCCGCCCAGACTCGCCCAGCTATACCGCAGCGCCGCATCCGGCCCAAAACTCAGCCCGCCCTTGCGCCAGTCATACCCACCGCTCACCTGGGCGTTGAACTCCTGCCCCTCCGTCTCCCCGCGGGCTTTCCCGCCGTATCCCGTCCTCCGGATTCGGTACTCGCTCGAACCGCCCCCGACAATCGCGTTGGCGTAAAAGCCGTCCCGGAAATACGCCGCGTACGCGGCCACCTTCGCTCCCGCATCCAGTTGAAGCCGGCCGCCCTCCGCAAGGTCGATGCTGGTGCGGCTGTAACCGCTCGTCACACCGACCAGCAGGTTCTCGTTTAGCAACCGGTCCGCCCCCACCGTCACACCGCTCGTCTCCAAGTCGAACCCGCGCGCCCCCGGCGTCGCACCCACATCCATCAACTGCAGGTTGCCGCTCACGAAGAAGGTCCAGGACGTCGGCTCCAGCTGGATCAGATCCTTGCTCTGGCTGGCAACGGTCCGCCCGGCCACACCCGACCCCGGCTCCTGCGGAACTCCCTGACGCAGATCCATCGTCCGAAATCCCGCCGCGCTAAATCCATGCCCGCCGATGCGCACCTCCTGCAGCCGCTGCTCGATGTTGCTGTTCTGCGCACGGACAGAGGCCGTCGCCAAATGCTGGAACGACGCGATTTCCTCCGGCGCAATCCGCTCAAACGCCGCCGACAACTGTTACAGAGGCACTTCGCTCAGCGATTGCATCAGTCTGTCCTCGCGCACATCCGCCTGCACACGATCCAGCGCCGCGGCCGTGGACCTGTGGTTGAACCCAAGGCCGGTCCGCTTCGCATACTCGGCAAACGACCCCAACTTCGCCTCCAGCACCACCGCCTCGGGGCCGGTCACCAAACGCGTTTCCAGAAGCGTGCCCGTTTCCAGGCTCCGTTTCTCGACTTGATCAAAACTCCCGCTCACACCGCCCTCCGCGCGGATCAGCTCAAACCGGTCGCCCCGCCGCAAACGAAACCCTTCAGCGCGCTCCAACACGAGGCTGCCGCCCAGCTCCGCGCGGCCCCCAATCTGCAGACCATCGGCCTCTGCACCTACCCGCAACGTGAGCCGGGCCCCGCTTTTCTGCGCGTAATCCCCAACGATCCGGACCCGGAAAAGCCCGCCCGTCATCCCGAGACTGCCGCTCCTCAACTCCACGCCCCCGCGGCCCAGCGCCTCGGGCCCGCCCAAAAGCAGGCCACCGGCCTCCACCCGGGTGCCTCCGCTGTATGTGTTGGTTCCAGAAAGAATCAGCGTGCCTTCACCCAGCTTCCGCAGTCCGCCGGATACCACCGAGGCGCTCACCAAAAAGGGTTCCGCACCCGTCACCGTCACCGTGCGCGTCGCGTTCCCGAGATCCACGCGCCCGGCTAGGTTCCCGCCGCCCTGAGTCAGAATGCCGCCGCCGTTGGTCACCCGGACATCGTCGCTCAGGTTCAACGTCCCGGGCGTCGTCCCGCCCGATTGCAGGACCAACTGCGCGCCACTGGAGATATCGAGCGATCCACCCGCCAGGTTCCCGTTGCCCACTTGGAGCGTTCCCCCGGCCTCAACGGTGTTCACGCCGCCGCTGACAACCAGGTGCGGCGTGCTCAACAATCCCCCGGTGTTGATCGTGTTGGCGCCGCCCGCCCACGTCGTCGTGTTCAGACTCGTCACAACAAGGCGTCCTCCCTGCCCGGTCGAAAACCGGCCCCCGCGATTGGTGAACTCAAAAATCGTCTCGCTCTTGCCGTTCAAACTGAACGCGCCCGCGTTCATCACCAAATTCACCGTGTCGTTGATCTGCTCGTTGGCTCCGAGCTGGAGCGTCCCGCCCCGAACCTCCACATCCGCCGCCTTGGGATCCGCGCCGCCGTTGCCGGCAATCGCGTCCACCCCAGCGCTCTTGTTGAGCAGCAACGTCCCGGCGCTCACCGAGGTCAGCCCGGTGAATGTGTTGGCGTCGTTCCCGCGCAGCTCCGTCACCCCGGAGGACGTCTTGGTCAGCGGCACCGCGCCGCCGATCCCCACATCCAGCACCCCTTCCCGGGCGTCCACGCCCCCGCTCAACTGGAGGCGGCCCCCGCTGCTCGCGACACTGCCCCCCGTGATTTCAATCCCGCCCACGGTCTCGCTGAATGTGCCCACGTCGAAAACGCCGCCCTCCACCCGGAGCACCCCGGATTTCTTGATTTGTTCATCGGCCAGGAGCTCCACCCGCCCGCCTTTTACGGTGACATTGCCGCCCACGGCGTCCACGCCCGCGAGTTTGCCCAACCGCAGCGTCCCAGATTCCACCGTGGTCAGTCCGCTGAAGAGGTTCGCGCTCGTCCCGGAGAGAACCACCGCCGGCCCGGCGCCCGTCCCCGTCACCCGGACTCCGCCCGCGCCCGACAGGACGCCGCTCAACTCCACGAGTCCCCCGGCCGAAGTCAGCGTCGTGTCCCGGTTTAATGTGATCGCGCCCGTGAACCGCGCCGTGCCCGCCGTGTGCGCGCCGCCCAGAACCAGCGTCCCGGTCCCGCCGGCTTGCGCCGTGATGGGGCTGGCCACGGTGTAAGCCCCGTTGATCAGAAGACTCGCCGCCGCGTCGCCCGAAGTGGCGCCGAGAAGCACCGTCTGCACGGCCCCGCCCAGGGCCCCGCGCGCCGCCCCGGCGTCGCTGACGGCCACCTGCAACGTCCCCGCCTCGATCCGCACCGGCTCGGAAAATGTGTTGGTCCCGGAAACCACCACCGTTCCGGACCCCGTCTTGGTGAGACGCCCGCCGGCAAGGTTGGCGGCGAGGGTCCCGCTTTGGACGGCAAACGTCCCGGCCGTCAGCGTTCCGCCGCCGGTCACCGTCCCGCCCGAGAGCGTCAATGCCGCCACGGTCTCGTCGTATCCGCCCAGCGCAAGTTCACCCCCGTTTAATGTCACGGCCGCCGTGTCCCGGATCTGAGCGGAAGCCGCCCATTGCACCGTGCCCGCGTTCACCACCAAATCCCCCGCCAACGCGTCGACTCCGGCCGTCTTGGCGAGGATGAGTTGGCCCTGGTGCAACGTCGTCGCCGCGGTGCGCGTGTTGGCGTCCGCCCCAGACCACGCAAATTTGCCCATCAACCCCAGCGTACCCGGACCGCCGATCGACCCGGCCGCCGTGAGCGCGTTGTTGGAATAGTTGATCCAGGTCTGATCAGCCGCCAGCGCCACATGGCTCCAGATCGTGTGCGATCCCGAGCCGGCCTCCACCACCAGCCCCGTTCCCGCGACGTTCCCGTTGGCCCCGGTCGCATTTAATGTGAGCGTGTTCCCGCTGATGCCCACGGACCCCGCCGCGCTCGCGTTGAAGTTCAGGCTGTTGATCGCCACGTCGCCCCCAAGAACCGTGGAGTTGAAGTTCCCGGCGCCCACCGTCGTGAAATACACGTTGGACTCCGCTCCGGGCACCTGCCGCGCGTCGGCCCCGTTGATTCCGTCCGCCCAGTTGCTCGCTTTGCGGAGAGCCAGGGTGCTCCAGTTCGAGTCAACCGCTCCGCTCCAGAAAAGATTCCCGCGAGGCACCACCGGGGCGTCCACGATCAACCGCAACGCGGTGGCCGTGGTGTCGAGAGTGAAGGTGCGTCCGCCGCCGGCCGCGATGATCGTCGAGCCGTTCGCGAATCGGAACCCGCCATTAAGCACGGAACCGTTTTCAAAGCTGATCAACGTGTAGTCGGCGTTGTCCAGAGCCGGCCCGCTCAACTGGCTCACGCTGATCACAACCCCGCCCGCGTTGAGCGCCAGCCGACGCCCCACTTGGATCTGGTCCGTCGTGTTGGCCCCGACTTCAAAACTCAGACGCGCCGCCTCACCGACCCCGCCGCCCAGGCTCAGGTTAATCGCGCCCGCCGTGCTGCGCGCCAGGGTCAACGTGTGGATCCCGGCGTCCTCAAGGCTCAGATGCCCCGTCCCGCCCAGCACACTCACCCCACCCGCCGAGGCCGTGCCCAAAGCCATCTCGCCGACGATCTTCAGGGTGCCTCCCACCGTCACCGCTGTGCCGCCCAGCGTTCCCCCGTCCAGCACCAGCGTGCCGGAGGACACTAGCGTGTTCCCCGTGTAACTCTGCGCGCCGGAAAACGTCAGCGCACCCGGCCCGTCCTTGGTCAGCGAACCCGTTCCGCTGATCACGCCCGCGTACGTCTGCGCGGCACCGTTCGCGAAGATCACCGCCGCGTTGTTGAGGATGTTCCCCGTCACGCTCCCGTTGTTCAAACCGTCCCCGAGCCGCAACGTCCCGCCGCTCACCGTCGTCCCGCCGCCATAGCTGCTAGCCCCCGTCAGCGTCAGCGTGCCAGCGCCGATTTTGGTGACCGCACCCGCGCCCGTGACGGACCCCGCGTACGTCTGATCCGACGGATTGGCGAAAATCAGCGCCGCGTCGTTCACGATATTTCCCGTCACACTCCCGTTCCCGGTGACGCCGTCGCCCAGCTGCAACGTCCCGGCAGTGACAGTTGTGCCGCCGCCGTAAGTGTTCGCACCCGTCAGAGTCACCTGCCCGGAACCCGTCTTGGTCAACGCGGCGCCGGCGCCGGCCAGCGAAACGCCGAGCGTGCCGCTCTGAACCCC
>CAMARB010000039.1 GCA_945860355.1 Chthoniobacter flavus | reverse complement strand
ATCTGTTGCCGGATCGTCCCAACCGGCGCGAACCACGCGCGGTCAAGCGTCGTCCAAAGAACTACCAGCGCCTCACCGGGCCACGCTCTTCCTTCCAAGAAGTGCAGCACCGCCATCGCGCGAAGAAGCCCCTTATCTAAGTGCCATTCTTGTGTGTCCCCTGTGCCTCCTCGGACGGATGAAACTCCATCTGCGTCGAGGGCGGGAAATTGTTGGCGCGCGATTCGCCGCTACCGATTCAGCCAGATTTCCACGCGCCGGTTTTTCTCCCGGCCGTTCTCGCTCTCGTTGGAAGCAACCGGTAGGGCGGAGCCAAAGCCGGCAACCAAGGAGACGGTCACTCCGCGAATCCGGAACTCATGGGCAATCGCCTCGGCGCGTTCCTGGGAGAGCTTGAGATTGAGCTTGGGCGAACCGATGCCATCGGCAAACCCCATCAGCATCAGCGTGCTGCCCGTGTAACGGCCTAGCAGATCGGTGATCCGGTGGATGTCCCGCAGGCCCCGGTTATCTAACTGCATGCCGCCTTTGCGAAACCGGAAGTTCAGGCTCAATCGTTTGGCACCCGTGGTGGCCTGCACGTATTCGGCCGGGGCGTTGGGCGGCGATTGCACGCCTTGAACATCAGGCGTCAGTTTGACGAATCCAACCTTCTGCACCACGTCCTGGCCCGCGTCGCTCAAGGCGAACTCCACGAAGCGCCGCATCATCGGATTCTGGTTTTTTGCCGCCGTGTAGAGAAAGAGCCGACGCGAGAGCAGGTAATCTTCGGTGGCGACCGTAAACCGCGTGGCGATCAAGGGAGACGCGCCGGGTTCCGAAACCGCCAGCGGTTTGCTTTCCCGAATGAACGGCAGTCCGATAAATCCGATCCCGAGCGTGTCCGCGGCGACAAGGTCGGAGAGTTCGTTGCTGTCCTCAAAGCGCCGGGCCTCGGCGGCGATCTCGGTTTTGCCAAGCACGAGCGATTTGAAGGTGTCGAATGTCCCCGACTTGGCGTCGCGGGCGTAGAGATGGATCGGGTTCGGTTCCCCACCAACCTGCGACCAGTCCGTGATCGCGCCGGAGAAGATCTGCGCGATCTGATCCTTGGTTAGGCTCGAGATCGGATTGCCGCGGTTCACCACGATTGCGATCCCGTCCAGGCCGAGCACGTGCTCGAAGGCGGCTGAACGGGGATCGCCCAATTCCTTTGCAAGAAACGCCTCCGCCTCCTCGGCTTTGACGGGCCGCGAAGACATGCCGAGATCGGTGGTTCCAGCAAGCAACTCGCTAAAAGCGGTGCTCGATCCATGCGCCGCTATCTCGATCGCCTTTGGGGCTCGGTCGCCAGGCAGGACCGCCTCCAAACTCACCTCCTCGACCGTGGCACCCGGCTTGCGAACGATCTGCGTGCCGCCTTCGCGTTTGAGGAACTCCTCCATTAATGCCGGCAGCAGTTTGGCGCCGATGGTGTTCGAACCCCGAATGCGGAAGATTACATCGGCGGGAACTTCGGCAACTGCCCGGGTCTCCGCGGGTGCGGGTGACGGTGCTCCAACCGCCGGTTCAATTACCGCCGGTTTAACCACCGGCGGCGCAACCGGTGCAGGTGCAGCAGGAACAGGGGCCGGGTCGGGAACAACGGCGGCGGGGATGGGTGCGGCGGGGAGAGGTGCGGCGGGCGCGGCCACCGCCGGAACCGTCGGGACATTGCTGGCCTTGAAGAAATACCAAGCGGCGGTGCCCGAGAGCAGCAGGCTCAGGAGCAGCGCGGCGACGCCGGGCCAGGCTGAGGATTGCACGCGGGAAGCCGGAGCGGGCGCTTGGGGCGTCGATTCGAGTTCCATTGGCAGACGCTCGCTTGGCCGGATGCTCCCGGTCGTCGCCGATTGCACGATGTGCCCGGTGTGCAGGTCGAAAGAGGGCGGGGCAACCGGCGGCGTAATATCCGCAACGGTTGCCAGAGGGGAGGTGTGGGCAAGGGAGAGCAGTATCCCGTTGAGCGAGGCAAGGGCTTGTTTGGAATCGTCGTAGCGATGTTCGGGCCGCAGATTGATTAGCGACATCACCCATTGATTGACGATCGGCGGCAGGTCGGGCCGCAGGCTCTCCAAGGGAACCACGTTATGGGAAAGATGGGCCGTTATCGTGTCGCGAACGGTCTCGCCATCGAAGGGGCGCTTGGCGGTGAGCGCAAAGTAGAGCACGCATCCCAGCGAGTAGAGATCGCTGCGGGAATCGACCGGCTGCCGGTTGAGCTGCTCGGGCGAAATCCAGCAGATCGAGCCGGTGATCGTGCCATCGATGTTTAACGTCTGCGCGGCCGGCGCTTCCATGAACTTGGCCATCCCGAAATCGAGAATCTTCACGCAGAACGCGCCGCTCGGCAGTTCCGAGAGCATGATGTTCGAGGGCTTCAGGTCGCGATGAATCAACCCGACGTGATGGGCGGCCACCAGGCCATCGAGGCTTTGCCGGGCCAGTTCCCCAAATTCCTCAAGCGCGAAGACCCGCTCGGTGGCCCGTTCCTCGACGGTTTGCCCCTGCACATGCTCCATTACAATATATGGGACGCCGTTGTCCTGTCCCATGTCATAGACCGAGATGATGTTGGCGTGCCGGATCGCGGCCATCCGGATGGCCTCTTCCTGCCATGGATCGGCTAGGATCGCGTCGTCGAGCCCCGTGGTCTTCATCCGCTTGATGGCAACCGTGCGTTTGAGGTGATCGTCCCACGCGGAAAACACCTCTCCGGTGCCACCATGGCCGAGGGCGGAGTGAAACTGATAACGTTGTCGCAGCTTGGAAGCCTCTTGCTCTTGCATCGGCCAAAGCCAACGGTGGGCTGGCGGCAGTGGCAACACCGCTCATGTTACAATTCAGTTGGTTTCAAGGCGCGCGCAGACCCGGCCGCTGATGAGAAATCCCTTTTTGCGTACGTATGGGGGAAAAGGGCCGAATCAGGAAGAAGGAGGAATTTGCCTGTCCCTTGAAAAAGGAAGGGGCGAGGGAAACGCGCGAGTTCTGGACACGCTCGCCGCGCCCGCGTTTCATGCCTGCGCACGCCGGGGACCGCCCCAAAAACGGGGCGGCATTCTCCCCCCGGCGCCGCGTTTCTACCTATGACACCCACCCTCTTTTCCCCGTTGCAGCTCGGAGCCGTCACCACTCCGAACCGGATTTTTATGGCGCCGCTGACCCGGTGCCGGGCGGAGGCCCACAACGTGCCGGGGGATCTGAGCGTGGAGTATTACCGGCAACGCGCCGCGGCCGGGCTCATCATTTGCGAAGCCACCAGTGTTTCGCCCACAGGGTTCGGATATCCGAACACGCCGGGTATTTTCTCCGACGCGCAAGTCGCCGGCTGGCGCAAGATCACCGACGCCGTGCATGCCGCGGGCGGTCGCATCTTCCTCCAGCTCTGGCACGTTGGGCGTATCTCGCATCCGGTGTTCCAGCCCGCAGGCGCGCTGCCGGTGGCGCCCTCTGCGATCCGGCCGAAGGGCCAGGTGTTTACCGGCACCGCCATGGCGGACTACGTCACCCCGCGGGCGCTGGAGACCGACGAGATCCCGGGCATCATCGCCGAATACGCGCACGGCGCGCGGAACGCGAAACTCGCCGGGTTCGACGGGGTGGAGATCCACAACGCCAACGGATATCTGCTCGACCAGTTCCTGCGCGACGGCACCAACCAACGCACGGACAACTACGGCGGTTCCCTCCCAAACCGGGCCCGTTTGACTCTCGAAGTTGCCCGGGCCGTGGTGGATGTCTGGGGCGGCGACCGGGTCGGGATCCGGCTCTCTCCCGGAGGCGTCTTTAACGACATGCGCGACTCGGATCCGCTGGCGACTTTCGGTTACGTGCTGAGGGAACTCACCCCGCTGCGGCTGGCATACGCGCATGTGACACGGGTCACCGCCCAGGACGTCGCCCATGGCGCCGTCGAAGGGGTCGGGCCCCGGGAACTGCGCCCGTTTTATTCGGGCACGATCGTTTCCGCCGGCGGGTTCACCTACGAAACCGGCAATCAAGCGCTCGCGGAGGGTTGGGCCGACGCCATCGCATTCGGGGTGCCGTTCCTCGCCAACCCCGATCTGCCGGCTCGATTCCACACCGGCGGCGCGCTCAATGCCCCCGACGAATCGACTTTTTATACTCCGGGCGAGAAAGGCTACACCGACTACCCGCAGATGAGCGCCGGTGTCGGCGCCTAATCCCCAACCTCTTTTCCACAAAAACACATGAACCTTTCCGCACCTGACCTCACTCAACGTCCTCCCCGCAGCATGCGCGTCCGCCTCGGCGGATACGTCATCCTCCCCAGGATGCTCGACAAATGCCGCGCCGAACTCGTCGGGAAAAACGGGGGGTTCCATTACAACTGCCCGCTCGACCGCCATCTGATCCAGTTTATCGGCATCGACCCCGAGGCGCTCAAAGCCGAGGTGGCCACGGGCAAAGGCGACGGCGCGATTCTCGAATGGATCCAGGCCAACGCCCAAAACAAACGCGCCGCGTGGGAGATCGCCCAGTGGAGCGATTTCCAGGAACGGCGCGGCCCCGACAGCGACTCCGAGACCCTGGCTTACTTCGTCAAAGCCCTCGGTGAATTCACCTCCACCCGCTCCGACATCGGCACCTGGGCGGACCTGCTGGATTTGGACGACCACTGCACGTTCGGGGGCCAGCCATGATCCCAAGAGCTCTGTCCCTCCCTGGTCTGTTGGCGGCCCTCCGACTCCTCCTGGTGCTGGGAGGGGCAGGGGTGCCTGGGTCTCTTGGGGTTCTCTGGGCCCAAGACGTTCCCTCGGTGCCGGCGGTGCTGGTCTCGGGCGACGCCGTGATCCGCGCGCCCGCCGGTGGATCGGAGATTGTGGTGACCACGACGCGGCGTCTGGCCGGGGCCATCCATTCCCTGACATGGAACGGCCGCGAATTCATCGACTCCGCGGACCACGGGCGTCAGCTCCAGAGCGCGTCCAATCTGGACTTCGAGGGGCCGATGATTTCCGAGACGTTCAACCCGACCGAGGCGGGTTCTGTCAGCGACGGCGCGGGGCCGGTCTCCTCGAGCCGCCTCCTGCATCTGCGGGTCGAACCCGGCGCCCTGCAATCCACCATCCAGATGGCGTTTTGGTTGCGTCCGGACGGGAAATCCCTGGGCAATCCGGCGCGGAACCGCACGGTGCTCTCCGATCATCTCCTCACCAAGCGGGTGCGGATCGGTTACCGGGATTTGCCGCATGTGCTTTCGTACGATGTCACGTTCGGGCTGCCCATCGGCGAGCACCACAAGCTCGCGCAGTTTGAGGCGTTGACGGGATACATGCCCCCGGAGTTCTCCCGCTTTGAAGTGTTCAACGGGCGGACGGGCCTCTTGGAGCCCTTGACCGACGGTCCCGGCGAACAACGGCATCCCGTGGTTTTCAGTGTGCCCGAGGGCACCCATGCGATGGGGGTTTACGCGCCGCCGCAGCCTGTGCCCGACACGCAGGGGCCGAGTTATGGGCGGTTCCGGTTTGAGCGGGAGAAGGTGGTGAAATGGAACTGCGTGTTTCGCCGGAAAAATCCCGAGGGCATCACCCCGGGCGACTTCAGTTTCCGCCTGTTTACCGTGGTCGGCGACCGTGAAACGGTGGCGGAAAGCCTGCGGGTTTTGCATCGTGAATTTGAGGCGCGCCCTTGACGCGCATCGGCCGGGTTTCTGACGCCCCCGCTGCAACCGTTGGGGGAGCGATGGCGCGGGCCTTGATTTCCGCGCCGTTTGAGGCATGAGGTGAATGTAATGGACCGAGCCAAACGCGTGCTGAAGGCGGAGAAGATCCGGGTCAACCCCGCCGGGGAAACCCTGTATGCGCGGTTGGGCGGGCGTCCGGGGGTGAGCACACTGATCAAATGGTTCTACGCGAAGGTGCGGTTTGAGCCGCTGCTGGAGCCCATTTTCAAGGCGCATATCTCCAAGTGGTCGGAGCATCTGGAAGTGCTCATTGATTATTGGTCGCAGATGACCGGCGGTCCGGAGCGTTATTCCGGGGGGATGGGCCGCCACATCTTTCTCCAGCTGCGCGCGGAGCATTTCACGGTGTGGCTGGAGGTGTGGGAGGAGAACTGTCGCTGGCTTTTGCCCGAGCCGGAGGCAACCGACATGATCGCGCTCGCCCGCGGCCTCGCGGAGCAATTGCAGCGCACCACCCTGCGCCCCGAGACGGGAGCACGCGGTGGGGGATGATTTTCACGCGGAGAAGTTTTCACGCGGAGGCGCGGAGCACGCGGAGGGGTTTTTTGGGGCACTGAATAGCGGGCTCCGGGTGTGTCCCGGGACGGGGCCTCAAGCGATGGTCTCTCCTGATGGACGTGACTTCTGTGCGAGCAGCGCGTGTTTCGCATGAGACTTCCGCCGTGGCATGTGGGTTTACGCTCAGCACATCCACCCCGCGGGGAATGCCGGGCACACAGCCGGAGTCAAGGGGAGGAGCTTTCACGCGGAGGCGCGGAGCACGCGGAAGGGTTTTTTGGAGGTCACTGAATAGCGGGCTCCGGGTGTGTCCCGAGACGAGGCCTGAGACGAGGCCTGAGACGAGGCCTGAGACGAGGGGCCGTCCTGATGGAAGTGACTCCCTTAGCGAGCATCGCGTGTGTCGTATGCCATTTTCGTCGTGGCATGTGGGTTCACGCTCAGCACATCCACGCTGCGGGGAGTGCCGGGCACACAGCCATAGGCATGCGGAGAAGCGAAGCGGAAAGGGGAGGGGGGGGCGGAGCGGGGGCGGGAGAGAAATGTTGTGATGGGGATGAAGCAAAACGGGATGAAGCAAAAACCTGCAAAACTAACCTCAATCTCCGCGTTCTCCGCGCCTCCGCGTGAGCCAATTCTCTTCTCCCCATGAAAGAACTCGATGACGTCACGGGAGCGATTGTGGACGCGGCCATCAAAATTCATCGGGAGCTGGGGCCCGGCTTGCTCGAGACCGTTTATGAAGTCGTGCTGGCCCGGGCACTGGAACGGCGTGGATTCCTCGTCGAACGGCAGAAATGCATCCGCTTTGAATACGACGGCATGGTTTTCGAGGAAGGTTTCCGCGCCGATCTGCTCGTGGAAGAGGGCGTGGTCGTGGAACTAAAATCCGTGGAGAAACTGAGCCCGGTCCACAGCAAACAACTGCTGACCTATTTGCGGCTCATGCGCCTCCCGGTGGGCCTGCTTCTCAACTTCGGGCACGTCACGCTCAAGGAAGGGCTTCATCGCGTCGTCAACCACCTCAACCCCTCGGCGTCTCGCCAACTCCGCGTGAACCAGGCTGCGGTGTCACCGGGATGACGGACACGGCGCAGGATTTATAGGACGGCTGCCGGGAGTAAGGGTCAAACGCCGGGAACGTGAGCTGATTGACCCCCGGGAAATGCATGGGCAGGAAGACCTGGCCGCGTTGGACCGTGTTGGTGACAAACGCCGCCGCTGTGGTGGCGCCGCGCCGGGAACGGATGCAGACGGCGGCATGCGGCGAAATCCCGAGGTGTTCCGCGTCCTCAGGGTGGATCTCGATCCACGGATGTTCGGGCGCCAGGCTCCGGAGACACGCCGATTTCGAGGTTCGGGAAAGCGTGTGCCATTGCGCGGAGGAGCCCCGTCCGGTGAGGAGCACAAAGGGGTAGTCGGCGTCCGGCGGCTCCGGTTCGGGGCGGGGCGCCTCGAAAACCATCCGGGCGCGCTGGTCTGGGAAGAAGAAGCGTCCGTCCTCGAAGAGCCGGCGTTCGGGTTCCGGCGCGCTTGGGCTTCCCTCCGGCAGCGGCCACTGAATGCCCCCCGCCGCGTCCAGATGGGCGTAGTCGCGGATTCCTGAGAAATCGCACGGTTGCCCCTGGGAAAGGCGTTTGAGGATTTGGAAAGCCGCCTCGGGCGAAGACCACGCCTTGAAAAGATCCTGGCAACCCCAGGCGTGCGCGAGCAGCCTGAAAATTTGAAAGTCGGCGAGAGCCTGGCCCGGCGCGTGACGGACCTTCTTCACGAGCCCGATCCGGCGTTCGGAGTTGATAAACGTGCCCTCTTTCTCGCCCCATCCCGCCGCCGGCAGGATCAGGTCTGCGATTTGGGCGGTTTCCGTGGAGTGGTAGAGATCCTGAACGACCAGGAAATCGAGTTTCGCGAGGATGGACCGGAGCCGGCCGTGATTGATCCAGGAATGGACCGAGTTGGTGGCGATGACCCAGAGGGCGCGGATCTTTCCGGAGTCGATGTCCTCCAGGATCTGGTCGTAGGCGCGGCTCGCCTGGGAAGGAATGAGAGACGGGTCGATTTGGAGAATGGACGCGACCTTGGCCCGGTGTTCGGGGTGCGTGAATTCGTGGCCCCCGAGCAGGGAGGTGACGTTGCCGAAAAGCCGCGAACCCATGGCGTTGCACTGGCCGGTGATGGAGTTGGCGCCCGTGCCCGGTTTGCCGATGTTGCCGGTGAGAAGCGCCAGGTTGATCAGCGCCTGGGCGGTCCGCGTGGATTCGTGCCCTTGGTTGACGCCCATGGTCCACCAGAACGACACCCGGCCTCCCGTCCCAATCGTCCGGGCAAGCTGGAGCAGGCGCTCCCGGGGAATACCCGTTCCCTCGGCCACGCGGTCCGGGGTGTAGTCGGCCAGAAAGGAGCGGAAGGCATCGGCGCCGACGGTGTGCGCCTCGACAAACCCGGCGTCGATCCAGCCGTTTGCGAAGAGCAAATGGGCGATCCCGTACAGGAACAGCAGGTCCGACCGCGGCCGGATGGCGTAGTGTTGCGTGGCCGCCATGGCGGTTTCCGTCGCGCGCGGATCCACCACGATGATTTGCGGTTTCCTGGGATTCCGCAGGACACGCTGCCACATGATGGGATGAGCGATACAGGGGTTGGCGCCGACAAACACAAGCACGTCGGATTGCTCGAAGTCGGAGTAGGCAAACGGCGGGGCGTCGAATCCGAAGGACTCTTTGTAAGCCGTGGCCGACGTGGCCATGCATTGGCGGGTGTTGCTGTCGCAATGGACAAACCCCATCCCGAATTTGAACAGGGCGCCCAGCAGAGCCATTTCCTCCGTCACAATCTGGCCCGTGCTCAGAAAGGCGGCCGCCTCCGGGCCGTGCGTCTCGCGGATCCGCCGGAACTCGCCGCAAAACCGTTCGGCGGCGGTCTCCCAGGAGACGGGAGAAAACGCGCCTGTGAGCCTGTCCCTAAGGAGCGGGGTGGTGGCGCGGTCGGGCGCGTCGAGAGGAGCGAGCGCTTCCCAGCCTTTCGGGCAGGCCATGCCGAGGTTCACAGGGTAGTCCGGGTCCGGGGTCAGATTGATCGCCGAGCCCTCGCGCAGATGCGCCTTGAGTCCGCAGCCCGTGGAGCAGAAACCGCAGACCAAGGTGGTGGTGGCGTCGGGCTGGAGCCGGGCGGGAATCTGCCCGAGCCCGAAGTTGCCCGGCTGGAGGACGAGATCCTCGGTGATCGGACCGTGCCGACGATGGAAGAGCGTAGAGACGGGGTGAGAATTCATGGGCGACCCGGCATCCGGGGGGCGGCGGCGGTGGTGAAAAAGAGGGTGCGGTCGAGGAGTTGGGCACAGAGGGTGAACAGAAGCGAGAGCGCTTGGAGAGCCGCCGCCAACTTGGGCGCGGCCGACAGCGAGGCAAGCGCCAAAGTGGTTGCCCCCAACACGAGAAGCAGGCGTAGCCGGGGTGACCAGCTGTAATACTTCCGCAGGAGACGGGCCGTGCCATGGGCGGGATGCCCGGGGTCACGCAGTAGCCGCGCATTCCGTTGGGTCTCCCATGTCCACAAACCGAGCCGCACCACCATGGCAACCGCGATGATCGCGGGGATCGCGGGGATCGCGATCCCGGCGGCAGCCAACCCGCTTAGGACCGTCGCCGTTGTGGCGGTTCCCAGGAGCAGCAGGCTCCCGAAAAACCGGACCGAGGTGGGGCCCGCCGACCAGGCCGGGCGGCGTGTGTCGATGTAGATCATCGCGGAGGCGCCAACACTCAGCACGCCGAGCAGAGCGGAAGCCGAGGAGAACAGGAGGAGATGCGGCCCGAGCGTTTTGAAGACGGCGGGGAACGGAAGCTTCAGAGCCGGCTCCAAGGCGGCGATGGCCGCTGCCAGTGTGAGGGTTGTGCTTCCCGAGAACGCGCCAAAAACCAGAATCTCGCGGCTCATCCACGAGGTCCGCAGGCCGAGGAAAAAACGCCACGCGCCAAGGGGTCTTCCCAGGTGCAACACACTGGCGGCGAGCCCGGCGTGGAGTGCAAGAAAAGCGCACGAAGCCAGGGCGAGCAGCGCTTGCGGGGAAAGGAGCGAGACGAGGAACGGGAGAAACGCGAACATACCCGCCGCGAGCTGGGTGAGCACCAGCATGACCACGAGGGGAAAATGGGCCGACTCAAGGCGATGCGCCCCGGCATCCGCAGGCAGCGCGTCCGGCGGGATCGGTCGCTCGGAGAAATACCGGGTGGTGGGTTGTGTGTAGTCGGAGGGAAAAGCCCCTGGGAGCATGGCTTCCGAAGGGCCGGGTTTGGGAGGGTGCCGATCCACGAGCTGGATGGTGATGGCGGAGCTGGGGCAGGCTTGGACGCAGGCGGGAGCTTCCCCAACGGCGAGGCGCTGGGAGCAGAGATCGCATTTCCGAACGATGCCCCGGTGCTCGGAGTATTTGGGCACGTCGTACGGGCATTTGAGCACGCAGTATTGGCAGCCGATGCACTGGTCATCGAGATGCCTCACAACGCCCGTGGAGGCGTCCTTTTCATAAGCCTGCACCGGGCAGCCGTTGAGGCACGCGGGATCCAGGCAGTGATGGCAGGCCGTCGTGACCGTCTGCTGGTAGGGCTGATCGGGCGTCAGGCTGCGCAGCAGACCCGTGTCCCGCCAGTTCTCCAAGGGGTCGAGCCCGTTGAGAGAATGGCAGGCGGTCACACACGCCTTGCATCCGGTGCAGAGGTCGAGATTGACCGCGAACGCGTATTGCTGGCCCGGAATGGGCGGGGCGGCCGGGAGGAGCTGCGTGAACGAACCGGTGCGGTCGGTGAGCCGGTCGTGGACGCGCGAGAATCGTTCCACCGCGGAAAGGGTGTGCTGTTCGCGCAGAAGTTCTTCGAGGAGGGTGGAGTCCGACACGGGGAGAGCGGCGGGTTAGTCGGCTTGGGAGAACATGGCCTGGAGGGTGTCGAGGTCGTGCCTCACGGTGAACGCCTGGAAGGATTCCCCGGGCTCCCTCTGGCGCAGATAACCGCGGAGCATTTTCTCCAGGGCGCCCTCGAGCTCGGGGAATGGCACCGCGGTGAACACTTGGCGGCCCACGGCCTGGTTCGGCCCGAACCCGCCTCCGACAAAAACATGGTAGGCCTCCACGGATTCCCCCGCGACTTTGGTTTTCGTTCCGAGCAATCCGATGTCGCCCATGTAATGCTGGGCGCAGGAATGGGGGCACCCGGTGAGATGGATGTTGATGGGGGAATCGAGCTGCAGCTTCTTCTCCAGCGCCCCGGCCAGGGCCGCGGCGTGGGCTTTGGTGTTGGTTTGCGCAAACTTGCAGTAGGCGTTGCCCGTGCAGGCCACAAAGCCGCTGCGCAGATGCGATTGCGTGGTCTCCAGCCCCATTGCCTGCAGGGACCGACAGACGGTTTCCAAGGAGGCCTCCGGGATGTTCGGCAGCAGAAGGTTCTGCCACACCGACAGGCGGATTTCGCCGGAACCGTGAAGCTCCGCGAGCTCCGCGATGCCGAGCATCTGCGCGGGGGTGATCTCGCCCACGGGCACATGCACCCCCACGTAAAAGAGTCCCGGCTGCTTTTGGGGATGCACACCCACGTGGGCGTGCGGCGCGGCGGGGTATGCGAGTTCCCCGGGTTGAAGCGGGGCCCGGGTCAGGGGCGCGGGGAGAAGGCGCTCCGCCTCGGCGAGGTAACGCTCCAGCGTCCAGGATTCCAGGAGATGTTTGAGGCGCGCCTTTTTCCGGTCGGCCCGGTTTCCGTGGGTGATGAAGACCCGGACCAACGCGCAAATGACGCGGTTGATTTCTTCGGGCGGGACCAGGACGCCCAGGTCGCGCGCGAAAGCCTTGTGGCCGGTGGCGCCTCCCACGGCGATTCGGAAGAAGACTTTGCCATCGGCGAGCACGGCTTTGGCGCCGATGTCGTTGGTGTCCTCCACGGAGCTGACTCGCCCGCCGCCGTCGTAGGCGATGTTGAATTTTCTGGGGAGATCATAAAACGCGCGGTCGTTGAGGATGATCTGTGCGAGCTCGTGACAGAGGGGCAGCGTGTCGATGAGCTCCAGGGGGTCGATCCCGGCGGTGGCGTTTGTGGTGAGGTTGCGGATGTTGTCCGCGCCGGCGCCCCGGGTGTGCAGCCCGACGCCCTGGATGCGCCGGAGGACTTCCGGGGCGTCCTTGGGCTCGATGAGACGGATCTGGAGGTTGGCCCGGGTGGTAATTTGAACGTAACCCGTTGTCAGCTCGGAGGCGACCCGGGCAATCTCACGCAGTTGGAAGGACTGCATCTGGCCGCCGGGAATCCGGAACCTCGCCATGTAGGCTTCCTTGTTGGGGGCCAGGAAGAAGAGCCCGTTCCATTTAAACCGGAAAAGATCTTCTTTGTCGGGGGGGGTGTTGGCGCGGGCTAGGTCCAACAGTTTCGGAAACGCATCGAGCGGGTGGCGCTCCCTTTTGACGCGTTCCTCGAAAACCAGATCCTCCAGAGGCTGGGCTGGCGACGCCTCGCCGACCGCGGAGGCGGCGGCCCCGGAGTCGCTGAAGCGCAGGCCGCGCGTGGCGACGCCGGCGAAGAAGCCGCTGAGGTAGCGCGCCTGCTCGGGGTTGAGCGGCGTGCCTTCGATGGATTGGAGCGGGAGAGATTGCGTTTCCAAGGACATGGTTAGTAAACGTCGCGTTGATAGCGTTTTTGGGCGCGGAGTTCCCTCAGATAGGCCGAGGCCGCCTCCTCGGAGAGTGCCCCGTGTGTTTGTATGATTTGTTGAAGAGCGGCTTCGACGTCCTTCGCCATCCGACTCGCATCGCCGCACACGTAGAAATGCGCCCCTTCCTGGAGCCACTTCCAAAGCTCGGCGCCCTCCTCCCGCATCCGTTGCTGGACGTAGATCTTCTCCGCTTGGTCGCGGGAAAACGCCAGGCTGAGCCGGGTGAGATGCCCGCTAGATTTCCACGCCTCCAGTTCCTCCCGGTAGAGGAAGTCCGTGTCTTGGTGTTGGGCGCCGAAAAACAGCCAGTTGCGGCCCGGCGCCCCGAGCGCCTGCCGGTCCTCCAGGAAAGCCCGGAACGGCGCCACGCCCGTGCCCGGACCCACCATGATGATGGGCGTTCCGGGATCTGGCGGGAGCCGGAATCCGTGCGAGATCTGGACGAACACCGGCACCGGCACGTCCGGGCCGGCGCGGTCTGCGAGGAACGTCGAACACACGCCTTTCCGGCCCAGCCCGTGAGCCTCGTACCGCACGGCCGCCACCGTGAGATGGACCTCGCCGGGGTGCGCGTGTGGGCTCGAAGAAATGGAGTAGAGGCGGGGCTGCAGCTTTTTGAGCAAAGGCACCAGGGTGTCCGCCGACCATCCCGATGGGGAGAGCGACAGCAGGTCCCGTAGATCCCGTCCGAAGAGGAATTCGCGGAGCCGCTGGGATTGCTCGGGGCGCAGCAGGTCCTGGAGGAGACTGCTCTGGGCCTTTTGTGCGATGAGGGCGAGAAGTTCCTGGCTGGGTTTGACGAGATCGAAGTTCCTCAGAAGCGCCAGGCGCAGAGGCGTGGCGGGATCCCCGGGGGCGGGCTCCTCCCCGTCGCACCCGAGGAACCCGAGCACGTCCGCCACGAGCTCGTGGCAGTTTGAGGGAAACACCCCGAGCGCGTCTCCGACCTCGTAGGTGAGCGTGGAACCCTCGAGCTGAAGCTCGAAGTGGCGCACCTCCCGGTCGCTTTCCTCGGCGTTCAGGAGGCGGTTGGTGAGCAGCCGGGCAGGGAACGGACGCGTGCGCGAGTGGGCCTGCTCCGCCGCCGGGGAGGGCGCTTCCTTCGGGGGCTTCGCCTCGGAGGACGGCATGCCGGCGGGTTGCAGCGCGTGGAGAGCGGCGTCCATCCAAGCCATCGCGGGCGCGTCCCCATCCACATCGCAGTCTGTGCGGGGATGGGCGCGAAGCGCGCCGAGCGCCTCCAGGCGGGCATCGCAATCGCCGCCGAACTTGCAGAAGGCGGGGTAGTTCCGGTCGCCCAGAGCCAAAACGGAGTAGCGCAGCTGCTCAAGCCGGGGGACTTCGGCGCTGGAGAGGAACTTCCAAAAACCGGCGGCGTTGTCCGGAGGCTCCCCGTCGCCGTAGGTGCTGGTGATCAGAAGGAGATGCGAGGCGGAGGGAAGGGGTTCGAACTCATCGGCGCAGCGGACCGCGGGGACAAAACCCTTGGAGCGCGCCTTTTGGGCGGCCTTTCTGGCAAGGCCCTCGGCCGTTCCGGTCTGGCTGCCGAAGAGGATGAGGAGTGGCGTGGCGGGCGCCGGTTCGTTGGCGGGCGCGCCGGCGGGGACGCCTGTCTGTGAGCTGGAGAAGAGCCCGGCCAGGAACCCGTTGAGCCATGTGCGTTGGTCGGAACTGAACGGGGCGTTCTCCGGGATGAAAGGAATCTGCAGCATGCGGATGGATGAGAGGATTGCCGCGGTTGCCGGGGGAGGACGGCCCGGTCCACACCAAGGCCGGACCGTCCTTTGCACACCAGAAGTTTAGAAGTTGAAAGTCGCCTGGAAATAGCCGAAGTCGGCGTCGGCGGACGCGCCGGTGTCCGCCAGGTATTGGCCGGCGAAGAAATGGGCGTAGCCGGCCTGGACCTGGACGTTTTTGGAGACCGTCCACGTGGCGACCAGGTCCACCTCCGAGCCCCTGTAGGCCGAGGCGTCCCTTGCGGCAGGCGAGAGCGGCCGCACGGCGGTGAGGCCGTTGGCGCGATACCACACGTCGTCGGTGGAGGCGGCGAAGAACGCGTGGTAATCGAGGCTGACCGCGACGGAGCGGGTGGGATTGACCCGGACGCCGCCGATGAGGTGGTGCATGTTCTGCATCGCGGTCAGATCCATGATTCCGTAGAACTTGTGGTTGGTGGGAAACAGGTTCTGGAAGGTCTCAATCTTGCCGTCGGCCGGGTTCTGGTCGCCGGAGCCGTAGGTGTAATCGAGCCAGAGACGCGGTTTCCACGCGGCGCTGAAGTTGTAGCCGGCCCCGGCGTGGGCGGCGAAGGCCTCGAGATCCAGGCCGCGGACCGTGCCGTTCTGGTAGTTGGCTTCCACATCGAACTCGAAGCCGTGGAGCTTCTTGGGATCGCCCTTGGCCCGCATCCCGAGCGTGACGAAGTCGCTGCGTTGGGCCCGGTTTCCGGTGAACACGGGCGCCGAGAGCTGGCCGGAGAGGTTGCTGGTGTTGCCCGAGGCCTGATCGACGATGAAGGTGTATGCTTCGTAGGTGCCCCAGGGAACGGCGTTGGCCTGGAAATGCATGCCGCTAAACACCAGTTCGCGGCCGGTTTCCGTGCCATTAAAGAGATCGGAGGTGTTGAACGCGTCGCGGCTGACCACGGCGGGCGTGCTGGCAAAGAGCTCCACGGCCCAGGTGGGCTGCTGGAGGCGGATTTTTACGGCGTCAAACGTGCGGCTGAAGTTGTTCCAGTCCAACGGGCCCACGAGGCGTTCGTCGCCGTAGGTGAGAATCTGGCGGCCTACTTTGAGCCCGAGCGGGCAGGCCTTGTAATTGGCGAGCTCGATGTAGCCCTGGTAGAGGTCGAAATTGTCGTCGCCTTCCGCGGCGAGAGCTCCCGGGATGTTGGGCCGATCCGAGTCGAACTCGCGGGCGTCCTGCGCCTGTCCGTAGATCTTCAGCCAGGGGGTCGGCTGCAGCGCCAGGCCGATCCGGAACTTCTGCAGAAGCCAGGCGTCGTCGGTCAGCGAATTGACCGAGTCGTTGAAGTCGAAGTTGTTGTGGCGTCCCTCAAACCGGAGCTTTTCGTGGAGATCGAATTTGATCTTCCCGTCGGCGAAGCTCAGCGGGTTGTTGGGCTGTTTTTCAGCCACGACGTTTTTCGAGGCCCCGACCACGGGTTCCCCGGCGTGGGTGGAAGGATGGAGCGTGATGGACCCGAGGAGGATCGGCAGGAGGTGGAGTCGAGATAAGTGCATTGCGTGTGGGTGGTGGCGGTTCTGCGGTTTGCGACCCGGTGACCCCGGGCCAATGGATGGAAAGCATGGGGATGGACGCCCCCTAGCTCGCGACGGCTGCGCTCGGGGGAGTCGCGGACTCACTCCGAGCTGTTGGAGGGATTTGCGGGCACGCCGAGTCGGGGGCTTTCTCGGCGGGCGGAAAGGCCGGGCGCTTGCGGTGCGCGTGGACTTCCAGGAATTCAATGAGGTGCTCCCGCAGCTCCCCGTACTGGGGATGATCGAGGATCTCCTGCCGGTTGCGGGGATGCGGAAACGGGACGGTAAGAATGTCGCCGACCTCGGCGGCCGGGCCGTCGGTCATCATCACGACGCGGTCGGAGAGGAACAGGGCCTCATCGACGTCATGCGTGACCATGACGGCGGTTTTCTGGTCCCTGCGCCAAAGATCGACGAGGACCTGCTGGAGTTCGATCCGGGTCAGGGAGTCGAGCATTCCGAAGGGTTCGTCGAGCAGGAGCATCTTCGGAGCGAGCGCGAACGCCCGGGCGATGCCGACGCGTTGGCGCATCCCGGCGGATATTTCCGAGGGCCGTCGATGCATGGCGTCCGCCAGGCCGACGATGCTCAGGTAGTATTCGACGACCTGGTGCCGTTCGGAGCGGGAGGCGTTGGGGAAGACTTGGTTGACCCCGAGCAGGACGTTTTCGAACGCGGTGAACCAGGGCAGCAGGCAGGGGGATTGGAAGACCACGCCGCGGTCGGGGCCCGGGCCGCGGACCTCTTTCCCGGCGAGAACGATGACGCCTTCGCTGGGTTCGCTGAGTCCGGCCAGAAGGGAGAGCACCGTGGACTTGCCGCAGCCCGAATGGCCGATGAGAGTCACAAACTCGCCCTTCGCGACCTTGAGGTTGAAGTTCTGCACAATCACCGCAGGGCCTTTCGGCGACGGATATGCCTTTCCGATTTGTGAGAGTTCGAGGTGGTGGCTCATGGATCAGTGGACCTCGATGGTTTCAGACTTCGCGGTGGCCCGGCGCTTGGGCGGCGCGAACAACGCGGGCCGCGGCCCGTCGAGGTCTTCCGGCAGCAGATCGGGCAGGACCAGTTTGCGCGTCACCGAGAGTTTGGGGCGGCCGCCGGGGCCGAGCAGGTAGTCGAGCACCGTGCGCCTGGCGTGTTTGTGCTCGGGATGATGATGAAGGGAGCGGCGGTCTCGCGGGCGAGGCAGAGGGACGGGAACCGAGGGGCCGAGTGTGGCGCCCGGTCCTGCGCTGAGCGGGACGATGCGATCGGCCATGAGCAAGGCCTCATCGACGTCGTTGGTGATGAGGAGCGCGGTGCGGCGGTTTTCGAGCCAGATGCGCACGATCTCATCCTGGAGGGTCGCCCGGGTCAGCGCGTCCAAGGCGCCCAAGGGCTCGTCCATGAGCAGGATCGCGGGTTCGCAGGCCAGGGCCCGCGCGAGAGCCACGCGCTGGCGCATGCCCCCGGAAAGTTCGCCCGGACGTTTCAACGCCGCCGGGGCAAGGTGAACCATCTCGATATACCGGCGGACCTGGGCGGCGCGCTCGGAGGGCTTCCACTCCGGAAAAACCTGGTCCACGGCGAGCGCGATATTCTCCTCCACGCTGAGCCAAGGGAGGAGGGAATAGTTCTGGAAGACGACGCCGCGGTCCGGGCCGGGGCCGGGGGCGGGTTTTCCCCGGAGGAGGATCGAGCCGGAGTCGGGCTGGAGGAGCCCGGCGAGGAGATTGAGAAGGGTGGACTTTCCGGCGCCGGAATAACCGACGATGGCGACGAACTCGCCCTCCGCCAGGTGCAGCTGGATGTCGCGCAGCACCTCGTGGCGTTTGGCGCCGGACCCGAAACCGACGTGGACGTTTTCCAGACAAAGCAGAGCCATGGGTTAGGCGGATTTAAAGCGGGATTCGATGAGGCTCATGAGGCGGTCCAGCGCGTAGCCGACGAGGCCGATCGTGAGGATGCAGAGGATGATGTGCGCGTAGCTCAGGGCGTTGTATTGCTGCCAGAGGAACCCGCCCACGCCCGGCCGTCCGGTGAGCATTTCCGCGGCGACGATGACCAGCCACGCGATGCCCAGGGAGAGCCGGAACCCGGTGAA
The DNA here is from genome assembly GCA_945860355.1 of Chthoniobacter flavus. Classification (GTDB taxonomy): domain Bacteria; phylum Verrucomicrobiota; class Verrucomicrobiia; order Chthoniobacterales; family Chthoniobacteraceae; genus CAIURC01. The sequence goes on along the minus strand of CAMARB010000039.1, from coordinate 6,082 downwards.
CATGTAGGGCAGCGTGGCCGGGACCAGCACCTTGAAGAGGGTCTTGGTGCGGGAGAGTTTGAGCACTTTCGCCACGTTGAGGTAATCCTGCGGAATGGCGCGGACGCCGACTGCCGTGTTGAGCACGGTGGGCCACATGGAACAGATCGCGACCGTGAAAATCGAGGCCAGTTCCGACGCGGTGTAGGGAGCGGCGGCGCCCGGCACCCGGATCTTGACGCTCAGAAAGAGGACCATTCCGAGCGGAAGCCAGGCGAGAGGCGAGACCGGCCGCAGAATCTGGATGATGGGATCGAACGTTTTGGCGAACGCCTTGGAGAGCCCCAGACAGAACCCGATGGGGGTGCCGAGGATGAGTGCGATGGCGTATCCCTGCGCCACCAGCTTGAGCGAGAGCCAGGTGAAAGCCAGGATGCCCTGGTCGAGTTCCCCGCGTTTGGCCCAGGGCTGGAGCACGTAGTTTTTGCTGGCCGTCCACGTCTCACCGGGGCTCGGGAGATCCTTTGAAAGCCCGACCCGTTTGGTGACGGTGACCATGTCGCCGAAATCGTCCCGAGACGTCACCTGCAGGTTGCTTCCGGCGAGGATCTGCCAGAGGAGCAGGCAGACGGCAACCCCCAGCAGGGGCAGGAGAAGGGAATCGAGGTTGAATCGTTGAAATCGCTTCATGCGTATCATCCTTTGATGCTGTGAACCGGGAAACTCTTGGCGAACGCCTCGAGGTCGCCGGTGGGATCAAACGTCACGCCGTCGAAGAACTTCTCCGGCGACTGGCTGAGGCCGCCGTGGGCGAACCCGATCTCTTTCATGGCTTCCTCGTACAGATCCGCGCGCATCACCTTCTTCGTGACTCCCGCGTAGTCGGGCGCGCCCTCGACGAACCCCCAGCGGCGGAACTGGGTGATCCACCATTGCGCGAACTTGGGCTGCGGGTAGTTGCAGTTCCTCTCGCTGAAAATCATGGGGTTCGGGTCCCGGAACTTGCGGCCGTCGCCCATGTCGTATTTGCCGAGCAGCCTGCCGACGATGGTCTCGGGCGGGCAGTTGATGTAGGTGGGGAGCGAGACGATCTGGGCCGCCTCGGTGCGGTTCTCCATCTTGTCGAGCCACACGCTGGCCTCGTGCAGCGCTTTGAGCACCGCCTTGACCGTTCTCGGGTTTTTCTCCGCGAACTCGGCTGTGAACGCGCAGACCTTTTCCGGGTGATCTTTCCAGATCGCCTGGGACGTGATGGCCGTGAACCCCACTTCGTCCGCAATGGACCGCGCATTCCAGGGTTCGCCGACGCAGAACCCGTCCATTTTGCCTACCTTCATGTTGGCCACCATCTGCGGCGGCGGAATGGTGATGAGCGAGACGTCGGCACCGGCGCCTTGCGCGTCCCCGGGGTGAATGCCGCCGGCTGCGAGGTAGTAGCGCATCCACATGGCATGGGTTCCCGGGGGGAATGTCATCGCAAAGGTCATGGGCGTGCCCTTGGCTTTTGCGGCGTCCGCGAAAGGTTTCAGGGCCTTGGGATCCTCCTGCACTTTCCCCATGAGCTCCCGTTTGAGGGTGATGGCCTGGCCGTTCCGGTTCATCAGCCACGGAATCACCATTTCCTTCTTCGGCGCCCCCGCAAGGCCCATGGTGGAGGCAAGCGGCATCCCAATGAGCATGTGCGTGGCCTGGTTGTCGCCCGTGGAAAGCGAGTCCCGGATAGCCGCCCAGTTCGCGCCCTTGGAGACCACGGAGCGGATGCCGTATTTGCTGAAGAGTCCCTTCTCGTGGGCGATGACGATCGGCGAGCAATCGGTCAGCGCGATGATGCCGAATTTGACGTCCGCCGTTTCGGGCGCGTCGGAGGCGTAAGCCGCTCCGTGCCAGCCTTTGGGAAGTCCGGCGAAGAGGGACCCCAGGCCCAGGGTCTTGGATGTGGAGGAGAGGAAACGGCGGCGGGAGATGGAGTGGTGCATGGGTTGGATGAAGGTCATGAATGGTGAGTGGTCAGTTCCTGGGCGGAAGAGGTGCGGAGGGCTTTGCGGTAGAGATCCGGGCGAAACCAGCGGGCCGATGCGGCGGCCGGCGGGAGTTCGCCGGAGGCGAGGATACCCGTCGATTCGAGGCCGTTGAGCACCCAGCGCAGCTTGTCGCCCGTCGGTTCGTTGGCGCGGTCCCCGGAGAAGATGTGGAGTCCCTGCGAATCCCGGGTGCGCCCGTCGCCGTAGGCGAAGGGTCCCACGAGGCTTCGTGTGAGGCTCTCCGGCGGAGTGCCCGCAAACGGACCGCGCGCCAGCACCTCGGCCACATACGGCCGGTTGGCTGCCTCCTCGCAGAACGCGCACGCTTCATTCAGAGCGGCGACCAGGGCGAGATGTTCGGCACCGCGTTTCTCTGCGAAGGATTCCGTGACGAGCACCACCTTCTCCGGATGTCCCGGCGCGAGGTCCGCGCTCGTGGCGACGCACCAGCCTGTTTTCCGGAGAACGGCCAGGGAGTTCCAAGGTTCGCCCACGCAGAACCCGTCGAGGTTTCCGGCGGCGAGATGGCGGTGGATTTGGGCGGGTGGGACGACCACGATCCGGGCGCCGTGTTCCGGATGAATCCCCGAGGCCTGCAGCCATTGGCGGAGCAGGATGTGGTGGGAGGAGAGGGGATGGACAACGCCAAAGGTGAGGGGTTCCTCAAGGGACCGAGCGTGCGCGGCGAGGGAGGGGCCGTCCTGCACGCCCTTTTCCCGGAGCTGCCGGGAAAGGGTGATGGCGTTGCCATGTAGGTTGAGAACCAGCGCCGTCACGCAGGGCGTCGGGATACAGCTCACTCCGCAGTTGGTGGCCACGAGCAAACCCGCGGGAGCTTGGGCGGCGTCCAACTCGCCGTAGATGATTTTGTCGCGGATGGTGGCCCAGCCCACCTCGCGCTGGAGCCGCACATTCACGCCGTGCGCGGCGAAGAGCCCCAAATGCTCCGCGAGGAGCAGGGGCGCGGAATCGGCCAGGGCCACGAAGCCGAGGCGGAGCACTGCGCTTTTTGGATGGAACACGTTGGGCATGGCGGACGGTGGCGGCGGGGAAGCCGCCGCCGTGCCATCCGGCGGGCGCCGGGTATTAGGGAAGCCTCGACTTTTTAATGAAAAGCATGAATGAGATTCATGCATGGCCGATCCTCTCGACAGCAGGCAGCTTCGCGTGTTCTCGGTGCTGGCGCAGACTCTGAGTTTTACGCGAGCCGCGCACGCCCTGCACCTGACGCAGTCGGCGGTTAGTCACAGCGTCAAGGCGCTGGAGCGGGACGTGGGGTGTCGTCTTTTTGACAGGATGGGAAAAAGCGTGCTCCTCACTCAGGCCGGGGAGCAGCTCCTTGTGCGTGCGGGGAAGATCCTTGCGGAGATGGAGCAAGTCCGCACGGAGCTGGGTCGGCTGGGCCGCTGGGGGAGCAGCCGGATGCGGATCGGCGCGGGGAACACCGCCTGCCAGTATATGCTGCCTCCGGTGCTCCGGGAGTTTCGGGAGAGCTTTCCGCAGTGTGAGATCTCCATTCAGCCGGGCGACACTCCCCGGAATATCCAGGGATTGCGGGCGCATCAGATTGATCTGGCGCTCAATCTGGAGCCCCGGCAGGAGGAGGCTTTGGAGGCGCGTCCGCTGTTCACGGACGAGCTCGAGTTTGTGCTCAGTCCGATGCATCCCTGGGCCAAGGCGAAGCGGGTGATCCGCGAGGAGATCCCCAAGCAGAATTACATTCTCTACGGGAAAGGCAGCTACACGTTCGCGCTGATCGAGGATTATTTCCGGCAGGAGAACATGACGCTTTTCAGCACCCTGGAGCTGGGGAACGTGGAGGCCGCCAAGGAGCTGGTGAAACTCGGGTATGGCGTGAGCATCCAGGCGCCGTGGACGCTTCGGAAGGAGATCGCCGAGGGATCCCTGGTGACCCTGCCCCTCGGGCGGCGCAAGTTGCGTAGGCGTTGGGCGGTGCTCTCCCTGCGGATGCGCCGGTTGAGTCTCGCCGAGGAGACGTTTATCGGGCTCTGCGAAAGCGTGGCGGAGGGGCTCGCCGCCGCCTGACCCGGTTGTGGGCGCCGTGCCCCGCGTTTGTGGTAATCCCCGAATCTCTTTCGCTCGGGGGGCAATGTCCGGGACTCAAACCGAAAACCGAAGTTCCAGCGGAGTGACTGCGATCGGGCAGGCACCGCGCCTTCGCGTTCAGTAACTGCCAAAAAATTTCTCCGCGTTCTCCGCGGCTCCGCGTGAAGATGATCTCTCTGAAATTTCTGGGTTCAGTCTCACCGCCCCGGCGCCAGCACCACCAGGAGGCGGCTGTCCTCCCGGGTGATCTGGAGCAGCACCTGGCGGTCGGCCGGGAGCTGGCTTGCCAGGTTCTCAAACTCCCCAAGCGAACGCACCGGCACCCGGTTGACCCGCTCGATGATGTCGCCCGGCCGCAGCGCCGAGTCCGATCGGGACGCCGCGCCCACGCCGCGGATCAGCACCCCCTGCACACCCGGGGGCAGCTGCTCCGTAAGCGCCGCCGGCAAGTCGCTCAACTCCAAATCCGCGAATCCGTTGAAAGCCCAGGTTGTGCCGGAGGTCCGGGGTTGGGATGACTGGGGCGGGTTGGAGCTCTGAGGGAGGCTCCGCAGGGGCGAGTTGAGCGGGGGTTGCGCCGGGGCGGACGGGGATTCCACGAGCCGCGCGGTGACGCTGAGTTCTACACCGGCTCGCAGGAACCCCAGCTGGAGCGAGGCGCCGATCCCGGCGACGGCCACCTCATTGCGCAGGGCGGCGCTGTTGGGAATGGGGCGTTGATTGATGCTGCGCACGATGTCGCCGGGCCTCAGGCCCGCCTCGGCCGCGGGCGAGTTGGGCATCACGTCATGCAGGAGCGCGCCCCGGGTGTCGGGGGCCTGGAATTGCCGGGCAAGTTCCTCGTTGAGATCCCCCATGAGCACTCCCAGGTAGGGGCGCACCACGCGGCCGGTTTTGAGGATGCTTTCCATGGCGCGCCGGGCGGTGTTGGCGGGAATGGCGAAACTGATCCCCAGCCAGCCGCCAGTCTCCGAATAGATGGCGCTGTTGATCCCGATAATCTCCCCGCGCAGGTTGACCAGCGGACCGCCCGAGTTGCCCTGGTTGACGGCGGCGTCGGTCTGGAGAAACTCCACCCCGTTGTCGCTGATCGCCCGGCCTTTGGCGCTGATGATGCCTTGGGAAACGCTTTCCTGGAGCCCGAACGGGTTGCCGATGGCGAACACCATCTGGCCCACGCGCACCCCTTCGCTGTCGCCCAGCGGCAACGCGGCAATCCGAGGCGCGCTGATTCGCAGCACGGCGATGTCGGTTTGTTTGTCGGCACCGATGAGTTGCGCGGGCACCGTGCGGCCGTCGGTGAGTTGCACGGCGATTTGTTGCATGCCCTCGATGACGTGGGCGTTGGTGAGAATGTGGCCTTCCGCGGAGACGATCACCCCGGAACCCAGGGAACGTTTGACCGGCGCCGGCGCGCCCAATTGCCGGCGGAAGAGCATCTCAAACGGGTCCATCGGGGCCACGCCCTGGGATCGGATGCAGACCACGGAGGGCATGGCCGCGTCGATGAGCCGGCTGTATTCGGCGTCGATGGCGGAGAGCACCTGCACGTCTTTGAGGTCCAGGGGCGGGGTCTGCGCCGGGGTGAACCGTTCGGCGACCCGACGGCCGTCGGCAGCTTCCCGGAGCAGGTTCCAGCGGTGGTAGCTGAACCCGAGCAGGATCACCAACAGCAGCAGAAAGATAAAACGTCTCATGAAAAAAGTCCGGTTGGGGCGGTTCTCTCGCACGGCGCGTCCCTCCCCAGCAATATCGAAAACCCTGGGTTGCCGCGCTTAACCTGAACACCAAAGTTCACGCGGAGCCGCGGAGAACGCGGAGGATTTTTTTTTGGCGCCTTCTGGGGCGCCTTCTGGGGACAGACCCGAATGGCACTTAGTTAAGGGCGTGTTTCGTGGAAAATTTCCGCCAACGAAAGGGGGCGGAAAGGGTTGGCGAGGAATGCGATGGAATACCCCGATGTTTGAACCGATGCGCAAGTTGATGGGCCGTTGCCGCGGCAGCTTGCGAAGAGC
>CAMARB010000038.1 GCA_945860355.1 Chthoniobacter flavus | reverse complement strand
AGCTCCTTGTGCCGCAAACCTTCCACGGTGCCGTCGTTGAGATTGACATGCGTGACTTCCACTTCAGGCGGCAGCGACTCCGGGTCGACCGCGAATCCGTGGTTCTGCGAGGTGATGGTGACCTTGCCTGTCCGGAGGTCCTTGACGGGCTGGTTGCCTCCGCGGTGCCCGAATTTGAGTTTGAATGTCTTCCCGCCAAACGCGTAGGCGAGCATCTGATGGCCCAGACAAATGCCAAAGATAGGGGTGCGCCCCATCAGCGCACGGATGTTGGCATGCACGTAGGTGAGGGCCGACGGATCCCCCGGGCCGTTGGAGAGGAAAACTCCGTCGGGCTTCAGCGCCAAAACATCCTCCGCCGAGGTGCCTGCGGGCACCACGCGCACTTTGAACCCCTCCTGACGCAAACGCCTGAGGATGTTCAGTTTCATTCCAAAATCGTAGGCCACGATGGAGAACCTCGTCGGCGGCAGTTTTTCGAAAACCTCCCCATTTTCAGTCACAGCGGAATGAGCCCCCTCCCCCTTGACGATCGTCCATTTCCGGCTCAAACGATCCTCCGGATCCCAGTCATAAGCGGCCGCGGCCGTGACTTCCTTCACGTAGTCCATGCCCGTCACCCCCTGCCCTTCAACCGCGCGGCGCACGGCCTGTTCCACAGAGATGTCTTCGGTGGTCAGAATTCCCTTCATCGCCCCCTTGTCCCGGAGATGACGGGTCAACGCCCGGGTGTCGATTCCCTGGATGCCCGGGATGTTCCACGTCTTAAGATACTCGTCGAGGCTGCCGGTGGAGCGCCAGCTGCTCACCACCGGACTGAGCTCCTCAATGACAAAACCGCGCACGTGGGGCTGGCCGCTCTCTTGGTCGAGCGGATTGACCCCGTAGTTCCCAATCTCCGGATAGGTCATGGCCACGATCTGGCCACGATAAGAGGGATCCGTGAGCACCTCCTGGTAACCGGTCATCGAAGTGTTGAAACACACCTCTCCGACCGTGGCGCCAACGGCACCAAAGCTTTCTCCGATAAAATAACGGCCGTCTTCAAGGGCAAGGATTGCGCGCATGTGGGCCGGGAATAAAGCGCAACCCCTCTCCAAGTGAAATTGGAAAGTTTGCCGGAATTGAGTTTCTCCGATGTTTTTCTGCGCTTTGGAACCAGGAGAGGGGGCCGCAAAAAAAAGGCGCCTCGGATTGCTGCTTCAGCAGAGTCCAAGGCGCCTTATTTTGCCCCGTGATTGCCGTCACGGCGGAGTTCCCGTTCCCCCACAAGGTTAACGGGTGGAAACCTGGGACGGGGTTCTGTCTTCCAGTGAAGGCATGACATACACTCGCCCACCCCGGCCTCCAAGATTGATGTTAATATCGGTCCGGGATTTCCGTCGATTGGTCGAACAACACAGGGCAAATTCTCGGAGACAAATCACGGCTTTCAGAACAAACGCGAGGCGGTTTGAAGGCCTCGGGAAAAGCAGTTTCTTGTCTCCTTAAAAATCGTTTTTAAAAAGAACTTATTCGCGGAAAACCGCCCCCAGCTGGCTCACCAGACGCTCTTTGAGGCGGGCATGCGCCGCGTTGACTTCATCTGTCGTGAGTGTCCGGTCCGATGTCCGGTATGTCAACGAGTAAGCCAGTGATTTTCGATCCACGGGCAGCTTGGCGCCGCTGGGATCGGTGAAGACGTCAAAGAGCTCAACCCCCGCCAGCAAAGGCTCCTTGGCTTCCTTGAGCACGTCCTCGACTCGCGCGTGCGCAAGCTCCAGCGGTGCCACAAGCGCCATGTCGCGCGTGACCGCCGGGAAGCGCGGAATTTCTTGGAACCGCTTTGAAACACCCTCTTTTGCCGCTTTTTCCCACGCCCCCAAGTCAACCTCGGCGAACACGATGGGCGCCAGCGAGTCAAGGGCGCGACCATCAGCCGGCCAGAGTTGCCCGGCGTGCCCCACGGCTTTCCCTGAGACTTTGATCGTCAGCGCGAGGGCCAGAGCCGGATTTTCCTGCGGCTCGAAAGTGACCGCCCCGCCGAGCGCGGCCGACACAAGCCCTTTGAGGGTGAACAAATCAGCGTCAGCGCCCTGGGCAGTGCGCCACGAACGTTCAGTCACAGGCCCGCAGAGAACCATCGCCCAGTGCAGGAACTCCTCAGGCATCCGCTTTGAAAACACCCTGCCCACCTCAAAAAGACGCACGGATTTCACTCCCGCCCGACCGTTGTCCTTCACCGCTTTCAACAAGCCGTGAAGGAGGTTGGGACGCATCACCACCTGATCGTCGATCATGGGATTTTTGACCCGTTGCTGGTCCGATTCGGCGACCTGAGTAAAAGCCATCCCCAGCGGTTTTTCCGGCACCAACGTCAAACTCCGCGCCTCATGCAACCCGAGCCCCGCACAGGTGCGCCGCAACGCCATGGCCCGATCGTAGCTGCGGTCCACCGCACTCGCCGGCGAGAACCGCGCTTGGGTGCACGCCGGGATCGCCTCCATGCCAATCACCCGCGCGATCTCCTCGATAAGATCCACCTCGCGGGTGAGATCCGCCCGGAACGTCGGGATCGACCAACCGCCTTCCGATGGATGGAGGCCGAACCCCGTCAGGATCTGCTCGACACGGGAAGAGGCCACGGAGACCCCAAGGAGATCTTCCACTCGCTTCAGACGCAGGGACACAACCGGAGTTGCGCCCTGAACCGCCTCCCCTCCGACCTGGAGGGCCTCCGTCGTGCCGCCCGCCAACTCGACCACCAGCTCGCAAGCCCGCTGGCTGGCGCTCAGAACCCCCGCCCTGTCCACTCCCCGTTCAAATCGATAACTGGAGTCGCTGGAGAGCCCCAGCTGACGCGAAGTGCGCCGGATGCCGGCCGATTCAAAAGCCGCGCTCTCAAGGAGAATGTCGGTTGTTTCCGGCGTCACGGCGCTCTCCGCCCCGCCCATGATACCGGCAATGGCCAATCCGCGAGCCTCGTCGGCGATCACCAGGTGCTCGGGGCTGAGCGCGTAGGTTTTGCCATCCAGCGCGGCCAGGGTCTCGCCCGCCCCGGCGAGCCGGACTCGGACCCCGCCCTGGACCTTCGCCAAGTCGAACGCATGCAAGGGCTGGCCCTGCTCCAACATGACCAGATTGGTGATATCGACGATGTTGTTGATGGAACGCAGCCCGACAGACTCGAGCTTCGTGCGCAGCCACTCCGGACTCGGCCCCACACGCACCCCGCGAATCACACGCGCAGAATAAAACGGGCAAAGCCCGGCGGCCTCTACGGCAACGGTGCTCTGCGCAGGGACAACCGCCGCGTCCTTGGGTTCAAACAAGCGGACAGGGCGGGCCGTCAAAGCGCCAATCTCGCGGGCGATCCCGTTGACGCTGAGCAAATCCGGGCGGTTCGGCGTGATCTCAAGATCCAAAATCGTGTCGCCCGAATACAGGGCGGACAACGGGGTGCCCGCCACCGCTTCGGGGGAAAGAATCAAAAGCCCGTCTTCCCCCTTGGGCAGGCCGAGTTCCTCGGCGCTGCAAAGCATGCCCTGACTCTCAACGCCCCGGAGTTTGCCCACCTTGATCCGGAAATCGCCCGGCAGAACGGCCCCGGGCAGGGCCGCGGGCACTTTGTCGCCGACTTTGAAATTCTTGGCCCCGCAAACAATCTGACGGAGCGCCCCGGATCCATCATCCACCTGACAAACGCTCAAGCGGTCGGCGTTGGGATGCTGAACACTTTCGCGGATCTCAGCGACAACCACCTCCGCGATGGAAACCCCGCGAGTCTCGATGCCTTCGACTTCCACCCCGGCCAGCGTGAGCAGGTCGACCAATGCTTCGACAGAGGAGGGCAGCTCGACGAGCTCCCGCAACCAATTAAGAGAGACTTTCATATGAGTGAGGAAAAAGGCGGACGAATGCGTTAACACCCGCCCCCCGGCTCCCGCCGGGATTTAGAACTGGGAAAGGAACCGCTGATCGTTGTCGGTAAAGGCCCGGATATCCGAAACACCGGACATAATCATCGCCAGCCGATCCAACCCGAACCCGAAAGCGAACCCGGTTACTTTTTCCGGATCAAAAGCGCGGTCTTTGCGGCGGAGGTTGATCGAATCAAACACTGCGGGGTCCACCATGCCGCAGCCTGCGATCTCCAGCCAGCGGTCCGCGCTCCCCACGGCTGTCGACTTGATGTCCACCTCGTAGCTGGGCTCCGTGAACGGGAAAAAATGGGGGCGGAAACGGAACTTGGCGTCTTTGCCAAAGAGCTCGCGAAAGAAAAACTCCAGGGTGCCCTTGAGATCCGCAACACTCAGGCCCTCATCCACCGCCAATCCCTCCATCTGAGTGAACTGGGCGAGATGCGTCGCGTCGATTTCATCGCGCCGATAGGCCGCCCCGGGAGCGATGATGCGGATCGGAGGCGTGTTTTTCTCCATGGTGCGGATCTGCACCGTGCTCGTTTGGGTCCGCAGCAGCCGACCGTCATTGAAATAAAAGGTGTCCTGCTCGTTGCGGGCAGGATGATCGGCGGGAGTGTTCAGTGCGTCAAAGCAGTGGAACTCCGTTTCCATGTCAGGACCGTCCGCCAGCGCGAAGCCCATCCTGCGGAAAATCTGGACGGCGCGGTCCTGCAACTGAGTGATCGGGTGCAGGGTTCCCAAGCGCGCGGCCACCCCGGGAAGCGTCACATCCACGCCTGCGAAAGCCTTCCTGTCAGCGTCGGAAAGCAGCGCCGCTTTGCGCTCATCCAAAGCCGTCGTGAGAGCGTTGCGCACCTCGTTGAGAAGCTTCCCAATACGGGGTTTCTCCTCCTTGCTCACACTCTTCATCGACTCGCTCACGGCGGTGAGCCCGCCGCTGCGGCCCAGATATTTGATGCGAACCGCCTCAAGCGCGGATTCATCGGAAACGCCGGCCAAGTCCGCAAAAGCCTCGGCTCGGAGTTGTTCAAGTTGCTGTTCGATCATGAGAAAAAGAGGGCGAGTAAAAAAAACAGCCTCGAACACGCGGAGGCGCATTCGAGGCTGGGCTAAAGAATTTCTTGAAGTCGGCGGGGCCGATTAAGCCGCGACGGACTTGGAAGCGGCAGCCTTGCGCTTGGCGTCGAGAGCGGCAGCGGCTTTCGCGAAAAGAGCCTTGAAGGCCGCCTCGTCGCTGACAGCGATCTCGGCAAGGACCTTGCGATCGAGATCAATCTTGGCGGCCTTGAGGCCTTCCATAAACCGGCTGTAGGTGAGGCCGTTGGCGCGAGCCGCGGCGTTGATCCGCTGCTGCCAGAGCATCCGGAAGTTGCGTTTGCGGGTCTTGCGGTCGCGGTAAGCCCAGACTTGGGCTTTCATCACCGCATTCTTGGCGTAACGAAAAAGCTTGGAGCGACGGCCGCGGAATCCTCTGGCGGCATCGACAATTTTCTTCCGGCGTTCCCGACTGGACGGGGCGTTAGTGGCTCTTGGCATGAATCAGTTTTTTGGTTGGGGGTGCGCTGTTGAGTTGTGGTTTTTTAAAAAATCTGCCGCCTCGCGCTCCCTCATATCCGGCCTCTAGCCGAACAGACGGGCAGATTCAGTCACGATCGTTTAGGCGAAAGGAAGGCACTCTTTGATGCGCGCCTCCATCGTCTCATCGACCAGGCCGGCCTTGCCGAGGTTGCGCTTGCGCTTCGGACTCTTGGAAGAGGCCAGGTGACGCAAACCCGCTTTGCGGCGAAGGATCTTGCCCGTGCCAGTGACTTTGAACCGTTTGGCTGCTGATTTCTTCGTCTTGCGACGTGCGATCGACTTGGGCATGGGGCGGGCAAACTAGCCACCAACCTCTGAATGACAACCTTTTTTTCCGCGAAAACATCGCGCGCAATCCGGCAGCCCAATCCGGGGGCCGGGAAGGCTCGCCCCCGCCGCCAAATCCCGAGAAGCCCAGACTTCCGCCTTCATCCAATAAAAAACGTGGCCTCAAAGAGCCCGGATGCGGTGCTCAGCTCCCTGCGCACGGGCACCCCGAGCAGACGCTCAAACATTTCCACCTCAAAACGGGTGACGACCGGGAATGATTTCAACACGTCGAGAATCGGCGAATGATACTCAATCAGCCTCCAACCCGCACCGTCCCGCGCGCACTCGGCCATATACCCCTCCTTTTCTCGAACGCGGGTCAGTTGTTCCACGCGCTCCTCCAATGATCCCCCGTTGACGCGGGCCGCATATTTTTCCTTCTGCTTCTGGAACATCACCAAAAGGAGCTTCTCCGGGGCGGTCGTTCCAAAGAGCCGTTGGGCCGCCTCCAGCAATTCCAGGGTCAATCCATTGCTCTCCGAGGGAAACAGCTCCTGGGCCCGCTCCGTCAGCCGGTAGAGCATCTGAGGCCGCCCCACCTTTTGAGGCTGCCGCCAGGTGTCGAGCAGGCCCCGCTTTTCCAGATCGAGGCAGACGCCTTTGACGCCCATATAACTCATTTGAAGCCTCTCAGCCAATCCACTCACCGCAAGGCCTTGCGTGCGCTTGAGCTCGTTGATGACCTTGAGCCGGGCGCTGCGATCGATCTGTTGAAGGAGCTTCTGTTTCCTGGGAACCGGTCCGGACGCCATGGAAAACCTCTCCCCCGCTTAGTGGAGCCCGTCCAGCGCACCAAAAAAGCGGAGCGCCTCCAAAACCCCGAAGCTACACCGGCTTTGCGCGACATAACCTCCGGCTCGGAGCACCGTGGACTTCACAGCCTCGACCGAGTTCTCGGGACAAGCCACCCACCGCGCATGGGTTCCATCGAGCATCGGCAAGTCGTTGTAATGATCGCCCGCGGCAAAAATCCCCTCCGGGCCGATCCCCACCAAACGTCCCAGCTCCCCCAGAGCCGTGCCTTTGCTGTAAGCCTCATGGCAGAACCGCACATAAACCGTGTTGCGCATGAACTGAAAACCCGGAACCCGCCGCCGCTCGCGCTCAAGAAATTCGCAAACCCGATCCATTTCCTCGTCGGTTTCAGTGGCCAGCCCAATGAGCCGCGTCCCCTCGTAGATGGGATGGGCTTTCACATGCACCCGGAGAAACTCCTCGATATCGGTCAGCAACGAACTCGCTTGGGAAAAAAGCACGTCATGCGCCGCCGCACAGCGCGCATTCCAGTCACCGTAATCCTGCCATTTTCCGTCGGGGCTCCGATGAAACACCTCGCGTTCAGCAGTCAGAATAAAGTCGGGCTCAACCGGCGACGCGAACTGACCAAGCCCTTCGAGGATATGGGCCAGTTCGCGCCCTGTGTTGACCGCCCAAAAGACCCCCCGTTTTCGCAACCACGCCAGAGCCACCAGGAATTCCGGAGACACCGGGGGAGCTCCGAAGTGATCGACCACGGTTCCATCGAAGTCAGTGCTAAGGAGTTTGATCATTTCAGAGAGTTGAGAGTTGAGCGCGCGCGAATCAGAATCAAAGGCAGGGCGACTTCTTGGTCGCTCCCAATCGAACACTCAACCCCAAGTTTATGAAATCCGCCTACGAACTGGCCATGGAACGCCTCGAAAAAGAGGCCCCCACACGCAAACTCTCCGAAAAGACCAAGGCCGAACTGGCCGAGATCGACTCCACTTACAAAGCGAAAACCGCGGAGCGCGAACTCTTCCTCAAAGAACAAATCCGCAAAGCTCAGAACGAGGGCAAGCTGCCCGAGGCGCTCGAACTCGAGGAGCAACTCCAGCGCGACTTGCGGCGTATCCAGCAGGATTGCGAGGAGAAGAAAGAAAGATTACGCGCGAGCCAGGATTGAGGATCAAAGCCCGGGACCGGGCGGCGGGAGCTTTAAAACCGCTACCCTCTCCTCTTACCCCTGAGATCACCCACGGCGAGTAAAACTCCCGATGCCCCGCTCGTGGGGCGCCGCTCGCCATTGAGCTTTGAGCGCGAACGGGGAGCCACTATGAGTGCACGAAGTCAGCGACCGGTTCAGATCAGCCGACCGGGCGCAGCGCAGCATTCGACTTTTGCCAGGGGTGGTAAAAAGGAGGGGGCGGGTTCGAGGTTTTCTTCGACCCGCCTCCTTCATCCCCGCCGAAGCGATGCGGCAGAGTGCCCCACCCAGAGACACGGATGCGCCATCCTGACTCGGCGACAAAGGGGTGCTCCTCTGAAAAACGGGCGGTCAGTTTTCTGCTGAGGAACGAGGGAGAGATATGAGACCCGATCGATTCACCCAGAAGATGCAGGAAGCGCTCCAATCCGCCCAGGATTTGGCCAGCCGCAGCCAACACCAGGAGATCACCAACGCGCACGCATTGGCCTGTCTCCTCGAACAGAGTGAGGGGGTCACACGCCCGCTGCTCGACAAACTCGGGGTCTCCACGAGCACTCTCAAACAGCGTCTTCAAGACTTGCTCGACAAGCGCCCGAAGATCCAAGGCGCCGGAATCCAGACGTTCCTTGGGAGCGAATTGCGCGAGGCGATCGACAGCGCTGAAAAAGAGATGGCGCGAATGAAGGACGAGTTCCTCAGCGCCGAACATTATCTGCTCGCGCTGGCGGACACCAAAACCGATGCCGCCAAAGTCCTTCAGGAGAGCGGTGTAACCCGCGCCCGGCTCATGGAGGCGTTGCAGCAGGTTCGCGGGTCGCAGAGGGTCACCGATCAAAATCCGGAGGGGAAATACCAGACCCTCGAGAAATACGGACGCGATCTGACGGAGGCGGCCCGCCGCGGTAAAATCGATCCGGTCATCGGACGCGACAACGAGATTCGCCGGGTGATGCAGGTGCTCTCTCGGCGCACGAAAAACAACCCGGTTCTCATCGGAGAGCCCGGCACCGGTAAAACCGCGATCGTGGAGGGGCTGGCACGGCGGATCGTGTCCGGTGACGTGCCCGAGTCGCTCAAGAACAAGCGCCTGATCAGCATGGATATCGGGTCAATGATTGCCGGAGCCAAATTCCGGGGCGAATTTGAGGATCGCCTCAAAGCCTTTCTCAAGGAGGTCACCGACTCCCAAGGCGAGATCATCCTCTTCATTGATGAGCTCCACACGATCGTGGGGGCTGGGGCGAGCGAGGGGGCGGTGGACGCGTCCAACATGCTCAAGCCGCAACTTGCGCGAGGGGAACTCCGGACCATCGGGGCCACCACGCTCAATGAGTACCGCAAATACGTGGAAAAAGACGCCGCGCTGGAGCGGCGCTTTCAGCCGGTGCTCGTGGACGAACCCAGCACGGAAGACACCATCGCCATTCTGCGGGGACTCAAGGAGCGGTACGAGGTTCACCACGGGGTGCGCATCCAAGACGCCGCGCTCGTGGCGGCGGCGGTGCTCTCTCAACGCTACATCAGCGACCGGTTTCTTCCCGACAAAGCGGTGGACCTTGTGGATGAAGCAGCGTCCCGCCTCAAAATCGAATTGGAGTCGTTGCCGACGGAGATCGACGAGATGGAGAGGGAGATGATGCAGCTGGAGATGGAGAAACAAGCCCTCAAGAAAGAGAAGGACGCGGCGAGCAAAGAACGACTCGCTGTCATCGAGCGGCATCTGGCGGATTTGCGGGAACAATCCTCCCGGCTCAAAGCGCAGTGGCAGAGCGAGAAAAGTGTGATCGACCAATCGCGCAAGCTGAACGAAGAGCTTGAGCAGTTGCGCATTGAACTTGAGCGGGCGCAGCGCCGAGGCGAACTCGCAAAAGCCAGTGAAATCCAATACGGCCGCATTCCGTCGGTGCAGCATCAATTGGAAACCCACAATCGGCAGCTCGCCGAGGTCCAGCGCGGGGCCCAAATGCTCAAGGAGGAAGTCACCGACGCGGATATCGCAGAGGTCGTCAGCGCGTGGACGGGCATTCCTGTGGCGCGGATGCTCGAAGGGGAACGCGAAAAACTTGTGCACATGGACCAGCGCCTTGGGCAGAGGGTGATCGGGCAGAGGAAAGCCATCAACGCCGTCAGCAACGCGGTGCGCCGAGCGCGCGCCGGGTTGCAGGACGAAAACCGCCCGATCGGCTCCTTTATTTTTCTGGGCCCCACCGGAGTGGGCAAAACAGAACTCAGCCGCGCGCTGGCGGAGTTTCTCTTCGACGACGAGCACGCCATGATCCGGATCGACATGAGCGAGTACATGGAGAAACACACCGTCGCGCGGCTCATCGGGGCGCCTCCCGGCTATGTGGGATACGAGGAGGGAGGGCAACTCAGCGAAGCGGTGCGGCGCAAACCCTATAGCGTGGTGCTTTTTGACGAGATCGAGAAGGCGCACCCGGAGGTTTTCAACCTGCTGCTGCAGGTGCTTGATGACGGACGGATCACCGACGGCCAGGGGCGCACTGTGAATTTCAAAAACACGGTCATCATCATGACCTCCAACATCGGCTCGCAGCACATTCTCGACGCAAACAACGCCGAGCAACGCGAGGCGCTGGTTCTCGATGCGTTGCGCGGCCATTTCCGACCGGAGTTCCTGAACCGCGTCGATGAGACGGTGATTTTCGACCGGCTCAGCGAGACGGACTTGCGCAAGATTGTCGACATCCAGGTTGCGCGACTCACCCAGCGGTTGGCTGCTCAAAAGCTCACACTCCAACTCACCGACGAAGCCAAGACGCTGCTCGCATTCGAAGGCTACGACCCGGTCTACGGAGCCCGCCCCCTCAAACGCATCATTCAACGTCAACTGCTGGATCCGCTCTCCTTGGAACTGCTCGAAGGCAAGTTCCACGAGGGCGAGACGATTCGCGTCGACGCCCACGAGGGCAAGCTGGCGTTTCCCAAATAGCCTCGGCGGCTCGTGGCCTACTCGTTGCGGGCGCCGCGAAACACCCGCCAGCATTCCAAAAACCCGGGGGCGAAATCCCCCGGGCGCGCCCCGGACCAGCGATCGATCTGATCGAGGGCGAAAAATGTGCCGCTTTCGATTTCAGCCGGGGGAAGCCGGAACGGCCCGGAATGCTGCGCCTTGTAAATCCGGATAAACTCCCATCCCGTCGCATCGGACGCGGGAAGCGACCCAAGCGGCTCCACATCAGCCGAGACGCCCAGCTCCTCGGCGAGCTCACGCGCCGCCGTCTGGTCGTAGGTCTCACCGGAGTCAACGTGCCCGGCCGCACTCGAGTCCCAAAGTCCGGGGTGTTTATCCTTCCAGCGGGAGCGCTTCTGGAGAAAGAGCTGCCCGTGTTTATCGAACACAAAGAGATGCACCGCGCGGTGGTGCAGTTTGCGGGTGTGGACCTCGTGACGTGAGGCCTGGCCGACCACTTGATCGGCCTCGTCCACCACGTCAAAAATCTCCCCGTGCACGTCCTGCGCCTGCTTGTGACCGATGGCGAATTCGGGGCCGCCGGCGTGACGAGACGCCAGATTGGTCAGTTCAATCCACTGAGCCAACGAGAGCTCCTCGGCGCGCACCGTCTCCTCGACACCGAGCTGGGCGCAAACCGCCGGCCAGTCCAATTCATGGCTGACCAGCATCTTCCGGAGCTGTTTGCGTCTCTGTGAAAAGCCCTGTTTGACCATCGTGACAAACCGGCCGCCATCACACTCCGGCAACTCCCCGCGCTCGCGCGGCGTCAGCAAAACCACGGCGGAATCCACCTTGGGCGCCGGCGTGAACACCGACGGCGGCAACGTCCGCAGGTATTTGACCCGCCAGCGGCGGCCCAGAATCAGGGTCAACGCGCCGTATTCCTTCGTTCTCGGTTCGGCGGAGAGCCGTTGAGCGAGTTCCTTCTGGAGGGTAAAACTCAGGGCGCAAACCGGGCTGGGCTCGTTGGTAAACTGAAAGAGGATCTGGCTGGAGACGTAGTAAGGGAGGTTCCCAAACACCTTCACAGGCCCGCCCGCGAAGAGCTTCCGCACATCGAACTCACATGCGTCGCCGTGCACCACCTCAAGCTGCGGGTACTTCTGGGAGAGAAAACCGGCGAGCCTGCCGTCCTTCTCAATGAGCAGACCGTTGGTGGATTTGCGGTGCGCATACTCGGTTAACGCCCCGAGGCCCGGCCCCAGCTCCACCCAACTCTCGCCGGGCTGGATGGAAAGTTGTGCGACCATCCACTCCGCCAGATTCTGGTCGTGGAGAAAATTCTGGCCCAAGCTGCGCGTCGGCTGCGTTCCGAGTTCTGAGAGAGTCGAGTGGATGGTGGAAAGCTTCATACGGAACCCGAGCCCCGGGTGAGTCGGAAAGAAAACGGCATAGACCTGAAAGACGGAACAGGATGAGACAAACTAGCGCCTCTGGGCCTTTTGCAGGCGCTTTAATTTTCCGGACAAAGCCACCTTGGTTGCGGCGTTCATCCGGTCAATGAAGAGCACCCCGTGGAGATGATCCACCTCATGCTGGAGAGCCCTGGCGAGCAAACCACTGGCTTCGAAGTCGATCTCGGAGCCGTCCAGCAGTCTTGCCCGCGCACGCACCGTGGCCGAGCGGCTGATCTGAGCGCTCATCTCAGGGAAACTCAAACAGCCCTCGGTGCCACTTTCCTTCTCCTTACTCAGCTCCAGCTGCGGATTGAGGAGAACCATCGGCATGAGTTTTTCGAAATCCACCGCCTGCCCGGCGATGTGCATGGAGCTCGGACGATCCTCGGACGCCGCCACGTCCAGCACCGCCATCTGCAAGGGCACGCCCACCTGCTGCGCGGCGAGTCCCACGCCGTCGGCATCCCGCATGGTGTCGATCATGTCGGCAGCCAAACGCTTGAGCTCCTCGGTGATGTCGCCCACCGGCGCCCCTTTGGTTCGCAGCACCGGATCGCCGTAATTCACAATGTCCAAAATCATTTTGTAGTCTGGGTAAAAGCCGAGAGGTTTCCCTGCACGCCCCCCTCTCTGAGGGCGTCGAGCACCTTGATCAAAAAACCGTAGGAGACTTTCTCATCGGCACGCATCGCCAGTTTGCGGCCTGGTTTTTCTTTAAGATACTCGCGAATTCCGGCCGCAAGCTCCCCCAATCTGAGCGGTTTTGCATCGAGAAAAACCTCTTCCTTGGCGGAAACGGACAAAATACCGATTTGCTCGGCGCTTTTCATGGGTGCCGCCGTCTTGGATTCAGGCAACTGGATACTGAGGGCGGCCTGATCGGTCTCGGGCACCTTGAACGTGGTGGTGACGATCACAAAGATCAGCAGAATCGCGAAGATGTCGATCATCGCCACGATCATGACCTGGGGAGAGCGCCGTTTGCGTATGTAAAAGCTCACAGTCGGCTCCCGGGTTCATTCTTGCGGGGTTGCGGGGCATACGCCGCCCCGGAGCCTACGGGCTGGGAGACCCGGGCGGTTGCCCTCCTTTTTTTCTGCTCGTAACACTTGGAGAGCATCTCCACCACCAGCGATTCCATCTCAGCCGCCATGGTCTCGATTTTTTTGGTGAAATACGTGTGGGCAATCAGGCAGGGAATCGCGATCGAAAGCCCCACGATCGTCGTGCTCAAAGCCTCGGAAATCCCCTTCGCGATCCCTCTCGGGTCCGACACATTGGCGCTCGCCCCGAGCGTGGCAAACACCGTCACCAACCCCGCGACCGCCCCCAGCAAACCCAGCAGCGGCGCAATCCCGACGATCACCTCCAGCACGAAAAGCCCGCTCTCCAGCAGCACGATCTCATGCCGGGCCCGGGTCTGAACGGTCTCGATGTTCTCCGACTTCGTCCACCCCAGGTGCTCGAGCCCGACTTGGACAATCCGCGCCAGAGCCGCGTCTTGGCCTTCCACCAACGGCATGAGTTTCTGGACCGCATCCCCGCCGTCAGGGTCCAGAAGGTTGATCTCGTGTTCAATTCGCTCGGGCACCACGAGTTCGCGACGAAGCGCCAAACCGCGGAGGAGAATGATGGCCAGAGCAACCACCGAGCAGCAGAGCAGAAGCACCATGAAAAATCCGCCCTGCGCGAAGAACTGGTAAACGGACTGGAATGAGGCAGCGAGAAGGGGCATGGGCATTTTTATTGGGCGCTGTAGAGGGTGAAACTAAAGACCATTTCCAATCGACCGTCCTTCATAAGCTCCAAATCCCTCGGGGGAGGAGGAATTTCGGCTTCGCGGACGGAACGTTCGCAAACATCTCCAAAGGTCTGGTTTGAGTTGTTTTCGATGATCGCGACATCCTGAATTTTACCGGAGCGATCAACAAAGAAACGGATCCGCACGGTGCCAAGCGCATGCAGGTCGGCCGTCTGCGCGCGGTAATAATTCCAGCGGGAATGAATCTGGGCGCCGAGCTTTTGCCGGTAAACCCCCAGCGGCGTCCGGATGGCATCCACGGCGGGCCGTCCGCGATTGGAGATATTCCCCTCGACCCGCGTTTTTCGCAGCTCGGGTTGGAAAGCGTCCGAGCGTTGGGGCTGGGGTGGTTGCCCGCGCTGGGGGTCGTTCGCTGGTTCCGGCGGTTTGACGGCATCAGGAGGGGACGCCGGCTCATCCGGCAAAGGAAGGGGTGGTTTTTTCGTCGGCTCCAGCCGGGCCAGAGTCTCAACCTCCTTCTGAGGCATTGGGTTCACCCGGTAAGCCGGAACCTTGGGCTCCGACGCCGCTCGTGGGTCGGCGGTCGGGGGCGCTTTGGCCGGCGGAGCGGGCTCGGCGGCGGCCTCCGAGTCCCTGGGGGTTCCGTTGCGGCTGAATTGGTTCTTGAACTGGGTAAACGGCAGGTTGGCTCCGTCCTGACTGGGCAGAGGAATCGAGCCGTCGCCGGGACGTTCGCTGGCGGCTCGCATGTTCTGGCTGGATTGAAACACAGCGGCCTCCGGGGCTTTCTCCGATTTTGCGAGGCCCTCTGAATCCGCGACGGGAAGCGAGTCCGGCGCCTCCTTGATCAGCAGAGGGACCCGCTCCGGCTCGGGCGGCGGCAACACCCATTCCACCGTTTTCATCGCCGGGCTGACCTCAACGAGCGCCGCAGGATTGCCGGGAAAAAGCCACCCGAGCACCCCCATCAATAAAAAGGCCGCCCCATGCAAGCCGATCGCCACAACCAACGCGCCCACCATCTGGCGCCGGGGCGGCAGATGGCGGATATCCGGCAGCGCGGCGCTGATGCGCCGGAGAAATCGCAGGAGACCTTTGCGCATTAGAAAATCGGTCGCACGGCGCCGGACTCCATCCGCCCCACTGCGGAGTAAAAGGACACCTGGGCGCACCGTTCCACCTCTTTGCCTCTGCCTTTTCCGACCAAAACCCTCCCGTTTTTGGCCGTTTGCAAAGCGCTCAAAGGATCTGAAAACAGCCGGGGCAAAGCCTTCACGGAATGAGCGGCATCGCTGAGTTGGGCGTCGCCCAAAGCCTCAACGAGCAATCCCGCCGCATAGGCATCCTCCAAAGCGAACTCCTCGAAAGTTCCCGCACAAACAAGGAGCACCCGAGCCGGATTGCGATTGCGAAGCTCCTGAGCGAGGGCCCCGAGATTCAGAAGCGCGCCGACCAACACCACGCGGGCCCCTTCGCAGGCTCGGAGAGCCACCGTGCCGTTGGTTGTCGTTGTCACCAGGGTCTTCCCGCAAACCGCGCTGCAATACTCAAAAGGCGAGTTTCCCAATTCGAACCCGTCGATTCGCTCCCCATGGCGTTCACCCGCGAGCACGGAACCCGGCAACCGGGCTTGAAGGGCAAGGGCTTCTGGGATGGTGGAAACCGGGTAAACGGCCTCCACCCCGTGAGCCAGGGCCGTGACCATGGAGGAAGTCGCCCGCAAGACGTCAAACACGACACACGTGGTCTCCGAGAGATCACATCCCGGAAGGCGCGCGATCTCAGCGGGGTTGAGGGCGACATCAATAAACATGAGAGGAGGACGGATCAGACACCGCAGTTGCAATCGGATACGAGGGTTGAGGGGCTTGAATCAAGCCGTCTGCCGCCCTCTGAGTTTCCATGTCTTGCGGGCATGATGGAAGAGATACTGTTGGGCGTAACCGCTGTAAGGCCCAAAGTAGCTTTCGGAGAACTTCTTGAGCCGCTGGACGGTGACCTTGCGTTTCCGGGTGAAATAAATCTCGCGCAAAATCCGCTCAATCCACACGTCGATGGGAAAGGCGCGAGGCCGCTCATAGGCGAAAAGGAGCGCGCAGTTGGCCACCTTCACCCCGACTCCCGGCAAACGACACAGCTCGCGCAGAGCAGGCTCATCTTCGAGACGGGTAATCGCCGCGAGGTCCACCTCGCCGCTGGCGATCATGCGCGCCGCGCCGAGGAGGTTCTTGGCCCGAAACCCGAGCCGGCACTCCCTCAGATCCGCCTCGGATGCCATGGCGATTCGCTCCGGGGTCGGATAGGCATGGAGCGTTTGGGTTTGCCACGACACAGCCGAGCCGAATGTGCGCCTTAGGGAATGGGACATCTGGGTGATGTGAGGCACCTGTTTCATTGCCGAGGTAATAAAGGTGGCCACGCACTCCCAGAGAGGCTGGCGAATCAGACGCAGCCCCCGGCAAAACTCCAGCGCCGCGTTCATCGCCGGGTCTTTCGGGAAAGACGCATAGATCGCCTCGAGAGGATGATCCAAAGCAAAGTAGCGGGACGCAACGGCCTCCACCCCCGCGGTGAGCCTGAGCTCTGGGCCCGCCTGCTCCACGTAGACGGGGACTTCGCCCATCAACCCGATGTAACCCGCGCCGGAGCGCTCCCAATGGAACACCTGCCCGCACCCCAGAGTGAGCTCCAAATTAAACTCCTCGGGCTCAACATCCAGGACCGCCAGGCCGGAGGCCCCTTCAAGGGCGCCGTTCACTGGATAAAATAACTGAGGTTCTCAAGCTCGATGGCCAAGTCCACGTTGTTGACCACCACGTTGTCCGGCACCTGGAGAATGATGGGCGCAAAATTCAGCACCGCCAGGATACCGGCGGCGATGAGGTTGTTGGCGACCTCCTGCGCCACCGTGCCGGGAACGGTGAGGATCGCCATTTTGATCCGTTTTTTGCGGACCACTTCCTCCACCTTTTCCATGGGATACACCCTGACGCCGAGATCCCGGGAGCGTTTCCGCGTGGCATCCGCATCGAAAGCCGCGACGACCTCAAACCCCTCCTTAGCGAAACCCGGATAGCGCAACAAAGCGGACCCCAAATGCCCCGCGCCAACTAGGATGACGGGCTGGAGATGGGTGGTCCCGAGCACCTCGGTGAGCTGGGCACTTAAGGCCGCGACATTGTAACCCAGGCCGCGGGTGCCGAACTGGCCGAAATAAGTCAGATCCTTGCGCAGCTGGGTGGGTTTTACGCCCGCGGCCTTTGCCAGCGCAGCAGAAGAAACGGTGTCCACCTCGTTGGCTTTGAGGCGCTGCAACGCCCGGTAATACAGGGAGAGGCGGTAGACGGTTTTTCTGGGGATAACCAACTTCGACATTTTGTGAAAAAGGACGTTGTTCGCATTTAAATAGCGGATGATTTTTCCGATGCAAGACGCTCGACGGCTGGGGAGCGGGCCCGGCGTCAACGTCTCAAACCGGGTGAAAGCGAGGGAACGGTTTGAATCCAGCCCCGGGCATTTCCCGCAATTGCCTTGGCCATGTTCCCCGGAGCGGCTATTTCCGCATGTTCCATGCGTTTGAATCGATTTCTAGCCTCTGCCGGCCTGGGCTCACGCCGCGGTGTTGAGGAAATTATTATAGCCGGCCGGGTCAAAATTAACGGCCACGTGGTGACAGATCTCGCCGCCCAGGTGAGCCCGGAGGACTCGGTGAAGGTGGGATCCCGGGTTGTGCACTCGGAGCAGCCCATCGCCGCCGTTCTCAACAAACCGCGTGGCTACCTCTGCACCGCCAGCGACGAGCTCGAGCGGCGCACCATTTTCGAGCTCCTCCCCAAACGCTGGCCAAGGGTGTTTCACGTGGGACGACTGGACAAGGAAAGCGAAGGACTTTTGATCGTCACCAACGACGGCGACCTTTCAATGGCGCTCACCCACCCCAGCCACGAAGTGGACAAAGAATACGAGGTGGGGCTCGACCGGCCCTTTGACTCGGGCCATCGCGAAAAGCTGCTCAAGGGGATTCGCATCGAGGGCGGCCTAGCCAAAGCCTACCAGATCAACGTGGTGACGCCCCAGCTGCTCAAGGTGGTCCTCCGCCAGGGAATCAAACGCGAAATCCGACTCATGTTTTATTCGCTCGGATACGAGGTCACGCACCTGCGCCGGATTCGAATTGGCGGCCTCCGCATCGGGCCCCTGAAGCCCGGCGAATGGCGTCTCCTCACCGCCCGCGAGGTGCAGGAATTGAAAGCCAGCGAACCCAAGCCTCGTCCAGCCCGTCCTCAAAAACCGAAGGCAGCCCCTACCGGTGCCAAATCCCGAGTCCCTGCCAAATCCCCCTCCCTTCGCAGGCGGCCGCCGAAACAACGCAGAACGGCCCGGGAAAGCGATTGACCGGGGAAGCCGCATGTCCTAGTGACTCTCACCCTCTTTAACAAACCAACCGAATTTATGGGCCAGCAAACAAACAAAATCATCAAACGCCGCCGCCGCATCGCTTATCTGGAGCGCAAGAAGGCGAAAGCCATCGAAGCAGCCGCCACCAAGTCCAAGCCTCGCCGCAGCGCCGGCAAGAAGGCCGCCGCCCCCGCAGAAGCGGCCGCGACTGCCGAATAAAGGGGCAGCCCCAAGCGACCTCCTGTCTTCCCACTTTGCGCCGGTCCTTTCACAGGCCCGGCGCTTTTGTGTTTCTGGCCCCATGCGTTTCTTAATCGTAGACGCACACAGCGTGATCTTCGCCTGGCCCGATTTACGCCGCCTCCACCAGCGCCGGATGTCGCTCGCCCGCGATGAGTTGATCAAAAGGCTCACCCAATATCAGGACTCCAGCGGGGTTCGCGTGGTCGTGGTTTTTGATGGGCAGGGCGGCAAGGTTTCGGAGGAGAGCGTCGATGGAGGAATCCAAGTCCTCTACTCGGCGAGCGGCCAGAGCGCGGATCAAGTGATCGAGAGGTTGGCAGCCATTTACGCCAAAGAGCACGACCTGACGGTGGCCACGTCCGACTTGCTGGAGCAACAAACCGTGGCCAGCTTCGGCGCCTACACCACCTGCACCGACGGGCTTCGGCAGCTCTTGGAGGAGGCCGAAGGAGAGTTGGCTCGGCAGATGAAAAGCAGGAAGAAGCCGAGGTAAGAACTCAAACACCCCGGCTGTCCGCCCGGCCCCTCTATCTTTCGCTCGGCGGACGCAGAAAGGTCATTGAGTCGCCCTCTTTTTTACTCAGATACACCGATTTCTCCACCGGCACCTCAAAAACGCGGTCTTCTTTGGCGACCCTGACCTTGAGCACATACTCCCCCTCGATGGCCTTGGTCTTGAGGCCTTTGCGCCCCACGCTGATCAGCTCTTCCGGGGCGGGGGTAAAAACTTTTTCAAGCACCGTCCCCGTCGCCGTTCTGGAGCGCGCCCGTGTCGAATCCGCGTTGAGCCGGACAACGCCGTAGCACAGAAGCCCGATGGCGAGTAACCCCGCGCATCCGGCAAGCAAAGCGTCCCGGAGCGTGCGATCGGGCACGATCACCCGCGGCGTGGACGGGGAAGGCGGCTGCCCGTTCATAAATCGCGCTCCGAAAAGGAGTGCTGGGCCTGCTGGACCGAGAAACTTTCCTCCGTAGCCAAGCGCGGATCCACGCCGTTGAGGAAGCGCCGCTCCCAAATGTAGCGCTTGAGGAGCACCTTAATGGTCGCCGTCATCGGCACGGCAAGAATGGCGCCCAAAAGCCCCCCCATCAGCAAGCTCCACACAAACACCGAGGCAATGACCGTCATGGGGTGCAAGCCGACGGATTCCCCCACGATTTTGGGCGTCAAAAAAATGCCGTCGACCTGCTGAACCGCCACGAAAATCCCCGTCACAATCAGAGGAAAAGCCCACCAGGGTGCTCCTTGCAAAAACCAAGGATCCCCGTGCAGCGCAGCGATAAGCACCGCGGGAATCCAGCACAACAGAATGCCCAAATAAGGGATCAAGCCCAGCACACAGAGAAGCAGGCCAAGGAGGAGTCCGAAATCCAGACCCACAATCACCAATCCCATTCCTGTCGCCGCCCCGTTGATCAGGCTCACCAGAAGCTGGCCCCGGAAAAATGCGATCAAATAGCCGTTGATCTCCTCGAGGGTCTCCACCACCTCATCCTTAAAATGCGAGGCCCGCAGCGGGACGTAGTCACCCCAGGACTCCGAGATGTTCCGGCTCTCGACCAGCAGGTAGTAGAGGTAGATCGGAACGATCACCAAACTCAGCAGAAAACCGAAGACACCCAGGAAGCCGCCAACGCTTGAGCGGACAAAATTCCAAGTCTTCTGGATGACGGTGGGGAGCGCTTTCCGCAAAGAGTCTCCGGAGAGAAATTGCTGGATCGACACCAACGGATCGGACTCCGCAGCCTCCGCCGTGGAAGCCTGAGCCGCAGCGTTTTTGGTCGCCGCATCCGCCACGGGAGCCGCATCAACAGAAGGTTCGGCACGGCCCGCGGGCGCCGGAGCGGTGTTCGTGGGCTCTGGCGAACGGGAGTCGGCGGAACCGGTGTCGCCTCCATCATGGCCTGGAAACTTTGGAATGAACGCGGGGTAACGCTGCTGGACATCGCGTGCCAGCCTTTCCAGAAGCTGGCGCGCATCCTCGGTGAGCTTAGGGGTCTTGCGAGCCAACTGCACACTCTGCTGGGAAACCGCCGGCACCAACCAAAGAAGGATCCCGGCCAGACCGATTGACACCACGGCGAACACGTAAAGGACTGCCCGTTTGCGCGAAGCCCCCCAGGCCACCAGTTTGCTCACGACCGGGTCCAGGAGGTAAGCCATGACGCCCGCCACAGCAAATGGGATCAGGATGGGCTGGAGAAACCCAAGCACCCGTGAAGTCAGCCAGATCAGCCCCACAGCGATGGAGCCGATCACCACGACGGCCAAGGCGGACAAGGCCGCCCATAACGTCTTCTTCTGCCAAGGCGTGGGATAGTTCTCCATAAAGTGACTCTCTTGGGCGACAAAACCTGGTGGTTCAAATGCGCGGCCGCATCGAAAATTTCCCAGGACCACGCGGCTTCACGCCCATCCGTAAATCGAACCTACATATGGCTGATGATATTGTCGCCAAATTCGGAGCACTTGATCTCCGTGGCGCCCTCCATCTGCCGCGCAAAATCGTAGGTCACCCGTTTGATGCCGATCGCTCCGTTGAGCCCTTTGATGATGAGATCCGCCGTAAGCCTTCTCCAAAGCCGCATCCTGCACCCTCACGCTGGAGGCCCAGATGTCCGGGCCCGTTCCGTCGCCCCGGACAAACGGGATAACCGGGTTTGCAGGAACTTGGAGTTTCCCTTTGGAAATGGAGATTTTTCCCCCTTCGGGTGGAGTGCAGGTCGTGTAGGCCATGCGTTGCTGTGGAAAAGCGTGGATTAAAACAAAGCCGCACGCGTTGGTCGAGAGGCTGATTGCGCATTATCACTTTCGCTTATGCGAGAGGAAGAGGGAGGTGCCTCCGCGGCACTCCCCCGTCGGCCCATGATGCCCTCAAGCCCCCTCAATCAGGCCGAGGTCACGCTCAACGGCATCGAAAAACGAGGGAAACTGCGGCGCCCACCCCAGCCGCCGGAGCTTGGCGTTGCTCACCCGTTTGTTGGTCCAGCCGCGCTTGCGATCATAATCAATCGGCCCAGCGGGCGGCAGCTCCTTCTGGAACCGGGTCGCCAGCCACGCGTAGATTTCGCGCTGAGGCAAAGGCGCATCGTCGTTGACGTTGAACACTCCCTGAGCGCCCTGCGAGGCGAGACAAAACAAGGCCGAAGCGATGTCCTCCCGGTGGACCTGGTTGATCCACCGCAACCCGTCGCCCTCGATCCGGGCATCCCCGCTCAGGAACTTCCTCAGTAAAACGGACCGGCTCGGGCCGTAAATTCCAGCCAGGCGAGCGGCAACCCCGCCCAAGGCGCACACCAGACGCTCCGTCTCAAGCAGCACCTGCCCCGTTTCCCGAGGCGGTGCGGCATCGCTCTCCTCGTCAACCCACTCGCCGCCCACTTGCGCGTAGACAGAGGTGCTGCTGGTAAAAACGAGCTTTTTGGGAGCCAAAACCTCCGCCAGATTGCGGGCGCCCTCCAAATATACAGCCCGATATTGATCCACCCCGCCACGGCCGCTGCTCGCGCAGTGGATAACGACATCCATGCCTTGGAGTTCGGCCGCGGAACCCAGAGCGTCTCGATCACAGATATTCACGGACAGCACTCGAAAAGGCTTTCCTTGGAGGCTCGCAGCGGATTCCCGGGAATGCGTGCCGCCGATCACTTCCCACCCGGATCGATGAAACAGACGCGCAACGGCCAAGCCGCTAAAGCCGCACCCAGCCACAAAAACACGGTTCATAGGATAGGAACAAATATTGGCCCTCCTGGGAGGACGCAGTTGAGGACACGCCGGGAACGACCGTTCATGGGGCAGGAAGCTATCGCCCGCCGCTGAATGCGAGCAAGCGGCGTTTGCGGTCCCCGCCCCCGCAGGGAACACTAAAAGGCCCCGTCGACGCGCCCATTGGCGATCCGGGAAAAAACGCGCTCAAAATCTTATTGGCCGTGCGCATTGACGCGCGGAGCCTTCACCCCCATATTCCCCGCCCTTTGCACTCGGACAAACATCCCGAAACAGACACTGCCATGGAACATATCCGCAACATCGCCATTATCGCGCACGTCGATCACGGCAAGACCACCCTCGTTGACCAGCTCCTCAAGCAGTCGGGCACGTTCCGAGCAAACGAAGCCAAAGCCACTGAAATCCGGATCATGGACTCCATGGATCTGGAGCGGGAAAAAGGCATCACCATCAAGGCCAAGAACGCCGCCTTCCGCTGGAAAGATTACCACGTCAACATCGTCGACACCCCGGGCCACGCCGACTTCGGCGGCGAAGTGGAGCGGATCATGAAGATGGTGGACGGGGTGCTTCTCGTCGTGGACGCCTACGACGGTCCCCAGGCCCAAACCAAGTTCGTTCTGAAGAAGGCGCTTGAGAACGGCGCCAAACCCATCGTCGTCATCAACAAGATCGACCGGGAAAACGCCCGGCCGCACAAGGTGCTGGACATGGTTTTCGAGCTCTTCCTGGAGCTCAACGCCAACGATCAGCAGCTGGACTTCCCAGTGGTTTACGCCAGCGCCCGCGACGGCTACGCGATGCGCGAGATCCACGACAAGAGCGAGACCATGGAGCCCCTCTTCGAGGCGATCATGAAATACATCCCGGCCCCGGCGAAATCCGACGCCACGTATTTCCAGATGCTCATCTCCAACCTGGATTACTCGGATTACCTCGGGCGTATCGCCTACGGTCGGATCATCAGCGGCCGCGTCCGCGTGGGCGACAGCGTGGTGCACATCACCAAAGAAGGGCGCCGGGAACGCGCCAACGTGACGGCTCTTTTCGGGCATCAAGGCCTTCAAAAAATCGAGCTCAAGAACGCTAGCGAAGGCGACATCGTGGGGCTCTGCGGATTCGAGGAGGCTTTCATCGGCGAGACGATCACCGACACCGAAGAACGTCTCCCGCTGCCTTTCGTGGACATTGATCCTCCGACGATCACCATGAAGATTTGCATCAACGACGGGCCTCTGGCGGGACGCGAGGGCAAATTGCTCACCGCGCGCCAAGTGCGCGAGCGGCTCGTGCGCGAAACCCGCACCAACGTGTCCATTTTGATGCGGGACACCGAGATCGCGGGTCACTTCGAGATCCAAGCCCGGGGCGAGATGCAGATTGCCATCATCGTCGAGCAGATGCGCCGGGAAGGCTTCGAGCTTCTGGTTTCACGGCCGGAAGTGATCTACCAGCGGTCCGAAGACGGGACGCTTCTCGAGCCCATGGAGAGCCTCTATGTGGATGTGCCACAGGACAGCTTGGGCGACATCCTGCAGTCTTTGGCCGGCCGGAAAGCCGACATCATCAGCATGGAACATCAACCCCACAGCGTCACGGTGGAGGCAGTGCTGCCCACCCGGGGGCTGATTGGTTTTGAAACGGACCTGGTCAACGCCACCAAGGGCCACGGGATCATGTCCCACATCTTCAAGGAATACGGCCCGCACAAGGGCGAGATTCCGACCCGGAACAACGGCGTCTTGGTTGCCATGGAGCAGGGCATCAGCACCAGTTACTCGCTTGAAACCATCCAGGAACGCGGCCGCCTCTTCATCGGGCCACAGACGGACATCTACGAGGGAATGATCATTGGCGAAAACGCCCGGCCCGACGACATGCCCGTCAACCCCTGCCGCGCTAAGAAACTCAGCAACATGCGCTCAACCGGGGACGGCAAAGGCATCTCCCTGGCGCCTCCCTTGGTGATGACCTTGGAACGCTCTCTCGAGTACATCGCACCGGACGAATACGTGGAGGTGACCCCGAAGTCGCTCCGGCTTCGCAAGAAGATCCTCGACGCCAGCATGCGCAAACGCGCGTCCACGAAAATCGGGTAAGCTGCGGCTCCCATCGTTTAAGAGGCGGACCCTTTCCGGGTCCGCCTTTTTCGTTTCCAAGGGGAAGCCTAAGAGGCTCTAACAAAACGGCTTTCAGAGCTGGTGGAAGCAGATCATGGCGCAAGCCAAGATAAGCCACGCGAGGTGAATATCGGCGCGGCGCTCATCGCG
Source organism: Chthoniobacter flavus (assembly GCA_945860355.1). GTDB lineage: Bacteria > Verrucomicrobiota > Verrucomicrobiia > Chthoniobacterales > Chthoniobacteraceae > CAIURC01. The sequence goes on along the minus strand of CAMARB010000038.1, from coordinate 44 downwards.
GACGCGCAGACGCCTGAAGTTTTTTAGCCAGGCGATGGTGCGTT
>CAMARB010000037.1 GCA_945860355.1 Chthoniobacter flavus | reverse complement strand
GGGGTGAGGGGTCAGTGAAGGAGAGACGGAGGCCGCCCCGCCCCCAAGTCACAGAGGGTGGAGCCAGAGATCAGTCTCACCCCTGACCCCTGATCCCTCACCCCTTTCCTCCCCTGACTCCTCCCTCCACCTCGCGCCCGGTTCCTGAGAAAAGAGTCACGCGGGCAGGTTTTCGTCATGCAAATCCAGCACTACAAAGACCTCATTGTTTGGCAGAAAGCCATGGACTTGGCGGAACAGATTTATCTCCTGAGTCACTCGTTTCCCCGGGAGGAACTTTACGGGTTGACCAGCCAGATCCGGCGGGCCGCGGTGTCGGTGCCCTCCAATATCGCCGAGGGCCACGCCCGGCAGAGCACTGCGGAGTTCAAAAACTTCCTCTCCATCGCCCTGGGGTCTCTGGCCGAAGTCGATACCCAGCAGATCCTCGCTCAACGCCTTCTCTACATCGCGTCAGGACACGCGCACCGAGCCGAGGGCCTGATCACCGAAGTTCGTAAGATGCTGCATACGCTGGCCGCCAAACTGGGCTGAAGAAGAGGGGGGGGAGAAGGGGTGAGGAGCAGAAGGGGTCAGGGGTCAGAGAGGAAGAGACGGGGACCGGCCCGCCCCAGTCCGGAGAAGGCGGATTCAGAGATCCATCTCACCCCTGCCCCCTGATCCCTCACCCCTTTCTTTCGCGACGGGGTGAGGGGTGAGGGGTGAGGGGTGAGGGCGGACAGGGGTGAGGGGTCAGAGAAGGAGAGACGGAGGCCGCCCCGCCCCCAAGTCACAGAGGGTGGAGTCAGAAATCAGTCTCACCCCTGATCCCTGCCCCCTCACCCCTGTTTTCCCCTGTGCTCAGTGGGCCGGTTGTGGAACGATGCCGCTCCCATGTCCCACGGCTCTGAATTCTGGCACACGCCTCTTTTGGTTTTGGCGTTGGGGCTTGTGCTTTTTCAGGCGTGGAAAGGCTGGCGCTTGGGCATTGTGCGGCAGTTGCTCCGGATCGCGGCGATCGGTTCGGCTTATGCCGCCGCGGTTTTCTGGGGCAGCGCATTGGTTCCCGTGTTGCGGCCGTTGGGGTTCCCCGATGCGGTTCTGAGGTGGGTGGGCGGCGCTCTTTTGGGGATGGCCACGTTCCTGGCGGTGTCGATGGTGTCGGCGGTGTTGTTTAAAAAAACCACCGACCAAAGCCTGCGCCTGGTCCGGTGGGGATACGGGGCGCTGGGGGCCTTGGCCGGAGTCGCTCTCGGCTTGGTTTATCTGTGGGCCAGTCTCCTGGTGATCCGGGTGCTGGGCAGTGTCGCCCCGCCTCCCACGCAGGCGCGTTCTCCCGGGTCGACCGAGGAGGTTCCGCCCGCGGTGGCTTTTGCTCGGAGTGTCTCCCGGGGATTAGGGGGAATGAAAGAGGTGTTGGATCAGGAAGGGCCGCGTTCCGTGATGGATCGGCTCGATCCGTTGCCCGGCAACCTGGGAGGGGTGCTCTCCAAGGTGGGCCAGATCAGCGCCGCGCCGCAGGCTTTGTACCGGTTGCAGACGGATTCGGGGATCAAAGCGCTCCTCCACAATCCCAAGATCCAGGCGCTGCAGCGGGATCCCGAGGTGGCGCGCGCCGCCGGGTCCCGCGATTTGGGGAAATACCTGGGATTACTTCATCATCCCAAGGTGGTGGACGCCCTCAATGACGAGGAGGTCGTGGCTCTTTTAAAAGAGGTGGACCTGGAGAAGGCCCTCGATCACGCCCTTCAGCCGCCGGAACGTGATCCGGCGCGGCGCCCCGGGCGTTGAGCCTGAAAACCGGAGTTCCAGCGCAATGACTGAAAGCGCGGAAGTGCAACGCCGTGGCGTTCCGTGATTTCCAAAACAAACCCTCCGCGTTCCCCGCGTCTCCGCGTGAAAATGATCTTTCTCTCCAACTCCGGAGCTCGGTTGGAGCGATTCTGCGGGGGTGTGGTGGCGCAGCATTGACAGGCGGGGCGCAATTTCAAGGATTCCGCACTGAATTTCACGGGCTCGCCCGGGATCCGGTCCGGGGCAGGTTTTGCGCCGGGTGCGGGTGTCGGGCGGGTTCCCCAAAGCCCCCATTTTTTCCATGTCCAAGAAATACATCCCCACCATCGGGCTTGAAGTCCACGTCCAGCTCAAAACCCGCAGCAAGATGTTCTGCAGTTGTCCCGTGGAGTTTGGCGCGGAACCCAACCAGCACACCTGTCCGGTGTGTTTGGGGTTTCCGGGCGCGTTGCCGGTGATGAACGAGGCGGCGCTCCAGATGACGGCGCTTGCGGGGCTGATGTTGGGATGCGAGATCCCGGACATCTGCAAGTTCGACCGGAAGAATTATTTCTACCCGGACATGCCCAAGAACTACCAGATCACCCAGTTTGATCAGCCCATCTGCGTTGGGGGATCGGTTCCGCTGGACGAGTTCGCGTATCCGAAGGAGAGCCAGAAGAGCATTGTGAATCCGGGCAAAGCGGTGCGTCTGGTGCGGATCCATCTCGAGGAGGACGTGGCCAAGAGCACGCATTTTGAGACCTCAAGCGGGATCGATTTCAACCGGGCCGGCACGCCGCTCATGGAGATTGTGAGCGAGCCGGACATTGATTCCCCGGAGGAAGCCTTCGCGTATCTCACGGCGCTTCAGCAGATCCTCGTGTACGGCGGGGTGAGTGATGCGGACATGGAAAAGGGGCAGTTGCGTTGCGACTGCAACATCTCGGTTCGGCCGGAGGGCACCTCGGAGCTCGGCACCAAGATTGAGATCAAAAACATGAACTCGATCAGCGGGGTGCGCCGGGCGGTGGCCTACGAGATCGAACGCCAGATTCAGGCGCTCGAGCGCGGGGAAACCCTTGTCCAATCCACCCGGCGCTGGGACGATGCCGCCGGTCAAACCTTCCAGATGCGGGTGAAGGAGTCCTCCCACGATTACCGGTATTTTCCGGACCCGGATCTTCTGCCGGTGGACACGCGGGTGTTCATGGACGCCGTGCGGGCGCGGCGCCCGGAGTTGCCCGGGGAGAAACGGGCGCGATTTGTGGAGCGGTTTGGGGTGACGCCCTACGACGCCAGTGTGCTGGCGAGTGAAGCGGCGTTGGCGGATTATTTTGATGCGGCGGCGAAGGACGCCAAAAAGCCCAAGAACGTGGCCAACTGGGTGATCAACGATTTGTTGAGCGCGTTGGGCAACGCGGGTTTGGGGATTGGTGAGTCGCCGGTGTCGCCGAGCGCCCTCAACGCGCTGGTGAGTTTGATTGATTCCGGTGTGATCAGCGGCAAACAGGGCAAGGAAGTGTTCGGGGAGATGGTGATTTCGGGCAAGGCGGCTGAGGTGATTGTGGAAGAGCGCGGGCTCAAACAGGAGAGCGACACGGGGGCGATCCAGGCTCTTTGCCAGCAGGTGATTGCGGCGAACCCGAAGGCGGTTGCGGAGTATCAATCGGGCAAGTTGCAATCGATCAACTTTCTCAAAGGGCAGGTGTTGAAGCTCTCGCAGGGCAAGGCGAACCCGGCCGTGGTGAGCGAGGTGCTCGCGGCGGTGCTGAAGGGGTGAGGGGTGAGGGGTGAGGGGTGAGCGCCCCAACGGGGCAAAAGAGGCTAGCCCGGCGGTGCCCGGGGCTAACGTATTTCGCCCCGTTGGGGCTGGAATGGCGCGCCGTTGAGTCTGGGGTTGCGCTCGGTTGGGGCTCACCCCTCATCCCTGATCCCTCACCCCTCATCCCTGATCCCTCACCCCTGTTCTCCTGCGTCCGTTAGCAGCAGCGCCGGATTCCGCGGAACCGGTCGTCGGTGGCGCTCAGATACACGTTCCTTCGCCCCCGGGGCGTCTGCGCTTCCTGACAGTTGCACGCCATCTCGGCCGCTTGCGCACGTTCCAAGGCCGCTTCACCGGAGACTTCTTTGAGCAGGGTAAGCCCCATGGCCACAGCGCCTAGGGCGTGGATGGGAGAGGCGTCCGCCGCGCGCAGTTGCGCCGCCGACAGCCAGACCGGGGCGGTTTCCTGAAGAGTCGGAGGTTTGCGGCCCTGGAGCAGCAGCAGCCATTGCCGGATGGAGATGCCCAGAATCGCGGCCACCAACGCCAGAAAAACCGAGGTCACCACGGCGTCCAACCGCATGTTGGAGCGTTGGGAGCGGACGGTCTTGAGGGTCTTTGCCGCCGACACCCGGGCCTCCGCATCACCGCTCGCCTCGGCTTGAGCCAAGGCGGTCTCCAGCGCGGGTAGCTTCTTGTTCGCCACTTCCGCCGCGGCCAGGAACCCGATCCGGGGATCCGAATGCGCGATTTTTTCGACCCCGGCTGTGACCGTCACGGCGAGTAGCCAGACCAAGGGGGCAAAGGCGGCCAGCACAATGGCGAGCCGGGGGCGTCCGGGGCGACTGAGCTGGGTTTTAAGCAGGATGGTGGTGGCCAGGCAGAGCGCCACGGCGGCAAGCAACTGGTTGGCGATGCCGAAGATGGGCCAGAGGGCTTTGATCCCGCCCTCCGGGTCGTACACGGCTTTGACGAGGAAATAACCCCAGGCGGCCACGACCAGGGCGCTGGCGAAGAAGTTGGAGAAGAGGTTGCGGGTGTCGCCGAGCGGTTTCCAGACGTGGCCCAGGGCGTCCTGGAGCAAATACCGGCCGACCCGGGTGCCGGCATCGAGGGTGGTGAGGATGAAGAGCGCCTCGAACATGAGCGCGAAGTGGTACCAGATCCCCAGGAGACTGTCCCCGAAGACGCGGGCGAAGATATTGGCCATGCCGACGGCCAGGGTGGCGGCGCCGCCGGTGCGCCCAAAGAGCGAGTGTTCATGGACGGTCTGTGCGAGCTGATTCATTTGCTCGACCGACACCTGGAACGCGGGCCCGTAGGCGTTGACCTGCGCGATGGTTTGCGCGGCGACGGCGGCGGGATCCGTCCCGGCCACCTTGATGTTCATGCTCAGATAAACCCCGGGGTCCAGGGTGCAGGCGGCGATGATCGCCATGATGGCCACCAGCGATTCCAGGCACATGGCGCCGTAACCCACGGGCCGGGCGTAACTTTCGCGGGTGATGATTTTGGGGGTGATCCCGCTGGCGATCAGCGTGTGGAACCCGCTAATGGCCCCGCAGGCGATGGTGATGAAGCAGAACGGGAAGAGTTGTCCGGGCACCACGGGACCCGAGCCGTCGATGAACTGGGTGATGGCGGGCATTTTCAGGTCGGGCAACACGCAGAACACGCCGAGGGCGAGGGCGAAAATGGTGCCCAGCTTCATGAATGTGCTGAGGTAATCGCGCGGGGCCAGAAGCAGCCAAACCGGCAGAACACTGGCCGCCAGCGCGTAAATGAGAATGCCCCAGGCCAGGGGGGCCGCCTGCAGGGTGAGCAGCGTGGACCATTGAGGGGAGGCGTGTACGTACTGGCCGCCCCAGACAGCCAACAGCAGAAGAATCACGCCGATGACCGAGCCTTCGAGCACCTTGCCGACGCGCACCCAGCGCAGGTAGCCCCCCATGAACAGGGCGATGGGGACGGTGGCGGCCACGGTGAACACGCCCCAGGGGCTTTCCGCCAGTGCGTTGACGACCACCAGGGCCAGCACCGCCAGAAGGATGATCATGATCGAGAGAATCGCCAAAACCCCAATGGCCCCAGCCGTCGAGTTGAGTTCATCCCGGAGCATCTGGGCCAGCGATTTGCCGTCGCGCCGGATCGAGGCGAAGAGGACGATAAAATCCTGCACGGCGCCGCCGAGCACGACACCGATCAAAATCCAGAGGGTTCCCGGGAGGTAACCGAACTGGGCGGCGAGCACGGGGCCCACTAGCGGGCCCGGGCCGGAGATGGCGGCGAAATGGTGGCCGAAAACGATCCATTTGTTGGTTTTAACGAAGTCTTTCCCGTCGTCGTGGACCTCGCAGGGCGTGGCGCGCCGGTCGTCGAGCATGAGGGCGTGGGCGGCGAGCCACTTGGAATAAAACCGGTAACCGATCGTGTAGGTGCACAACGCGGCCACCAGGATGAACCCGGAGTTGAGGGGTTCATTGTGTCGCAGGGCGATGGTGGCGTAGGCGCCCGCGCCCAGCAGAGCGACTCCGAGCCAGACCAGAAAGGAGAGGAACTTTTTCACGCGCAGGTGTGTGAACCCTCCGGCGGGATTGTTCAACCCTCAAGGCGCGGCGGCGTGTAACTGCCCGGGGGCCGGGAATCCTATCTTAAGGCAGCGCCTTGCCGGTGGTCTCACTCGCCCTGCCCACATGCCAGTCCCAGAAGATCGCATTGAGGTGACCGCCATGCAGCGCTCGATCGGGGAGCCGATAGAACCAGTCCGGCATCATTCCGGTGCGGTATTCGATCACGCGGGACACTTCGCGGTAAGCGACGGCCGTGGTGGCGTTTTCCGGACGCTGGGTGCTCGGGACCAATTGTGAGGCCAGGGAGGCGCGTTTCAGCGCGGGCCTCAAGGGGTCTAGGGGATAACCCCAGGGGCGAATCCCGGTGTCACCGTAATTGGCCGCGATGTAGTTCGGGATCCAGCCGTAGGTTGTGACACTCTGAAACCCGGGAGTGGCTTCCGCTGCCCGGGCAAAAGAAGGGCAGACAAAGACGCTGTTTTCGGGCACCCATTGAAGGTTGGTTTTGCTCAGGCCGAGGTAGGAGACAATGAAGCCCGAGAGGCTGGAGCCGTGGAAGAAGGGATATTGCCCGCGAGTGAGCGGGCCCGGCAGGGTGTCGTCGTTGTCACTGGCGTAGGCGTTCACGGCCATGGCCACTTGGCGCAGGTTGGAGACGCATTTGGTGTCGTCGCCGCTTTTTGTGATGGAGGAGAGCGACGTGAGCAGGAGTCCCGCGAGAACCGCGATGATGCTGACGACCACCAGCACTTCGATCAGGGTGAACGCCCGGGCTCGGCGGCGGTTGTCACGACTCTGTCCGGTTGGACGGGCTGACACGGACGGGGATGGGAGGCGCATGGGGGTTGGGTGGGATTCGACGTAGTCCACCCCCGAGGCGGGTTCATCCTTCGCTGCGTCGCATTATGTGAGGCAGTAACCGGGCCCTGCGGAGATGGGCCGCCCAAAAACGCTCTTCAGATAGTCAATGCTCCGCGTGGCGATCACTTCCGGGCCTTCGTCGAACTTGAACACCTCCACCGAGACAAACCCGTCGTACCGGGCTTTGCGCAGGGCCTCGACGATCGGCAAAAAGTCCACGTCGCCAAAACCCGGGCCTTTGAGGTTGCGGTCGTTGGCGTGGAAGTATTCGAACCGGCCGGCGCTCTCGGCGATGATTTGCGGGATCGGCTTGGATTCCGCGCACATGGCTTTCACGTCGAGGATGATCGACATCGCCGGGCTCCGGAATTCCTCGGCAAACCGGAGGCCTTCCTCGGCGGTGTTCACGAAGTTGGTTTCCGCGGCGGAAAGCGGTTCAAAACAGATCACCACCCCGCGGTCTTCCGCGCGTTTGACGCAGTCGCGGAACGATTCAATCGCCCTGTCCCACGCCTGCTCGGGGGCGACACCCTCAAGGATGTTTCTTTGTTTTGGGGAGCCCACAATGATTCGGGTGCCTCCCAGATCCGCGCAGCAATCCACCAGCTCCACAAAGTAACGGCTCGTTTTCCGCCGCACTTCGGGGTCCGGGTGCGTGAGATACATGCCCTCCGCCTCCACTAGCACCCAGTGCAGCCCCGAGATCTCAATCCCGGCCCGTCGGGCCGTTTCGCGAATCCGGGATCTCTCTCGGGGCGAGATGTGTTCGACGGATTTGGCCAGGGTAAACGGGGCAATCTCGATGGCGTCGTAGCCAGCCCGGGCGGCAAAACCGAAGGTGTCCTCAACCGACCAGCCTTTGAAAATCTCGTTGCAGATTCCGAATTTCATCGGGAGGACAATGCGGGGAAGCTCAGAGAGGGATCAAGCGGATTGACGGCGCCGGCTGCCATCCGGCGCCCGCAGGAATCGGGTTGAACCCGAACTCCGGGATCCCAGGGCGGGATTGTTCCCACACGGAGGCGCGGAGAACGCGGAGGGCTTTTTGGAAATCACCGAAGTGGCTCCGGGGCCTGTCCCGAATGACGCACACTGAAGCTGACTTTGGGACGTATTGAGGTGGCGGTGTTTGGGTGGGGGAGATTGCCCATTTGGCGTCGAGGTCGGAAGGTGGCACAGGCTTCCAGCCTGTGACCTGTGGCAGTCACAGCCAGGATGGCTGTGCCACTTTGGTTTCCACCGCAATTCGGGCATGTCCCCAGGCGGCCGCGTTCTCCGCGGCTCGGCGTGACATTCGGTGTTCCGGTTTAACCCCTCGGCTTGCCCTTCTCGTAAGACTCCAAAATTTCCTCCGGAGTCAGCGCCCGGGAAACAATCACCATCTCGTCCATGCGCCCGTTGAGACTGCGGATGTTGTTGCCCTTCTCGGGGCCGCCGCTCTTCCAGTTGCCGAGTTCGGCGTTTCCGATTTTGAGGGAAGTGGGTTGGAGGATCGGGGTGGTGCTCACGCGTTTGCCATCCAGATAATGGGACACGTTTTTGGCGGCGGCGTCGTAGACGGTGGCGAGATGCACCCAGCGGCCGAGGTCGGCCGGGCTGATCACCGGGGGCGAGAAATGGTTCTCCAAGCGCCCGGCGTTGACGCCCAGGATGAGCTCGCCTTTGTCGCTGAGCTGCCAGTGGGTGGCGCCTTTGCCAAAGCCGTCGGTGAGCAGGAGCGAGCTGAGCCACCGGTCCCAGCCCTCGATCCGCACCCAGCTCGTGAAGCTCAAGGAGTCAAACTCACCCGGCACATGGACGCGGACCCGGTCGCTGGTGCGTTTAAACTCCAGCGCACTTTTGCCCGCCCATCGGCCCCGGGTCCATTCGCAGCCGATGATGGCGCCTTCGAGGCCGGGGGTGCGCTGGGCGCTTTCATTGCGGAGGGTGCGCGACCAGGGCTCGGTTTGATCAAACGCGTAATAGGCCACCGTTTCAGGGCGGGCCCGGACTTTTTGGCTGTATTCGCGCCACTCTTTGCTGCGCTGGTCGGAGCGTCCTTTGGCCAGGTCGATCAACTCGGCGCGTCCCACAAAACTGCTCGCATCCGCCAAGGCCGGTGTGACTGCGGTCGATGGGGCGAAGAGCGCCCCTTGTCCGGCATAGAAACTCTGACCGGGTTTGGCGGCGTTGACTCCCCCGGAATGCAGCTGGATCTCGCCCTCGATGACGTGGATCCGGCCGCTGCCCTTTTCATCGACGCTCAGGGCGAACTCAGTGCCCAAGTCCACGACGTCCATCCCCGGGGTGGCGATGGTAAACCCCTGCGCCTGGGGCGGCACGCTGCTGCGGAGTTTGCCCTTCGAGCAGAACCCGCGCGTGGCCGAGACGAGCTGGAACTCGGCGGGCCCCTCCAAAACGACGATTGCCCCCGAGAAGAACTCGATCTGCAAGAGCCCGCTCTTGAGCGAAAGCTTGCCCGCCGGAAGCGCCGCGCCGACCTCCCAGGAGCGGCCCTCGCCGGTCCACTGGGCGTTGACCGACTGGGTGAGCACGGCGACGCCCTGCGGGGCGCGGAGTTCCTGCGAGCCGAGTGCGGCCGAGTCCGGACGCGGGCCGAGCCAGAACCCGGCCAGCCCGATGAGAAGGGCGAGCGCGGCGGCGAGCGCCAGCGCCGGCGGGGTTTGCCACCAGCGGGGGGCGAGGCCGGGCTCGCCCGGACGGGGTCTGGCTCCGAGCGGATCCGACTCCAGGAGCGGCCCGGCGATACTCATGTCGCGCAGGGCCATGTCCACGCTGAGGTAACGCCTGAAAAAGCGGCGCGATGCGGCGTCGGCGCGCAGCAAAGTCTGGAGCTCGCGCAGTTCCTCCTGGGTGCAGGCCCCGTTGGCGTAGGATTCAACGAGTTGTTGCAGTCGGGGCGTGTTCATAGGGCGCGCTCCTCTTTCAGGGAGCGTTCCACGCACTCCAATAGATTGATCCGGATCCGGTTGAGCACTTTGTAGAGGCTTGTGGCGCTGCGGCCGGTTTGTTCGGCGAGCTCCTTGATGGTGGTGTTGCCCGCGTAGGCGCTTGTCACCCAGCGGCGCTCCCGTTCCCCGAGTTTCTCCATGCAACAATCCAAAGCGCGGCGTTCCAGCTCGAGCTGGGCGGATTCGTCGATGGCCTCCTCGGCGAGCAGGTCCAGGAGGTCCTCGTCGAAAACGTGGCGGTCCCGGGCTTTTTGTCTCCGAAACTTGAGGGCTTCAAACCGGGCCACCACGCAACCCCAGCGCAAAAAACTCGTGCCGGGCTCGAACTGATCGAACTTGCGCCAGAGCAGCAGGCTGGTCTCCTGCATGACTTCGTCCGTGTCTTGCCAGTGAAAAGTCAGGGAGCGCACAAACGCTCGCAGGGCGGGTTCGTGCTGCGAATAGAGGCGGACGAATTCCTCGTACCGACGGCCTTCACTTTGGGGAGAAGGTGCGTCGGGATTCCGGGGCTCTGAGGGCGGGTTCATAAAGGGAGGGGCGCGGACGGAGCCGGTGTGCATCCGGCTCCAGACGCCCCTCTCTCTTACTCCCGATCGGCCCGGAATTGCCCCAAAAAATTCGTGTCCCCCTCGGCCCCGTCCTCCTCGGGCAGGGTGCGGTCAGGGAATCTGCCAGTTCTCACCGAAAAACCCGGCATCCACAACGAGCCCCGGGGCCTCGAGGTCGGGGGGCGTTTGAAGATCGATCAAAGCCCAGTCGGGGAGTTTGGGTGTTTGCTGGGAGTTTGTTTGGGAGCTGCCGCGTCGGAAGGTGATGGTGCTGTTGAGCACCACGTATTTTTTGGGGTTCAGCGGGTTGGGATAGATCATGACCGGCGCATGCGTGGCCGCCGGAACGCTGAGCCGGCCCACGGTGATTTTCTCCGGCGTCCATTGCAGCGGGAGTCCGGGCAGGATTTTGGCCAGAACCGCGTTGCTGGCCGGATCGCCCCAGAGGACGAGGTTGGAGTCGGCGATGTCTTCGGCGGTGAGCGCGGTGTCTTCCTTCACCCGGGCGCGCCCCCGAAACACCGTGCGCCACTTTTCTATGGCGCGTTCCAACTCGGCCTGGCACCAGGCGGCGGGTTTGTCGTGCAGGGGTTTGCCCGTGGGTTTGACGAAAATGAAGCGTTCGGTGAACGCGTCGTCGATCGGACCGGTGAGTCCGTGGCGCTTGGCCAGGGCGTTCGTTTCCCGGGACGGCGCAAGCGCCCATTTTCCCCCGGACTTGCGGAAGTGGACCTTCCTGGGCGCCGAGCCGGCGGTCGTGGTGAGCTCCTGGGAGTCGATGACCACTTTCGGGGCGGGGTTGTTTTTGATCGCCTGGGGGATTTCCTCCAACGCGAGGGTGAACGCGGCGACATTCTGCGTTTGCACCCGAATCGCCCCCTCCTCGAGCAGGTCCGCCTCGATCCGGCTGCGTTCCCAGTGTTTCTCCATCGCGTCGATCTCCACCCAATCCATTTTGTGGTAACGCAGGGTGTAGGTGGTGAAGCGCACTTTTTTGGGAACGCTCGGACGCCCCCTCTCCACGATCTCCTCCAGCCGCCGGGCAAGCTCCCGCTTGGTTGCGGGTTCGTAGCGGTGGGCGGTTTGCGGGCCGATGAGGTGCGCGAGCTTGAGGCCCTCCTCGGCCATGGCTTTTTCCATGATGTCGGCCGCCTGTTTCTGCCCGTCGAGTTCCCCCGAGTAGGCGATCACCGAGGTGTTGAAGAGGTTCTCAGCGCAAACGGTGGCGTCGTACTGGCGCCAGAGCTGTTGTTCCCACCAGGGCGGCGGTTGTTTGCCCGCCGCGAAAACCTGGGCGTATTGGGCCGTCTCGGCAAAACCCGCCCCGGGCGCGGCGGCCGCCCACATCCAGGCATGATGCGCGGCGAGGTGCCACGTGGATGCGCCGCCCATTGAAAAACCGGCGACCGCCAGGCGCCTGGGATCCACCGGATACCGTGCGCGGGTGTCGGCGAGCGCCTCGAAGAGATCGGTCTCGCCGGCGAACTTGCTGGCGTTGCAGAACCGTCCGTAGAGGTGCAGCACAAAAGCGCCGGGCGGTGTGAAGTCCCCCGGCGTTTTCATCCGGGCGCTGAGGAATGCGAGCTCGGTGAGTTTATCGTTCCTCCCGTGAAACCAGCAGTACAGAGGGCGCGGCCGGCGATCCTCGGGGGTCCAGTCGGCCGGGATGACCAGGCCGTAGGGCTGCGCGGAGTCGTCGATCCGGGAGCGGTATCCGCGCACGAGCAGGCCGGTGGCGGCGTTCCACGGGGTGTGTCCGTCGGCGAGGGCCTGAGCGCGGAGCGCCCCCTCGCGGAGGAGGGCCTTGGCGGCGGCGACCTCTTTCAGGTCGAAGAACTCCCCGTGCTCCAGGGCGGAGTGAACGGCGTGATGGAAAATCTCCACGTCCGGACGCGCTTTTTCGTGAGCCGGTAGCGCCCGGACCGCGGCCAGTTGGCGTCCGAGGTCCGCCGCCCCGGTTTCAAGCTCCCGGCGGTCGGAGTCGGGCAGGGTGATTCCGGGGGGCGGCGCCGGGCGGTTGGGAGGAGGCGTTGGGAGATGGGTTTGGCTGGTGGCTTGAGAGACTCCCAGAATCAGGAGAGCCGCGAGAATGCGCGGCATCGTCAGGGGGGCGGGGACCATGCCGCGCAATGAACCTGAAGCGCGCGGGAAAGTAAACGTCTGCGGGCGGACGCGGGCGGGCTGCGAAAATTGCGCTTTACCTGGGAGGCCCTATGCGATTTTTGGCCCGATGCAATGGCTCAGCGACCCTCAGATCTGGATTAGTTTCTTCACCCTCACGGTTTTGGAGGTGGTTCTGGGCATCGACAACATCATCTTCATTTCCATTCTCTCGGGTAAACTGCCCGCCCATCAGCAGCGCTCGGCCCGCAACACCGGGCTGATGCTCGCGCTCGTCACCCGGGTCCTGCTGCTCTGCTCGATTTTCTGGCTGACACGGTTGACCACCGATTTGTTCACGGTCCTCGGGAAGGGATTCTCGGGCAAAGACCTAGTGATGCTCGCGGGCGGCCTGTTTCTTTTGGCCAAGAGCGTGAACGAGATTCATTCCAGCCTCGAAGGGGAAGACCACGAGCAGTCCTCCAAAGTCCGCGGAGCGTTCGCGGCGGTGATCACGCAGATTGTGGTCGTGGACATTGTGTTCTCGCTCGACTCGGTGATCACGGCGGTGGGGCTGGCCAAGCAGGTCGGCGTCATGATTGCCGCGGTGGTGGCCGCCATGGGTGTCATGCTGGCGGCGGCCGGCGCGATTGCCGGGTTTGTGCAAAAACATCCCACCGTCAAGATGCTCGCCCTGAGTTTTCTCATCCTCGTGGGTGTGATGCTGGTGGCCGACGGGTTCGGGCATCACATCCCGAAGGGCTACATCTATTTCGCGATGGCGTTCTCTTTTGCGGTCGAGATGCTCAACATCAAGATCCGCGCGCGGCGCAAACCGGTGAAACCAATCGATCTGCGCTCCTCCTACTAAGATTCCCCAGCGAGCGCCGGATAGCTTCGACTCTGCGCTCCGGTCCACTGGCTGGGAACCGGGGACGGCCTGTAGGCTGTTTTCCGCCCAACGGCGCGCTAGCCGAATCCAGCCGGTCTTACCGGTTTTTGCCCGCACCGCCGCCCACGAACCCTTCCGGATCCAAGTTGAGCGGGATCCGAACATCGGGAAGGTCTTTGAGGGTAAAAGTCAGAAGCATTCCGAATTCCCGTTGCCCTTTGTCGCCGGAGCGGTTGTCGGCGACGAGCACACCCAGGGACGCAATCCAGCTCGAGAGGTCGCGGTGGACTTCGTACCGCTGGGTTTGAAGCCGACCTTCTTCAAACGCATAGTAATCCCGGAAACTCAAAGCCCAGTGGTCGTTGACGCGGACATGGGCCCCGAAAATCAGATCGTTGCCGTCGCCGATGATGGCGACCTCCTCTTGGGCTCCGGTCTTCGGGTTGAACTGAGTGCGCGAGTTCCCCTCGATGTAGCGGTGGCCGATTTGGAAGGAGAGGTTTCGCGTGGCGAAAAAGTTGGCCTGGGTGTTGACCTCCGTAAACCCCTTGTCAAAGAGAGGCAGCTGGCTGTCGAGGCTCAGGCGCACCCAGGGCAGCGGCTGCCAGCGCAGGCGGTTGAACACGTTGGAAAAAGTGCCCGTGTCGGCGGTCAGATCTCCCAGGAAATCGGGGCGGTCGAGGTTGACGTCGAAGAAGGTGTCCAGCTCCAGCCAGTTGAGGGTGGCGTTGTCCCGCCGGGTCTGGAGCCGGTTGCGCATGCCCAACCGCAGGATGCTCCAGTTGTCGATGGAATCAATGGTGTTGAACTGGGGGAAGTCGACCGGAGGCAGCTGCGTGGAGCGGTTGATGCGGTCGAACTGGGGCAGTTCGTTGGGGTCGGTGTTGGTGTAAACAAACGAGAGATTCGAGTAGGGCTGCAACACGTGCCGCAGGCCGTCCAAGCCCCAGGCGCGGCTTTGCACCTGCTCAAACGCGCGGGAAATCTTGTAGGAGGTTTCAATCCCCGCGTTGACCACCGGCCTGAAAACCGAGCCTTCTTTTTCAAACGACGTCTGGGTCAGCGTCTTTCCATCGCGCTCGATGTCCTCTTTGACGAAGCGACCGCCGTCTTTGTAGAAGGTGCCGCGGACACCCGCCCTTGGAACCAGCGAAAGCCAGCCAAAGTAGGTTTTGGGATAGGAGAGCTGATGGAAAGTGTCCGCCCGAAACGTGTCGTAATCGGAGACCAGGGAGTCCTCCGCGAAGTTTCTCCGGTAAAACCCGGCGCTGGTTTCGCCGTCATAGAAGAGGCCCGTGCCGAAGAAAGGCTGGCGTTTGATCTCCAGCGCGCCCTCGGGGAGGCGTTCGGTTTGGTCGAAGTATTTCTCGTTGAGGTTCATCCTCCCCAGAAACGTGGCGGTGTAGTTCTCGTCCCATTTGGTGACGGAAACCACGTTGTCGGGGTTGGGGTTGACCCTCGCCAGGCCCGGTTGAAAGTCCTGGAGGAACCGCGCATCACTGAGTTTGTTGATGTCGGTGGTGGCGTAGATGTCCTCGGTGAGATACCGGCGGTCCTGGAGGGAGACACGGTAACGGGCGGGGTCGATGGGCTCGCGTTTTTGGGCCGTGCGATTGGTCCCAGGAGCCGAGTCATCGATGTAGTAGCTCCGAAACCGGCCCCAGTTGCCCCTGTTGGAGCCTTTGATGTTTTGCCTCGTCTCGGGCTCCGCATCAGGCTCGGTTTTGGCGCCTTTCCCACGAGCCCGGCGCTCCATGGTTTGTTCGTCGGACCACTGGGCGTCGAACCCCAAGCCCAGGCCCCGTTTGCTCAGGTAATCGGCTCGGAACTTGCCCTGCGCGTCACCGATGGGCAGCGAATATTGGCTGAGGAGGAACTGCCCCCAAAGGTTGCTGAAGCCCGGCGTGATGAGAAACCCGCGCTCCCTGTCGAGCGACTGGTAGAAGTACGGGACCCAGAAGACCGGGGTGCGTCCGATGTAAAGTTTCAGGTTGGTGAAAACGACGCGGTCGTTTGGATAAACCCGGGCCTTCGTCGCCCGAGCCTGGTAATCGGGTTTGCTGTTGTCGCTGGTGGTGAACACCGCGTCCTTTACCAGATAACCCTCCTGCCCGAGGGTGCTCACCGACGCGGCCGCAAAACAGAAGGGCACAATGTCCCCTCGGAAATCCGCGGCCGTGATTTGTTTGGTGTCGACGTTGTAAACCGCCCGTTCCCCGGTCAGAAGCTGGCCGCCCCGGTAAATCCGGACATTTCCCTGGATCAGCACGTCCCGGCTCTCCTGGTTGAACTGGGCGTGATCGCAGTAAATGACGAGGTCGTCGTAGCTGATAACGACGTTTTCATCCCAGCTGGCCAGGCCTCCTTGGTAGCTGATGTTGTCACCTCGGATATCGACGGGGATCTTCCCGGAGGACGAGATGTCCGAAGGCAAAAACTGGGCCTGCGCCCCGGGCTGGAACATCAGCGTCAAGGCAAGACAGGGGAGCAGTCGTTTCATGCGGAGGGCTGGAAGCTAGCGAGGCGCTCGGAATCATGCCAAGGGAAAATCCGGTTCCGGACCCGGGCCGGTGCACAAGCCGCCCAGAGCCGGAGGCGAGCGCCGAGCCGCCTTCTCAGACCGCCTTTTCGTGACCCGGGGCAGGGGCTCGTCCCGAATGGCGCTCACTGAAGGATTATTTGGGACGACACTCTCTTTGGCAAAACTCCGAGTGGGGAGCGTTGGCGCGGGCTACCGCTGCCGGTGGCGCCCACCGGAGGACAGGCAGGATTCCATGGCAGCGCGCGCCTGAGCAGTGCAGGAACCCAGTTTGCGCCTCCCCTGCGTCCTCAAAGTGGCACAGCCATCCTGGCTGTGACTGCCACAGTCCACAGGCTGGAAGCCTGTGCCACCTTCCGACCTCGAAGCCACATGGGCGATTTCCCCCACCGAAACACCGCCACCTCAAAAACGTCCCAAAGTCAGCTTAGGTGAACGCCATCCGGGCTAGTCCCCGTACCCGCCGGGATGTTTGAGATGCCATGCCCACGCGCTCTCGATGATGGCGTCGATGGATTGGAACCGCGGTTTCCAGCCTAGTTCCCCCTGGATCTTGTCCGAGGCGGCGATGAGCCGGGCGGGGTCTCCCGGCCGGCGCGGTTTTTCGACCACGGCGATTTTTTTGCCCGTCACGCGTTCACAACAGGCGATGATTTCGCGCACGCTGGTGCCGCCGCCGGTGCCCAGGTTGTACCGGGCGCTGTCCGCCGTCTGCAGCGCCAGCATGTGGGCCTGGGCGAGGTCGAGAATATGGATGTAATCCCGCACGCAGGTCCCGTCCGGGGTCTCGTAATCGGTTCCGTAGATGTCCACGTGGGATTTCTGGCCCAGCGCAACCTTGAGCACGTTGGGGATGAGGTGGGTTTCGATCCGATGATCCTCCCCGTATTTCTCGGTGGCGCCGGCGGCGTTGAAATACCGAAGGGCGACGGCCTTGATCCCGTGAATCTCGTCATACCAACGGAGGATCTTTTCAAAGATGAGCTTGGATTCGCCGTAGGGATTGATGGGGCGCTGGGGAAGGGTCTCATCGATCGGCAGGCGGTCCGGGGGGCCAAAAGTCGCGCAGGTCGAGCTGAACACGAACTTTCCGACGCCGTTGCTCACCATGGCGTCGAGCAGGTTGATTCCCGCCGAGACGTTGTTGCGGAAGTACTTGGAGGGGTTCTCCATCGACTCGCCCACCAGGGCGTTTGCGGCGAAGTGCATCACCGCGTCGGGTTTCGCCTCCCGAATTGCGCCCTCGATGTCTTCGCGGTTTTGAAGATCGCCCACGCTGAGGTGCGCGCCGGGATCCACCGCGAGGCGGTGGCCCTCGGAGAGGTTGTCAAAAACCGTGACTTGATGGCCTGCCGCCAGGAGCTGTTCCACGCAGATGCTGCCGATATAACCGGCTCCGCCGGTGACGAAGATTTTCATGAGAAGAGGGTCGAAAGTGGCTCCGGGAGGGGACGCCCGGAAAAACGAGGCGGGATTAGAGCAGGTCGCCCGGCGAGAGCAAAGAGGGAATGCTTAAAGCGCGGCGCGGTGAAGCTGGCCCCGGAGGGCGACGACCATGGTGCGGACATGTTGGTGTCGCTGGCGGTCCTGAAGGAGTTTGAGGCTCATGGCGTGCGAGCCCCACTCGAGAATTTCAATGTCCACGTGGCGGCATCCCCAGGAGTGCATCATGCGGCGCGTGGGCATGTACAGGTCGATCGTTTTCCGGCCCACCAGCGCCGAGCCGTAATCCTCGATCACGTAGGTGCGATCGTTGCAGCACATCCGGAACCGGGTGCCCAGCGGCAGCCAGGACCAGTCCGCTGCGGCGCTGTAAACGCTACCCCCAAAACGCAGCCGACCGCCCACTCCGTTGGCGCGGCCCCCGGCCTCGCTGTGATGATACGCGGTCGTGCGCACGGTCATCCGGGTCCCGGGTTTTACAGCGAGGGGCTTTTTGGCCGTGGCCCCGGATTGCGGGGTCCGTGCGCGCGTTGAGGGCGACGTGGCGCAGGCGCTCAACAAAAGCGCCGTCACGGCCATCAGTGCAAAGGCGGTTTTCATGGAGCCCGGGACTTTTAGGCGGAGCGGGGCGGGGTCGCAACTGAAAGGTTTCCGCGGGCCGGCCGGCCACCGGGGCCTCGTGATCTCTGATCAGCCCTCGGCTGCTGTCGCCTGGGCCGTGCGCAACAGGGCGCAGATCCCGCGCTTTTTGGATCCGGCCACGAAATCGAAAAAGAGCCGGGCCTCGGGACTCCACTGGGCTTGGCCGGCGGCTTTGAGGGCTTGCGCCGTGTTCATGCCCCGGCGGTAGAGCAGGGCAAACGCCTCCTTGATCTCCGCGCGCGCCGCCGCCTGCAGGCCGGCTCTCCGCATCCCCACCACGTTCAGGCCGGCCACCGCGTTGCGTTCGGCCGCCAAACTGTACGGGGGCACGTCTTTGCTGAAAGCGGAGGCGCCTTGGCAGATCGCCAGTTTTCCCACCCGCACATGCTGATGGAACACGCAGCCGCCTCCGATAAACACCCGGTCTTGCACCTGCGCGTAGCCTCCCAGCAGCACGTTGTTGGCGAGAATCACCTCGTCGGCCAACTGCACGTTGTGCGCCAGATGCGCTCCGGCCATCAGAAAACAGCGGTCGCCCACCACCGTGGCGCTCCCCTCCGTGCTGCCCCGGTGCAGGGTGCAATACTCGCGGATCTTGTTTCCGTTCCCGATCCGCACCTCGCTCCGGATCGAGGAGTGAAAGCCCAGATCCTGCGGGTCCCCCCCGATCACCGCCCCGTAGCCGATCACGTTGTTTTCGCCCATGGTGACATGGGCGCCAATGATCGCGTGGGCCTGGATCTCGCAGCCGTCGCCGATCCGGGCGGCGCCTTCGATGACGGCATACGGGCCGAGGGTGACATTCTCGCCGAGTTGGGCGTCGGGATGAACGAGGGCGGTAGGATGCAGCATGGGAAAAAACGGCATCCAACAACACACTCTCCGAGGAAGCGAGCTTCAGAGTGGGGTGCGCGGATGCGGAAGGGGTGTATTCCCCCCCGGGCGCCGGGGAATCTCCCTGCCTTCGTCTTTACCGGGGGACGGGAAACTGCGTTCCTCAAAGTGGCACAGGCTTCCAGCCTGTGTTCTGTGACAGTCACAGCCAGGATGGCTGTGCCACTTTGGGTTTCACCGGCGGCGCACGGTGCCCGATTTTTAAGCCATCAAACCCGCCTGCCGAAAGCTGAACCAAGGCTGGCGACCGTTGTCGCCGGAGCCCAGAATCACGTGGTCCAGAAGCCGCAGCTGGAGGATCTGGGCGCCTTCGGAAAGCCGCCGCGTGAGGGCGTGGTCGGCGTTGCTGGGGCTGGGGTCTCCCGAGGGGTGGTTGTGAACGAGGATGAGCGCGTAGGCGGCGTGGAGCAGGGCGGGGCGGAAAATCTCCCGGGGATGTGCGATGCTTTCGTTGAGGCTGCCGAGGGAGATTTCCTCGACGCGCAGGAGCTGGAACTTCGTGTCGAGCAGCACCACCCGGAGCGATTCCTTGTGGAGCGCGCGCATGTCGGCGCCGAGCAGTTCCCAGATTTGCTCGGGAGTATCGAGCCGCTGCCGCGCCAGGTTTTCCCGGGCGACCCGCGAGGCCAGCCCGAACGCGGCGGCCAGTTGCAGCGCCTTGGCGGGGCCCATCCCGCGGACTCCGCACAATTCCTGGGGCGTGCAGCGGCAGAGTCCGCCCAGGGAGCCGAACCGGACAAGGATTTGGCGGGCAAGGTCAATGGCGCTCTGCCCGCGCACCCCGGTTCTCAGCAGGATGGCGAGAAGTTCGCTGTCGCTGAGCGCGGCGGTGCCCAAGGATGCCAGCTTTTCCCGGGGGCGCTCCTGCGAGGGAAGTTCTTGGATGGAAGACATGGCCTGGAGCCCCGGCTTGCCATGCCGGTTGCACCCAAACACCTACGCATCCCAAGGGCAGACAGGCGGGTGCGGAGGGGCCTCTCGGGGATGCCCCCTCCTCCTGTAGGAGAGAAATGTGCCGGGGGCAGGGGGCCCAGGTGGCAGGTGGCTCTTCACCCCGAGGTCGGGATTTAAGCCGACTGGCTCCCAAACTGAGCGATCATTCCGTCCAGCGTGGTGACCAAGCCGTTGAGGGCTTCGCGGTAGGGGGAGGGCTGGAGGGCTGTAAGCTGGCTTGCGGCTTCCTGAAGCATCCCGCGTCCCGTGGCGACTGCCGCCTCGATCGCGCCGGCTTTGAGGGCGCGTTCCAGGAGGGTTTGAAGGTCTTCGTCGCTGCCGCTGAGAATGATCTGGCTGAGGCTTTGGCGCTCGGCCGGCGCGCTGTGCTGGAGAAGATGCAAGATCGGCAGGGTGAGCTTGCCTTTGCGCAGGTCGCTTCCGAGGGATTTGCCGGCCTCGGCTTCGTCTCCGGCCAGGTCCAGGCAGTCGTCGTAGATCTGATAGGCCGTGCCGAGCCGGAGCCCGAAAATTTTGAGGGCCTCCACCGCGGCCGCGGGGGCCTCGTTGAGCACCGCGCTGAGTTCCGTGGCGGCTGCAAACAGCGCCCCGGTCTTCATCTCGATGATCTTATAATAGTCGGGCACGCTCAGGTTGAGGTCGAACCGGCGCTGGGTCTGGATGATTTCGCCCGAGCACACCTCGCTGGCGGCTTGCGCGATGCGCCGCCCGATCTCGCCGTTGGAGAACGCGCTGGAGAGTTTGAGGGCGTGCGCGAAGAGGCAGTCGCCCAGCAGCACCGAGATCGCGTTGCCCCATTTGGCGTTGGCCGTGGGCTGGCCCCGGCGTTTGTCCGCCCCGTCGAGAATGTCGTCATGGACGAGCGTGGCGGCGTGGATGAGTTCCACGACCACCGCAAGGTCGGCGTGCCCGTCCAGGATAGGGCCCGTGGCGCCTCCGGCCAGAAGCGCGAGCGCCGGACGCAGCCGTTTGCCGTTGCTCTCAATCGCATAGGCCACATAGGCCTCCACCGCCGGATCGAAAGCGCGCGCCTGGTCTCGGATCCGTTGGTCCACGGACAGGAGTTGTGACTGAATGAGCTCGAACGTGACTTTGAGAGCCTGGGTTTTATCGGCGGCGGATTCGACGTTCGCGGTTTTCTTCACCGCGCGGAGGATAGGAGCGCCCCGAGCGAAGTCAATGCGTGGAGCGGCCAAGGCGCAACGCCGCCCGGGCGAATCGCCGCTCGCCGCCCCGGCGCGCGTGGGAAAACGCGTCCCGGGGTACCCGGGAATATGCCGTTGCCAACCCCCATCCGCCTGACCATCGTGCAAAAGATCCATGCGACCGATTACTTTTACCAACCTGGCGAGGGCCCTCGAAATCGGCGCAAACTCCTATTGCCTCCAGGTGGGCGACAAAAAAATCGTTCTCGATGCGGGGTTGCATCCGCGGGAGGAAGGCCCTCAGGCGCAGCCGAACTACGGGCTCATGGAGGACGGCAGCGTCAACGCCGTCGTGCTCTCCCACGCCCACCAGGATCATGTGGGGGCGCTGCCTCTTTTGCAGCGGCGGCATCCGCACAGCCCGGTGTTCATGACCGAGGCCACCAAGGCCCTCAGCGAGGTCATGCTCCACAATTCGGTCAACGTGATGCTCAAACGGCGGGACCAGGGCGTCGCGGGTTACCCGCTGTTTACCCATCGTGAGGTGGATGTCGCCACGCGCCGCTGGACTGTGGCGCCCGTTCGGCAACGGTTCGACATTTCCGGGGACCGGCTTGCCCCCGGTGAAGAGGCGGAGGTCTCCCTCGAGTTTTTCGACGCGGGCCACATCCTGGGCTCGGCGGGGACCCTTTTGAGGGCTCACGGGAAAACCATTTTTTACACGGGCGACGTGAATTTTGAGGATCAGACCGTGATGAAAGGCGCGGATTTCCCGGAGGAACCCCTCGACGTGCTGATCATGGAGACCACCCGGGGCGACCGCGCCACGCCGGAGGGCTTTACCCGCGCCGCCGAGGAACTGCGGTTGGCGGAGGCGTTCCAAGAGGTGTTTGCCAAGGGCGGCGGTGTTTTGTTGCCGCTGTTCGCGCTCGGCAAGACCCAGGAGATGCTGGCGATGTTCTATCAGTTCCGGTACCGCGGTCTTCTGGACCGCGATTGTCCGATCTACATCGGCGGGCTGGGCGCCAAGCTCAGTGAAATCCACGACCGGCTTGCCCTGCACACCCCCCGGCAGTTGCCCGGCCTGCGTTTGCTCGACGATGTCGCTCCTTTTGTCGTCGGCGGGCAGGATGCCCAGGCGCTCACAATTCGCCCCGGCCGGATCTACGCGCTTTCAAGCGGGATGATGACCGAGAAAACGCTCTCCAACTCCGCCGCCAAACAGGTGCTCAGCGATCCCTCCCATGCGCTGATTTTTGTCGGTTACGCCGATCCGGATTCGCCTGCGGGCAAGATCCGGAGCGCGCAGGCCGGCGACGTGGTGCAGGTGAGCCCGGAGTTCGCTCCGCAGGAACTCCGATGCCGCGTGGAGAAGTTCAACTTCAGCGGGCACGCCTCCCGGGAGAGTCTCCGGGCATACGCCAACAAGGTGCGCCCGAAAAAGATCCTGCTCGTGCATGGGGATTCCTCCGCGATGGGATGGTTCAAAGAGGTGCTCCAGGGGGATTTGCCGGAGACCGAGATTCTCCTGCCCCCTCCCGGGGAACCCATCGCGCTCTAGGGGCGGAAGGTGGCACAGGCAGCCTGTGACCTGTGGCAGTCCCGAATGGCGCTCACTTTAGGATCATTTTGGACGATAGCCTCCTCTTGAAATCTCCGAGTATGGAGGCTTTGGAGAGACGCGCGCCGCCGGTGGAGCCCAAAGTGGCACAGCCATCCTGGCTGTGACTGTCACAGATCACAGGCTGGAAGCCTGTGCTACTTTGAGGAACGCCATTCTCGGTGGTCGCCGTTTTTTTGCGCCCGCTGGGATGGCCTGAGGGAGCGGGTTTTGATTCCACCCCGCGTGGGAAACCGGCTAGGAAACTCCGGCTCTGAAGAACCCTTGTTTCCCCATGAACACTTTCCATCGCGCCTCGGGACTTTTGATGACGGCTCTGCTCTCGGTGCCGCTTTCGCTTTCTGCTGCGCAACCCGCTCCGCAAAGCCTCGGTGTGGCCGTTCAGAAGCCCATCTACCACGAGGGTTGGATCGATTTTAACAAGAACGGCGTGAAGGACCGGTTCGAGGATCCCAAGGCGCCTCTGGAGGAGCGCATCTCGGATCTTCTCGGGCAAATGTCCGTGGAGGAAAAAACCTGCCAGCTCGCCACCCTCTACGGATACCGGCGCGTGCTCAAAGATCCGTTGCCGACGCCGCAGTGGAAGGACGCGATCTGGAAGGACGGGATCGCCAACATCGACGAGATGCACAACGGGGTGGGGCGGTCCGGCGACGCGGACAACCCGCACATTGCGAGCCCCGGGGCGACGGTCCGCGCGCTCAACGAGGTGCAGCGCTGGTTTATCGAGGAGACCCGGCTCGGGATCCCCGTGGAGTTCACCAACGAAGGCGTGCGCGGGGCGGCCTACCGCAAGGCGGTCAATTTCCCGGCCAACATCGCCCTGGGCGCCACGTGGAATCCCGAGCTGCTCACCCGCGTGGGGGAGGTGGTGGGGCGCGAGTCCAAGGCGATTGGATACCGCAACGTTTACGCGCCGCTGCTGGATCTGGCCCGGGACCCGCGCTGGGGCCGGGTGGTGGAATGCTACGGCGAGGACCCCTACCATGTCGGCATCCTCGGGCTGCGCATGAGCCGGGCGATTCGCGCCCAGGGATTGGTTTCCACCGCCAAACATTTCGCGGTTTACAGCGAGCCCAAAGGCGGACGCGACGGCAACGCGCGCACCGACCCGCACGTGGCGCCGCGGGAAATGGAGCTGCTGCATCTGCGCCCTTGGGAGCGCCTGGTCAAGGCCGGGCTGCTCGGGGTGATGAGCTCCTACAACGACTACGACGGCGTGCCGATTTCCGGCAGCTCGGAGTTCCTCGTCGACCGGCTCCGGAAGCAGTGGGGTTTCAAGGGTTACGTGGTGTCCGACAGCGAAGCCGTGGAGTTTCTTTACACCAAACATCACGTGGCGACCTCGCCCGAGGACGCCGCCGCCATGTTCATCCGCGAAGGCGGCAATGTGCGCACCCATTTCAAACCCCCGGAAACCTTCATCCTGCCCGTCCGAAGCGAGATCGGCGCCGGCCGTCTGTCGATGGAGGTGGTGAATGAACGGGTCCGGGACGTGTTGCGGGTGAAGATGATTGAGGGGCTCTTTGACGCCCCCTACGGCGATCCCGAGGCGGCTGCGCAACAGATTGCCACCCCGGAGGCCAAAGCCCTCGCGTTGGAGGCGGCCCGGCAGTGCCTGGTTCTCCTGAAGAACGAGGGCGGCGCCCTGCCGCTGCGCAGGGATCTCAAGCGCCTCCTGGTGTGCGGCCCGACCGCCACGATGAAGGAGACCTCGCTGGATCGCTACGGGTCCAACGGCGGCGAGGTCGTTTCGCCCCTGGAGGGGCTCCAGGCGTTTTTGAAGGGCGTCGGCACGGAGGTGGTTTTCGCGCAGGGCTGTCAGATCACCGACAAACGCTGGCCGTCCTCGGAACTGTTTCCCGAGCCGCCCTCGGGCCCGGAGCTCGCGGAAATTCTCGAGGCGGTCGAGAAGGCGCGGGAATCGGACGCCGTGGTGGTCTGTTTGGGGGATTCGAACGACACCATTGGCGAGTCCAAGAGCCGGACGAGCCTGGATTTGCCGGGGTACCAGGACGACCTGGTGCGCGCCCTTTTGAAGACGGGCAAACCCGTGGTGGCGGTTTTGCTCACTGGAAAGCCCGTTTCCATCAACGCCATCCAACGCTCGGTGCCCGCGATTCTGCAGGCGTGGAACCCTGGGGAATCGGGCGGCACGGCGATCGCCGAGGCGCTTTTTGGAGAGACGAACCCGGGTGGCCGGCTGCCGGTGACTTTCCCGAAAACGGTTGGCCAACTGCCCTTGAACTTCCCTTACAAACCCGGCAGCCACGCCACGCAGTCCAAAAAATTCGATCCGAACGGGTTCGGCAACAGCATGGCCGAGGGCGCGTTGTATCCCTTCGGGTTCGGCCTGAGTTACACCCGGTTCACCTACAGCGGGCTCACGGTGAGCCCGGAGAAGATCCCGGCGACCGGGACGGTGACCGTCCAATGCAAGGTGCAGAACTCGGGGGACCGGGCTGGAGACGAGGTCGTGCAGCTTTATTTCCACCAG
>CAMARB010000036.1 GCA_945860355.1 Chthoniobacter flavus | reverse complement strand
TGGAACTCGCACCAGTAGGCCATCGGGTAACCGGCGTCGGGCTGGCTGACCCGGCGCTTCTGCTTGATCTTGTTGTTGATGGTGAAGTGGCCTTTGGGGGTGGAATTCTGAGCTCCCACGCAGCCTTGGACGGCCATGAGGACGCGGTTGCCTTCCATCACATACACGTGCTGGGTGGAGGTGGAGACTTTCACTTCCACCGCAGCGGGGTTTCTCGGCTTAAAAGCGTTCACTTTATACTCGCGGCTGCCGCGCGAGGTGGTGGCGCATCCCGTGAGGAACGCGGCGGAGAGGGCCAGGCTGGCTGCAAAAAGAGCGAAGGGTTTCATGAGAGGCGCAAAGGGATTCCATCCGGCTGGATTTGTCAATGATCCCGCCCTGCCACCCGGTCGGCCGGGGCGGGAGAATCCAGAGACCGTTTTCCCGGGAACCCAGTCCACCGGGGAAACCCGCGAGTTGCCGTTCCCTAGAGCGCCGGAGGATTGGTCCGGCAGTTTTGTCTGTCCCTCCGAAGCCCACCGCGTTTGGGGCGCAACCCCTCAGGGGTTGAATCGTATCGCGGGACGCTGTCCCAGGGTGGCGGTCTTGCGACCGCAACCCTGGGCTGGAGGACGGGAACGCCGTAGGCGTAGGGAATCGGCCGGGCTAAAGTGCTTAATGCCGTCGGCGTTCGGCGAGTAATGCGTTTGGTGCGCGTTGCTGGGTGCACGAGAGTTTGCCTGTCCCTTGCGCGGGAGAATTTTACGGGGCCGCCTCGGATGCGTCCGCCCGCCCGGCCACCGGGGTGGTGGCGACCGCGTGAACACTTCCCAGCAGTTGCTCGAATTTCCCTGAGGTGTTCGCGTACGCCGGATACCGCGCGGAAGTCTCCCGGGGTTTGTAGCGGAAATGTTTGTAAGCCCAGAGGTAAAGCTCCGGCCGGGCACGGATCTGGGGCTCGAATGCGTCCCAGCAACGCTGGGCGATCTGGGCGGGGCTCATCTCGGCGCTGATCTCCACCATCGGCCGCGCAATCACCCGGCAACGGCCGTCGGGCTGTGGTTCCGTGAAGAAGATCGCCAGCAACGCGTTGCCCCGTTGCGCCAGCACGGTGTGCAGCAGGGGCACGCACATTTTCATCCCGAACGCATCGATCGCCGTCGCCGCCTGGCTCGGCGGCAGGTTCAAATCGATGAGCATTCCCGTGTAGCCCCCGCGTTTGACCGCTTTGAGCAGGCGCAGCACGGAGTTTTCCTGCGGGATGAGCTTCTGTCCGGAGATCTCCCGGAGCCGGGCGAAAAGCGCAGTCAGCCGGGGGTTTTTGAACGTCTCGGCGACGATCATGCCGGAGAGCCCGAGGAACCCGAATGCGAGGCTGGCCCACTCCCAGTTGCCCTGGTGCACGCACATGGTGATGCTGCCCCGCTGCGAACCGCGCAGATGATCCCGGAACGCCTCGAAGCCCTCCACCTCGATCCATTGCTGGAAATTGTCGGCGGTGAGACGTTGCGCCCAGAACAGGTCGAGCATGGTGCGCACGAAATTCTGGTAGGAGGCGCGGGTGATCTCGAGTCTCTGCCGCGGCGTGAAGCGGTCGCCAAACGCGCAGGCCAGGTTGTCGAGCGCCACCGTCCGGCCCCGGCGATCGATTTGACTGGCCAAGTGGCCCAGCCCGTTGGCCAGTCGCACACAGGCCCGGCGGGAAAGTTTCGGCACCCCCCATGCCAGAAACAGGCAGCCGAGTTCCTCCATCCAATACCGGAATTCTTTCCAACGGTTCATGGAATCCATCGACACTGGGCGCGGGGAGAGGGGGCTGAAGAAACCGGCATCACGCCCGGCACCTTAACGAGCGGGACGGCGGCGCGCCACCGCGATTCCGGGAAGCTCGGTGAGCCGTCCAAATCTGTCGGGCCCGATCCGGTGTCGAGATTTCCCCCACCCGGGCGGGATGAGGGGAAGGCCCCGAGGCAGTTTGGAGTTGCGCGGGCACCCATTTCTCACCATCAACGACCGGGGCGCGGTTTCGCGCGAATAGTAGGAGAGGCGGGGGCGGTATCCCATGGACGCCGAGGCTGATGCGCCTCGGAGTTTTCCGGGGTTGTCCGGCTTGCCGCCTGTGTTCCTGCGCTGATTTTACCCAGAAATGTTCCCGACGGTTTCTTACGTATCTCCATGAAAACACCGCTCTCACTGCCCCTCAACGCGCTCGCCCTTGTTGCGGCGTCGGTTTTGCCCGCGTTTGCCGCCGAGCCCGATGGCGATCAGATCCTCAGGCAGACATCAGCCAAACTCGCCGCGTCCAAGAGCCTGAGTTTCACGGCCGACCGCGAGATCGACTCCGCCCTTTTGGGAGGACGCAACTTGCCCGGCAAGGCGCGTGTCCAAGTCTCTGTGCTGCGGCCGAACAAAATCGCCGCGCGTTCCGAGAGCAAAGACGGGGTGCGCCATGTGCTTGCCGACGGGCGTTCCCTGACGGTTTGGGATGAAAAGACCAACCACTACGCCCGTGTGCCGATGCGCACCACGATCGATGGGCTGGTGGATCGTCTGGATGAGAAATACGGGTTTGTTCCGCCGCTGGCTGAATTTGCCGTGAGCGATCCTTACGCTCACTTCCGGCGCGAGGCGCACTCGGTGAGTTATCTGGGCCGCGCGAAATTCGGGGCGGGGTTTTTGGGCTTGGGCGGGGTGGAATGTCACCGCCTGGCTTTGGGCGGCAAAACTGCGGACGCGGAACTCTGGGTTGCGGTGGAGGATCAACTCCCTCGCAAGCTGGTGGCCACATTCAAGAATTCGCCCGGCAAGCCCCAGGTGCGGATCCGTTTTGTTGGCTGGAACACGGCCGCGCCCGTGACCGCCTTCACGTTCACTCCGCCGAAGGGCTCGGAAAAAGTCGAGATGTGGACTACCCAACAAATGGCTTCCGCCGCCAGCAAACCCCAGAAACCCTGATCCGACTTTTCTTATGAATCCTCTTTATTCTCCTCGGATTGTTCTCGCCGGATTGTTTCTGCTGTTGGCCGCGCCGCTGGTCCAAGCCCGTCCTGTTTACGGCGTGGGCGGCTACCGCGGCGGCGCCGTGGTCGGTCCTGATCGCGCAGTCGTGGCGACCCGGCGTGGTTTTGTCGCGACGGGCCCAAACGCCACGGTGGTGGGACGGCGTCCCATTGCCCCCGTGCGTGTCGTGGCCCCTCTGCCCGGGGCGTATATCCGCACCATTCCCGTCGGTTACAGCCGGATGTATTACGGTGGCTACAACTGCTTTTTCGTGGGCGGAATCTATTACCGCCCCGTCATCTACGAGGGTGCCACGGTGTACGTCGTGGTGGACTGAGCCGGACTGAGCACCGATCTCCTCGAGGGACGATGAACCGGGGGGCGCTCAAGACCGCGAAAAATTCCTGAGCTGGTGCCCCCTCTTTGTTCCCTAGGGTCATGGGTGGTGCGCCACCGGCCTGCGCCCGGGGGCTGCCTGAACGTGCGCTCCTGAAGGGGGGGCGGTTTTTTCCCGGGGGCCGGGCTACGGTTCGAGTTGTGCCTGGGTTTCCTGGCAAGCCCGCCACGCGACGCTCTGGTAGACCTGCCGTTCTTCGGGTGAGAAAAGTCCTTCGGGCGCCCAAAGCCCCAGAGGGGATTGGCCGGTGATCGCGGAGTAAATGCAGCAGGCCGTCAGATAGGCGCCCCGGTCGTTGGCATGGATCCAGTCGGAGTAAAGTTCCCCGAGGTTTTCCTCAGAGGGATTCTGCCCGAAGACGCCCATCCACGCCTTCACACTCGGGGCGACGGGGGCGTGCAGTTTTTTGCCCAGCCAAAGGTTGGATTGGTGGAATGCCTCGTAGGCATCCGGGTAGGGAATCGATTTGGCCGTGGGTGTCTCGTAGATCACTAGGCGCGCACCCCGTTTTCTGACGACCTCGGCGTACCAACCGCCGTACTGGGCCAGGTCGTCACGGGTCATCCCGTAGAAGGATTCGACCACCACGGCGTCCCATGGTTCCGCTGTGATTTTGCCTCGCGCGGTGTCCGGCGCTTCGCCCTCATTCCAGTGGGCGCGCATGCCGGTGCCCATCCGGGCCTGTTCACCCGAGAGGATTCGGGCGCAGCCAACGGGGGCGGAGGCCGCAATCTGCTCCACCAAAACGGGCACGTCGCCCTTTAGAGTGTGGCTGGACCCGACAAAGAGGACCTTGATGATGGGCTCCTTTTGCGGGAGCCATTGGTGGAGGTGCAATCGCAGGAGCGCTTCGCGGACGGGTTTTGAAGTGGGGGTTTGTCCAGGCATCCGCAGCACCTCGGAGAGCTCCAGTCGGGCCCGGAGATCGGCGTTCTGCCCGTAAAAAGTCAACGCCCACAGGAGCTGGTGTTCCGCGCGGAGATCCTCGGATGCGAGGGGTGATTCGTCGGTTGCAAATCGACGGGCCACACCGATCGCCGAGTGCCCCAAGATTTCGCGGGCGGCTTCAAAAGCCCCCTGCGTGATGAGTGTGCGCGCCAGGCCGAGCCTGTGGGTTTCCCTTTGGAGCGCCGGGAGAGCCGGACTTGCCGCCAGCGCGTGCTGGGTGAAAGCGGCCTGGGGGTATGCGCGCAGTGCAATCCAAGCCGGCAAGCTCAAGCGCAGGGCGCGAAGGCGCGTGGCTTCGTCCAGATCCGGGAGCGTCAAAAGGTTCTGGCAGGCGGCGCGGACCTTCTTCCATCCGGTTGCATTGCCGTACTGCGAGTAGGCGGTCGCCACCAGCAGCCAGGCTTCGATGCGGGTCTCAATCGGTGCGCCGGTGATCTGGAGCGCGTCCTCCGCGAATTTTGCGGCCGTGAAATCATCGCTCTTCGCTGCGTGCGTCTCGGCGACACGGATAAGGGCCCGGCTTTTTTCCTCGGCTGAAGTGCCCTCCAACCGAGCCGCCTTGGTCAAAGCTTCGCGCGCGGCCAAAGTTTCACCTTGGGCCGAAGCCTTCTCGCCCCTTTGCATCTGCCGATCAAAGCCCGAGTGCGTTTCCTGATTTTCCGCCAGCAGGCACATGGCCGATGCCAGAAATCCCAGGACCCACGCTGTGAGCGGAGTTTTCCGGCGCGCGGGCTGGAGGAATGGACCGGTGTGGGGTGGGAACGAGTGGGACATCGGAATCAGCGCGGAACGCAGGATGCCCGATCCGCCGCTTTTTTCGACCAAGATTTGCGGGGGAATCCGCTCAGCTCAGGATTTTTTGGAGGGAACCCGAGACGGAACCCGGCCCGGGGCTTGACGCTCGGGCGCGGGCTCGGCGATGCCTTCGGGCATGTCGCGCTCCTTTGTTGATATTGCCCAGGCGATTCTCGCCCAGCCCACGGCGCCTTTCCACGAAGGCGCGGTCAGACGCGAGATTCTCCGGCTGCTGGAATCCTGCCCGCATGTGACGGTCCAGACCGATGCCTTCGGCAATTTGATCGCCCTCTACCAGCGCGGGGGCGTGACTCCCAAGCTGGCTTTTGCGGCGCACATGGACCACCCCGGCTACGTGGGAGACCGTTTTCTGGGCGGGGTGCCGGAGGTTTACCGGGCGGCAAACCCTGCGACCCGGAACTTTGGGGCGTTTGCGATGTGGGACCTGCCGGCTTTCGAGCTGCGGGAGGGCCGGATTTTTTCGCGGGCCTGCGACGACTTGATTGGCTGCGCGGCGGTCGTGTCGATGTTTCACGAGTTGGAGCGCGTGGAAGCGACGGCTGCGGTGTATGGGTTGTTCACGCGGGCCGAGGAGGTGGGGTTTGTGGGGGCCATTGCACTTGCCAAAGCCCGGGTGCTCCCGGAGTCGGTGGTGATTGTTTCCCTTGAAACGAGTTCCGAGCGCGGCGGCGCCTGCCGGATGGGCGACGGGGTGATTGTCCGGGTGGGGGATCGGACCTCGATTTTTGATTCCGCCGCCACTTCCTGGCTGAGTCACTGGGCGCGCGAGGGGCAGATCCCTTTCCAGCGCTGTTTGATGAGCGGGGGGACCTGCGAGGCGACGGCCTACCAGCTTTACGGTTACCGCACGGCCGCCCTCTGTGTGGCGCTGGGGAACTATCACAACTGCGGGCCGGAGGAAAAAATCGACAGCGAATTTGTCGCCCTGGCGGATGCGGAAGCCATGGCCCGGCTTTGCACGGTGGCGGCTTCAGCCGGGGAACTGCCGGATCCCGCCGAGGCGTTGCGGAATCGACTCGAGCACGAGTCCGAACAATACCGAGCCTATTTCTGAAACGCGGGCGCCGGTCCCGGAGGCCCGGTTGCACCGGGGCTTGCTTAGGGGGTTATTTTGCGAGCCGGGACACTGTTTCCGCGGACGGCTTGGAGCACCTGCTGGCGGAGTTTGTCGGGGGAGTAAGACTTCTGCGTGGGCACATGCAGAATGGGCACGTCGGCGGCTGCCAGGGCGGCATCCACAAAATCGTCCCGGTCCTGACGGGCCTGCTGGCGATGGGAGCGGTCGTCGAGTTCGATGGCGCACACGACCCGGAAGGTCTCCGGATCGCAGGCCACGAAGTCGACGTGTTTGGCTTTGATCCGGTTAAACGCGGAGGAACGCCGTTTGCCGGTGAGCCCGCTTTCGACCTGGATAATGTCCGCCAGGCGCACCTTGATGAAGAGCGCGTAATCGGCGCCGACGGCCTTGCGCAGCGTCGTGTAGAAGGCGCGTTCGGCGGCGGAGAGCAGGGGGTTTGCGGCCTCGTAGGGAAACGCCGTGGCGCGCCAGAAAATGGCCCACACCAGGCAGCCCAGGACGAGCAGTCCGAAGGTCAGAAGCGCGGGTTGCAGGAGTTCCGGCGGCATGAAGGAAATTCTGCGGATCTGACCGGGTGTTAGCCGAAACGAGACGCGGAGTTTTTAGGCCCGCTCCTGGGGACAGACCCCGGAATCCCCGGGACTAGGTCCGCGGGCCGAAGGCCCAACTCATCCCACGCAATTCGCATTCAATGCGCGGCGTCGGTCTGCGGGTCGGCCTTTTCGATCCTCGGAAACAGCGGCACGGGCGTTTGAACGGTGTGCCCGTCGGGCAGGAGTCCCCAGCGTGCGTCTTCCATGCGGAACGGGTCGGTTAAGCCCAGCTGCTCGTACATTCCCCGGGCGGCCTTGGGGAGCACGGGGGAGAGGAGGATCGCGAGGATGCGCAGGGAGTCGGCGAGATGATAGAGGATGGCGTCGAGGCGGTCGGCCAGCTCGGGTTGTTTGGCGACGCTCCAGGGTTTGTGGGTGTCGATGAACTGGTTGCAGAGCACCGCGATGCTCAGCGCGGTTTCAAGGGCGGCATGGACGTTGAACTCCCCAAACTTGCTCTGGTATTGAGCGATGATCCCGGGGAAATCCACCGCCTGCGCCGTCAGCGCGAGGAGCTCGGGTTGGACCGGTTGACGCAGGACGCCGTTGCGGTATTTGAGCGCCATGTTGAGGGAGCGGTTGAGCAGGTTGCCGAGGCTGTTGGCGAGGTCGGCGTTGAACCGCTGGACGAGGCGCTCCTCGCTGAAGTCGGCGTCGCGGCCCGTGGCGATGTCGCTCATGAGATAATAACGCAGGGCCTCGGCGCCGTATCGGGTGGCGAGCTGGTCGGGGTCGACGATGTTCCCCAGGCTTTTGCTCATCTTCGCGCCGGCGATGTTCCACCACCCGTGGACCACCAGAGGCGGGATCTCCTCGTCGCGGAACCCGAGGGCCTTGAGCATGATGGGCCAATAAACGCCGTGCGCCGGGATGAGGATGTCTTTGCCGATGAGATGGGTGGCTGGCCACCAGCGGTGGAACTCGCTGA
This sequence comes from Chthoniobacter flavus, assembly GCA_945860355.1. GTDB lineage: Bacteria > Verrucomicrobiota > Verrucomicrobiia > Chthoniobacterales > Chthoniobacteraceae > CAIURC01. The sequence goes on along the minus strand of CAMARB010000036.1, from coordinate 17,452 downwards.
GGTCGGCCCCCGGGGCCGGATCGTAGCCGGGCGCAAAGCTGATGTAATTAACCAGCGCGTCAAACCACACGTAGGTCACAAACTCCGGGTCGAACGGAAACTCGATGCCCCAAGCCAGGCGTGACTTGGGTCGCGAGATGGTCAGGTCGCCGGAGAGCTTTTCCACCGCGTTGCGGAGCTCGGCGCGCCGGAAATCGGGAGTCACCAGCTCCGGTCGGCGATCGAGCAGGTTCAGCAGCCAGTCGCGATGTTCGGCCAGGCGGAAGAGATAGTTTTCCTCCTCAAGGAACACGACTTCCCCCCATTCGGGGCCGAACTGACCGTCTTCGCCGCGTTCCTTGTCGGTGAGGAACTGTTCCTGGCGCACGCTGTAGTATCCCGCGCGTTTGGCCTTGTAGAGCTGGCCCTCGTCCATGAGCCGTTGCAGGATCCGCCGGACGCAGTCCTTGTGAACCGGGGCGGTGGTGGCGGCCCAGCGTTCGTAGCGCACGTCGAGTTTGTCCCAGAGCGCCAGAAATTTGGCCGTCAGCCCGTCCACGAATTCCTGGGGTGCGACCCCCTGTTTCTCCGCCGATTGCTGCACCTTCTGGCCGTGTTGATCGACCCCGGTGAGGAAGAACACGGGCTCCCCTTTGAGGCGGTGGTAGCGGGCAAGGACGTCGGCCAGCACCTTTTCGTAGGCGTGCCCGATGTGCGGCGCGCCGTTGGTGTAGTCGATTGCCGTGGTGATGAAAAAGGTCTCGGCCATGGGAAAAGGCAAATTGGTTGAAGCGATCGGTTTAGGCAATGAACTTGAGGGAACGGCGCTCGTTTGGCTCCGTGCCAGATCCGCATCGGATTCCCGAAGCCGTACCTTAGCCGTTGGAGGGCGGCGCCTCGGCTTTTTTGATCTTGCCGCCCCAGCTCAGGATCTTGGCTTTTGTGCCCGCCGATTCCGCCTCCGGAATCTGGTGATTGCGCACATAAAAAAGCGACAGGCTCGACCAGGCGAGCTGGTCGTTGGGGCGCAATTCCACGGTTTTGAGTCCGGCCTCGATGGCTTCCGGATACCGGCCGAGTTTCATCATGGCCATCCCCAGGGCGTGCCAGGCATCGAAGAACTCCGGGTTGAGCTCCGTGCAACGCCGGTATTTGGCGGCGGCCTCCTCGAGCTCCCCCAACGCGAGGTCCCCATGGGCGTCATCAAAGAGCGCTTCGACTTCGGGCGAGGGCTCCATAACGGGCGCAGAGGGAATGAGGCGCGACTGGAGTCAATCGAGTCGCCGCCGGCCTAGCTGCGGGCGCCCTCGCGCTTGGCGGCCGAGCACCGGTCTTTGAGCCAGAGTTCAAACGCGGCGTCGCGTTTGCCGCGGCCGATGTTCTCGGCGAGCATCTTCTTTTCGGTCTCGAACTTCTGCTCGTCCACGGGCAGTCGTTTGTCGAGGTGGATGAGCAGGGTGCCGGTGGCTGTGTCAACCGAGCCGCTCAGCTGGCCCTCGTTCATTTCAAATGTCTGGCCCAGCACCAGGCGCCCGTCGGCCACCTCCGGTTTGGGCGGCTCCATCGGCGAGAATGCCGGGATTTTCTCCGGCTGCACCCCGGCCTCTTTGGCGGCGTCCTCGAAACTTTTGCCGGATTTGAGGGCCGTCTGGAGTTTGGTCCGGACCTCCGAGGTTTTAAGGCTGAGCGCTTCCTTGGTGCGATCGTCCTTGAGCTGGCTCGCGAGGGTGGCCTTGGCCTCCTCGAATGTGAGGGGCTTGGATTCCGCCAGGCCAGAAAGCTGCAGGACGTAGTAACCGTTGGGGGTGCTGATCACGTCGCTGTTGGGCTGATCGATACTGAGCTTTTCAAAAGTCGCAGCGGCGGCTTCCCGGGAGTTGCCCAGCTCGTCCGGAGGGGTGAGCGCAGTGAACTCCGGCGTTTCTTTCGGCGTGACCCCCAATTTTTTGGCCGCGTCCTCGAACTTCGCGTCTTTTTCGGTCAGAGCGAGGGCGAATTCCTGAGCTTGGTCCCCCAGCTTGGAGAGAGCATCCACCCGTGCCTTGGGTTCGAGGGGTTTCTCGGTTTTTTCGAGGAGGAATGCCGCGAATTTGACCCGGCGTTTTTCATCCGACTTGAGGTTCTCCTTGCGCTCCTCGTACAGCTTTTTGAGGTCCTCGTCGGAGGGCTCCGCTGTGGCTTCGAGATCCGCGCGTTTGAACCGGATCACCGACGCCTCGATCTTTTGGTTGCGCTTCTCGAAGAGGTTGCGCACTTCGCTGGGGGCGGCCCCCATGGTTGAGCCCACGAGGCGCTTGAGTTTTTTGGCGCGCAGATCGTCGCGCACGAGTTCCTCGATCTGCTGGTCGGTGAATCCCCGGGACGCGAGGCGCTGGATAAAGTCCCGGTATTTATCCGAGTTGTAGACCCCGTTGTTCTGGAAAAGGGGAATCTGTTGGATCGCCTCGATCACCTCCTCGTCGCTCGGCTCAACCCCCATGGCGGCGGCTTCATGGCGCAGCACGAAGCTGTTCCAGACATAGTTCTCGACCGCCTGGTTTTCGTCGCGTGCGTCGGCGCCGATGAGGGTCATCCAGAGCTCGCCCAGACCCAGCGCGCGGCAGATCTCAAACTTCCGCGCTTCGCGTGAGAACTGGGCGATGGTGACCGGCCGCCCGTAGATCACACCGACCCGGTCCGCTTTCGCCCCACCCACGTCACGCTGCCCGTTGTAAAGCCACACAAAAGAGATGATGACGATCACCGTGACGACCAGCAGCAGCGACTGCTGGTATTTGCGCATGAGGTTTACCATGAGGGCTGAAGAAAAGGGATTCGGGGTTGATTTCAACTGGGGTCTCTGCGTAGGGTCCACGACCCCACCGAAACTCGACCCCCCTTTGAAAAGCGCATGAACCTACGTGCCTGTTTCCCTCCCCTACAACACCTTTTTCTGACGGCATGCGCGGCTTTTTTCCTGCCCGTGGAGACTCTCCGCGCGGACGCCGTGGTTTACACCGACGGCCGCCGTCAGGAGGTTCGAGAGGTCCGAGGTGTCACCGGTGGGACGCTCAATATTGTGGTGGAGGCGGGTTCAATGGGGGTGCCTCTGGCCACGGTCAAAGAGGTGGTGATGGCGGTTCCTCCGGACGTGGCTCAGGTCCAGAAAGCGTTCGCCAAAAAGGATTACGACAAGGCTCTCTCAATCTTGGCTCCGTTGGTTGGGAAGTTTAAGGGGCTTCCGACCGAGTGGGCGATGCAGTCCACGGCCATGTTGGGTGGGCTTTACATCGCTCTGGGTGAAATGCCCAAGGCCGAGGCCGCTTACAAAGACTTTCAGAAATCCTACGCAGGGTCCGGGTCTCTCCAGGCGGAGGTGGGGATGGCGCGAGTGGCTGTTTTCAATAAGAAACACGAAGCGGTAAAGCCGCGCCTTGAGGCAATCGCTGAGGCTGCTCTGAAAGAAAAGGCGGTTTCCGTCGCGAACGGACTCGCCTACTCGCAGGCATTCCTTGCGCTGGGTGAAATCAAGGAAAACGAGGGAGATTTATCTGGCGCTCTCGCCGACTATTTGCGAACCGTAGCCGTTTTCTATCACGACAGCTCCGCTGTAAGTGCGGCGCAAGAACGAGCCAACACCCTGATAAGTCGCAAGGTGACGGTGCCTTAGAAGATTTTTCATCGAAACCCTCCAATTCCGCATCCCCTCACTCCCTATGAACAAATCTGCACTTCGTCGCTTCCTGCCTCTTCTAGTCTGCGCGCTCGCGCTGGTGATCACCCCGAACGCGGGCTTTGCTGAGGAGGGTGCCGAAGCGGGTCAGGAGGCCCAGAGCGTTTTCGACACCATTCGCGAGGGTGGTCCTCTGATCATGGCGATCTGGGTCGCGATCATCGGTACCTCGGTGACGATGGTGACTTTGATCATTCAGAACGCGATGCAGTTGCGGAAAGATAAGCTGGCGCCTCTGCCCCTGATTCATTCCCTGCGCCAGCTCATCGCCGCCGGCAACTACCAGGAGGCGTGGGAGACCTGCAACGCCAACAACAACTATCTCTCCAATGTGCTCAGGGCTGGGCTTTCTCGGATCGGCCGGGGGAAGGATGCGGTCGAAGACGGCGTGTCTGAGCACGGTCTGCGAGAGGCGACGATCCTCCGCACCCGCAACAGTTACCTCTCGGTGATCGGGGTGGTTTCGCCCATGATCGGGCTGCTCGGAACCGTCATCGGGATGATGGGTGCGTTCGCGGTTCTGGCCGGCAGCGGCATCAGCGATCCCCGGGCGCTTTCAGGGAAAATCGGTGAGGTGCTCCTGGCAACTGCGAGCGGTCTCTTCATCGCGATTCCGGCGTTTGTTTCCTACTACATCTTCCGGAACCTCTCCCAGATGTGCATCGTTCACGCCGACGACGTGGTCAACTCGCTGCTGATCGATATCCCTTACGACGAACTCCAGGGGGTTCAGATCGGTGAAAATTTCAACGCCGGCGTACACCAAGTCGGGATCGCCACGGGTGCCCGGAAAATCTCGATGTCCTTGGGGACGAACTGCCCGGTCTGCAATGGCGCAGTGAGCCCGGGAGTCAACCCCTGCCCGCACTGCGGAGCGACTCTGGACTGGGCAGCATAAGGAAGAGGTTCGGCTCCGTTGAGGGGCCCGCCCTTGTTTATCCCCGAATCCTCCAACTTTAAGAAACTCCCCCCCCGCGATGGCTCATCACGCCAAAGGCTCGTCCAAGAAGCGGTCGGAAACGCGGTTGCCTCCTGAGGAGGATCCCGAGTTTCAGATCGCACCCATGATCGACATTTTGTTGGTCCTGCTCGTCTTTTTTATGTCGATCAGTTCGACCGAGGTCTTGCAGACCAACGACAAGGTGAAACTGCCCGTGGCTAAGGACGGCAAAGATGTCTCCAAAAAGGGGAGTGTTGGCGGTCAGATGGTCGTCAATATTCTTTGGAATACCATAAGCAACGCTGGAACCATCGACGTGGACGGGCAAACCTTTGCCAACTCAGACGCACTCATTCCGGTGCTTCAGGCGAAACTCAATGCCACTCCCGAGTTCCGGATGCTGATCCGGGCGGACCGTGAGGTGCGATATGAGTTCATGCGTTCCATCCTGAAGGCGGCCGGCGCCGCCGGCGTCCTCAATGTGACCTTCTCCGTGGTCACCAAGGATGGTCAGGCGAAAGCGGAATCAACCCCCCCGCAGTAAAACTCCTAGAAGGCCCCCCCTCGTATGGCTGGATCCGTAGGTTCAGAAGACGGCGATATTGGATTCCAAATCGCGCCCATGGTCGACGTGGTATTTGTGCTCATGCTCTTTTTCATGGCGAGCGCCGGATCCCAAGTCGTTGAGAAAGAGCTCAACATCAACCTTCCCGCAGGGAAGGGTGCAGGGGGCAGCACCGTCACCCCCATCGTCATCGATGTGGGTTCCGATGGTGTGGTTTCCATGAACAAGCAGCCTTACGGGCAGCCCAACGACCGGACTTTGACGGCGCTGCGGGACTGGCTCAAGAACGCGATTGAAACTTTGGGCGACAAGGACCCGGTGATCATTCGTCCGAGTCCGGACGCAAAGCACGAGCGGATCATCGACGTGCTCAACGCGGCGGGCGCTTCGAACGTGAAGAATCTCACGTTTAGCTAGGAAGTTTTCCGGTTCGTCTTGAGGGGAGGCCGTGTGGGAGGCTCCCGCACCCGCTCTCTGTATCGGTGCGCTTCTCCCACTCACGAGCCTCCATTCCTCAGATCTTGCCAAGAGCCTCGTATTTTCTGCCGGGGGCGACCGCCTCGATACTCCCTGTCTGCTCGCCCTCTCCAGCTTCGCCCTCAAGCTGTTCCCTTCCCGAGCGGCGAAGCGGGATGTGGGAAATGGCTCGGGTTTGACCCGCTCGCCAGGGCGTCCTCCACCATCAAGAGCTCCCCGATGTTTTCCGGGGTGAAAAGCCCGACAAATCGGTTCTGCTCGTCCAGAACCGCCAGGGCGGGACTGTTGGACTCCTGTAAGAGACGAAACGCGCTCTCAAAGAGCATCGATTGAGGCACACACGGAATCCCCAACCGCATCACCTCGCAGACCGGGGTTTGCGGAGGGGACCTGCGCAGGGCCAAGATCAAGTCGCCCGCGCTCAAGAGCCCTTGAACCGCCCCCGAATCGTCGACCACGGGGAAATCTTTCTGGCTGGTCCTTAGCAGCAATTCCACCGCGTCATCGAGCGTCGAGCCCATTCGCAGCGACTGCGCCCCTGTCACCGTCACCGCATCCACACGGAGTCCGGAGGACACGGCCCGGACCTGGGCGAGAGTGGCCTCGCTGGCCGCCCCGAAATAGATGAAAAGCGCGATGAGGATGAGCATCGGGTTGCTGAGAAGCCCGAGCACCCCGAACACCACCGCGATGAACTGACCGATCCCGGCGGCAATCTGGGTGGCGCGGTTGTGCGTGGTGCCCAAGGCCAGCAGCGCTCGCAGCACCCGCCCCCCGTCCATCGGAAACGCAGGGATCAGATTAAAAAGCACCAGCCACACGTTGACACCCAGCAGACGGACCGGGAGATCAACTGTCGGCGGAGACACCGCGTCCACGCCCGGGAATCCCCCCGTCAGGCTGATCCAGCCCATAAGCAACGCCGCAATCAACACATTGACGGCCGGGCCCGCCAGCGCCACGCACACCTCCTGCACCGGCTTCTCGGGGATCCGTTCGAGTAGAGCCACACCGCCAATGGGCAGAAGTGTGATCTGAGGCGTGGCGATCCCGAACCGGCGCGCCGCCAGCGCATGCCCGAACTCGTGCAGCACGACGCAGCCGAAAATCAGACACACAAACACCACCGCCTCAAGCGCACCCAGCCAGCCTGCCTCTCGCCAACGCGCCAGCCCCACCCAAGCCAGCAGCACCAGAAACGTGCCGTGCACCCGCAGCTCCGTTCCCGCCACCCGCATCACATGAAAAGACCAAGCCATTTGAAAACACCTCGCCACTTCTCCCTCAGGCGAGCCTGGGGGACCGCGAGGCCGCCCGCCTCGTAGATTGCCCACATTGCCCACCAACGCCCGCCCCCCCCCTCTTCAAATACGAAAGCCGCCGGTCTCAAGCGCGGGTGCCCATCGAAAATTCCTTTCACACGCCCCCAAAACTTCACACGCCCCCCATTTTTTCCCACATCCCACCCTGCGCGGACGCCGCAAGAGTTGACGCAGCGTGTAAATCGCCTTTTTCTCAGACTGTTCTCTCCCCGTGATGGAGAAAGCCCGGGAGGAATTCCGAGCGTCTCAGTGGACTGCACCGCCTTTCACAGGAAAACCGCCGCCGAATGTCCGATCCGAATCCCAACGCAATTGCCAGCGCAAGCGAACTCAAGGTCGCTTACGGCGCCCAAACCGTGCTCGATGGGGCTACCCTCACCGTTCACGAGGGGGAACGGATCGGCTTGGTGGGCCGCAACGGCTGCGGAAAATCCACTTTCCTGCGGATCGCCGCCGGCGAGCTCGCCCCGGATTCCGGCCAGTGGAGTCGGCGCCGCGACCTGGTGACGGGTTATCTCGCGCAGGCCTTCGATCTGCAGGAGGACGCCACCGTGCATTTTAACGTGCTGGCCGGGGCCCAGCGCGCCCTCGACCTGATCGCCGAATACGAGAGCTTGCCTGCTGAAAGCCCCCGCAGCGCCCTTCTCCTCGAGCGCATCCACCATCTCGATGGCTGGAATCTGGAGCACCGAATCAAGAGCCTGCTTACGAACCTCCATGCGCCCGAGCCGGACCGCCGGGTGGGCACGCTGTCCGGAGGCGAAAAACGCCGGGTGGCCCTCTGCCGCGCCCTGCTCTCGCGGCCCGACCTGCTCATTCTCGACGAGCCCACCAACCACCTCGACACCGGCTCCATCGAGTGGCTCGAGGAGTTTCTCTCCCGATACGAGGGCACCTGCCTCTTTGTCACACACGACCGCTATTTTCTCGACCGGATCGCCACCCGGATCGTTGAGCTGTCCCGGGGCCAGTTTCTCAGTTACGAGGGCAACTACAGCGATTTCCTCATCGCAAAGGCGCAGCGCCAGGCGGTGGAAGAGCTCCAGGAGCACAAACGCCAGCGGTTCCTCAAGCGGGAGCTGGAATGGGTGCGCAGGCGCCCAAGCGCCCGGCGAACCAAGTCGGTGGACCGTGTGGAGCGTTATTTTGAGCTCGCCTCGGAAGAGGCGCCCGAGGCCGAGCTGGACGTGGAGCTGATCATCCCGCCGGCGCCGAAGGCCGGGAACCGGATCCTGGAGTTGAAAGACGTGGCGGGTGCGGTGGCGGGCCGGGTCTTGTTTGAGCATCTCAGCCTAGATCTCGCGGAGGGCACCCGGCTCGGGGTGGTGGGGCGCAACGGCATGGGCAAATCCACCCTGCTGCGGATGATCCTAGGCGAGCTCCGGCCTTTGGCGGGCGAAATCGAGATCGGGCCCCGCACCCAGATCAATTACGTGGACCAGAACCGGCTCCAGCTCGACGGGGCGAGCACCATTTACGAGGAAGTGGGGGAAGGCCTTGAGACCGTGCGGTTGGGCGAGGAAACCATCTCCCTGCGGAGTTATTTGCGCCGTTTTCTATTCACCGAGGACCGCATCAACACCCGCATCGACCTGCTCAGCGGCGGCGAACGCAGCCGGGTGTTGCTGGCCAAAATATTGAAGCGCGGCGGCAACGTTCTCATCCTCGACGAGCCCACCAACGATTTGGACTTGGGCACATTGAGATTGCTAGAGGAGGCCCTCCTCGCGTTCAAAGGCACTGTCATGGTTGTGAGCCACGATCGTTATTTCCTCAACCGGGTATGCACGGCCATCCTGGCTTTCGAGGAAGGGGGCCGCGTGGACTACCACGTGGGCAACTACGATCGTTACCTTGAGAAACGCGCCGAAGCTCTCGCCTCAGCCCCGCCTCCGCCCGTCTCCTCCGCGCCGGCGCCCGCCGCGACGAGCAAACCACGGAAGCTCAAGTGGAAGGAGGAGCGCGAGTTGGAGGCCATCGAGAGCCTCATCCTAACCGCGGAAGAGGAGGTCTCCCGGCTGGAAACCCTCTTCTCGCAACCCAACTTCTACGCCGAGAGCGGCCAGCAATGGGCCCAACTCGAGGCGCAACTTGCCGCTGCCAGGCATGAAGTCGCCCGGCTTTATGCGCGCTGGCAGGAATTGGAACTCCTTCAGGAGGCAACTGCTTAATGTTCGGCTTTTCTTTTAAAAAACGCCCGGCGGCCCCCGTGGTGCCCGCTCAGGCGCTGCCCCTTCCGCAGGCCCGGTTCGCAACCCTCCGAATGAGCATGATGGGGCGGAAAGGCTCAGGCTGTCTCCCCGAGAATCAGGACCGCGTCCTGGAGCGCCGCTTTGTGCTCGACGACTCGGAGGTGCTCTTGATCGCCGTTGCGGACGGGGTCAGCCGTTGTCCCGCAGGGGGTGCCATCGCCAACTACCTCATCTCCGAGCACCTGGCTTCCGACCCCCTTTTCGACCATCCGCGCCGCAGCAACGCCAAACAATGGAGCCGCCGGTTGCCTCCCCTCTTACGGCGGTATCTGCGCCATTTGCACGGCCATTTTTACAAAGAATTCGAGGGTAACCCCGCCATGCTCGACAGCGCCTGCACGCTGAGTGTGGTGGTGCTGGAGCACGCCTCCGCCCACTGCATGTGGGTGGGTGACTCCCCCATTTTTCTCGCCCGCATGGACAACGGGTGTTACGTCACCCGCCAGCTCTCAGTCCCGGACTTGTGGGGGCGGCTGCTCATCGACTGTTTTGGCGCGCACGCCCCGTTTGAGATCAAATACGCCCGGGCGGAATTGCAGGTAAACGACTTGATTGCCGTGGCTTCGGACGGCGTGGCAAAGGACCCGGAGACATTCAGCGCGATGCTCAATGATTTTGGGCCCTCTCCGAAGTTGCTCAAGGGTGTTGAATCCAATGCGTTGAGCAGTTCGTATTACGACGACGCGAGCCTCGTGTTGGCGCATCGGATCGGATAAGGGCGGGGCAGCGCGCTGGGGCGCGGCAAACCTGTGCCGCTGCGGTCCATAAGGTCCATAAGGTCCATAAGGTCCATAAGGTCCATCTGCCGGGTCGGCTCCCGGTTTTTTTCGCAACTGCGCATCCTCCCGGAAGCCGTTTGACGATTCACCTTAAAGAAGGGGTAAACAAACACCCTTTGGCTTGGGGGCGGGGCGCGGTTTGAAAGACAATGGCCGATCCCGTCCCCTCGCCCCCCCTTGCCCGGCGCAGAGAAGATGGCAGCGCAGAGAAGCCCGAGGGCCACACCCGCCGGGCGGGGGGCCGGTTGCCGGGGCTGCAAGAGAACCAGTGAAAAAAGGAGGAATTATGAGCCACGAAGGATTGGAAGTATTGGATTCAACACTCCAGAAGACGCACGAATGGATCAATGCCACCGCGGAGGCGGCCCATGTGGATTCAAACACCGCTTTCAAAGCGCTGCGGGCCGTTTTGCACACCCTCCGGGATCGGCTGCCCGTGGATGTCGCGGCCCATTTTTCCGCGCAGCTCCCGATGCTGCTGCGGGGGCTTTATTTCGACGGCTGGCGACCCTCGGAGGTGCCCGTGAAACTTACGCAGTCCGAGTTTCTGCACGCCATTTCCCGTGCGGTGGTCAGTTCCGAAAGCGTCGATCCGGTGCGTCTTGCTCGGGCGGTGTTCTCTGTGGTCAACCACCATTTCTCCTCCGGAGAGGTCGAAAAGGTCCGGGCCGTGTTGCCGCGGGAAATCCAGTTGCTCTGGCCCGAGCCCCTGGCCGTGCTGGTGTAGGGGGCAACAACGGGGCGCAAGCCGCCCGGCGCAAATAGTCCGGGCGGGATTCGGCTAAGCCCGGACCCTGTCCCCAGGCGCGGAAGCCCGCGACGAGAGGCAAGCACTGGTTTTGTGCCCCGGCCTTGTCGGAGGGGCGCGCCCCCCTGAAACAAAGGGGGCGTGGCCCGAGCATCCACGCGGTGGAAGCCCCGTTGGGCCCTCCCGCAGAGACCTTGTTTAGCTCTCGGGCTGGCTTTCCCCACCAAAGCCACCGTTTTTTCCAGGTCACGGTGGCGTTTGTCTCGTGGCGGTGCTGGCTGGCGGCCCATGCGCTCAGATCCCTTTTGGGCGACCTGAATTCCGCAAGAGAGTCCGCTGCAGGCTCTGGTCCCACCAGTTCCTGCAATGTGAGCTGACCCCGGGGTTTTGCCGCCTGAAGGGACTCTTGCTTCGACGACGAAGCAGGTTTATCGGCACGGTTGCCTCCTGCAAGGCGACCTATAAAGCGCAAAAAATCCCAGCGCTCCGGTTTCTCTTTTGCGCTCCCTGTGTTCTTTGCGGTTGAGTCCTCTCCCCTCCAGGAAAATCCCAGGGACCTTTTGTGTGCTTCGCCCCAGCTCTGAAGCAACTCCCTCAGCGCATGGCGAAGCTGCGCCTGCGCTCGGTGAATAAACCCGGGGCGAGTGGCTTTTTCGCGGAACAGGGAAAGTATTTCGGTTGCTCAATCAAAGCGGCCGGAACCGGCAGGCCGAGCACGGGCTTTGTCGACGATGTTACCGCTGGTCCTATGGGTCCTATGGGTCCTATGGGTCCTATGGGTCCTATGGGTCCTATGGGTCCGATGGGTCCAGGCCTCATGATCCTCGGGCTAGAGACCTGCCCGGCCTGCTTTATCCCCCCTCGCGCCACGCGAGCGCGGATGCGGGTGCAATCGCACGATTGACCTCACAGTGCCGGAATCCCGCGATCTACGGGCGGGACGCCAGAGTTGCCAACAGCCGGGAAGCTGAGGCTGAAGAAGTTCCCGCGGACCTGGACATGTTCCGGTGCATCGCATCTGTGGTTGACCAAGGAGGGAGATTCCTTGAACGGCTCGACGCGCTGAATTGGGCCGCGGTCGTGTTTTCCAGCGACAACGGTTGCTCCCTTGGAAAACGCGGCTTGGGTGCCAGGCGCACCGCCCACGAAGAGGCGATCCGCATCCCGATGCGGCTCCGCCACACGCGTGGCGCGAAAGCCTGGCGGATCGAGGACTGCATGGCTCGCAACATTGCCACTGCGGCCGCCTTTCCCAAGCTAGTCGGCGCCGCAGTGACGCCGACGTTGTGGGTGGGATCGTCTTTTTGGGAGATGCTGGGACCTGGAGGCGTGCGCCCCTGTTCCGAAATCAGCCGCAACGTTCCAACTCGGGATGCCTGGGCAGGGTCACAATCGAGAACCAGAACTGTTGGATGGAGCGGACCACGTTCACGAAACTTTCGAAGTCCACCGGTTTGGTGATGTAACAGTTGGCGTGCAGACCGTACGCGCGCAGGACGTCCTCCTCCGCCTGGGAGGTTGTCAGGACGACGATGGGGATGCTGCGCAGGTGCGGGTCGGCTTTCACCTCCGCAAGCACTTCGCGGCCGTCTTTGAGCGGCAGGTTGAGGTCGAGCAGGACGAGGTCCGGCGTCGGGGCCTCGGAATACGGGCCGTTGTGGCGCAGAAACTCCATGGCCTCCATCCCGTTTTCCGCCACGTGGAGTTCGACCAGCAGTTTGCTGTCGGACAAGGCTTCCTTGGTCAGGAGCACGTCGGCGGGACTGTCTTCCACGAGCAGGATGTGAAAAGGTTTTCGGGCGAGTGGATTCATTTTTGGTGGGTTGGCGGCGGATCGGGGATCGTGAAATAAAACGTGGTTCCTTGGCCCAGTGCGCTTTCGAGCGAGATTTTGCCGCCGTGGCACTCCACGATTTTTTTGCACACGGCGAGGCCGATCCCGGTGCCTTCGAATTCGCGCCGGGTGTGGAGCCTTTGAAACACTCCGAAGATGCGCTGGAAGTGTTGGGGGTCGATGCCGATGCCGTTGTCGCGGACCGAGAAGCGCCATTCCGATTCCTGATGGTTTGCGGTGACGTGGACTTCCGGGGGGTGGTTTATGCAGAACTTGAGGGCGTTTCCGAGCAGGTTTTGGAAAAGCTGGGTGAGCAGAAGAGCGTCTCCAAAGACTTCCGGCAGGGGCGTGTGAGTGATCCTAGCGCCGCGTTCCTCGATACTGGCCCGCAAGTTGGCGAGCGCGGCGACGAGGCTGGCTTCGCTTGGAACCATGCGCAGCTCGTTTCCCGCGCGACCCACCCGGGAATAGGCCAGCAAATCCGTGATGAGCGACTTCATCCGGCTGGCGCCGTCGACAATAAACTGGATGAGCTCGACGCCCTGGGCGTTGAGCTGTTCGCGGTACTTGCGCTCGAGGATCTGGGCGCAGCCCGCCACGGCCCGGAGGGGTTCCTGAAGGTCGTGGGACGCCAGGTAGGCGAACTGCTCCAGCTCCGCGTTGGAGCGGGCCAGTTCGGCGGCCGTCCGGCGCAGTTCTTCCTCGGCGCGTTTGCGTTCGGTGATGTCCCGGGCCGTGGCATAGATGAGCCGGTTGGGCCCGGGGGCGGCCGACCACAGCAGCCAGCGCGCCGAGCCATCCTTGCAGACATAACGATTCTCAAAACCCATGGTCTTCCTTCCTTCTTCGAGTTGTCGAAGCACGGTCTCCGTATCCGCCACGTCATCGGGGTGAATAAAGTGGAGAAACGGTTTTTCCATGAGCTCGGCCTGCGTGTAGCCCAGCGTGCGCTCAAACGCTGGGTTCAGCCGGCGGAAATACCCGTCCACATCGGCGATGCAGAGCAGGTCCAGGGACAGCGTGAAAAACTGGTCCCGTTCGGTTTCCGCGCGTTTGCGCTGGGAAATATCGAGCAGGAACGCGATGAACGCGCCGCCTTCCTCGAGCCGGGCGAACCCGGCGAGGACGGGGAGCCGGGAACCGTCCTTGCGGACGAGCTCTTCTTCTCGGGGGGTGGCGGCGTCGAGTTCGATTGGGATCGCCCAGTTGTGGGTCGCGGGGCGGAGCTCGATGTGCAAGGGGTGATGCACCCAGCGTAGCTCGCCCGACTCCATTTCCTCGCGGCTGTAGCCCATCATTTTGAGAAAGGCGTCATTGGCCTGGATGATGGCTCCCTGGGCGTTTGCCGTGACCACGCCCAGGATATTGGAGTCGATCAGGCGGCGGAATCGGGTGTCGCTTAATCGCGCGGCGTCTTCGGACTGGAACCGCTCGGTCTGCAAGCGATCGAGCCAGATCGCAGAGAGCCATACTACCATCAGAAAGACGCAGGAGGTGAGCGTGGCGTAGAGTGCGTCGCCGAGGGCGCCCGAGTACCAGCCCTTCTGGGTTCCAAAAAGCTGGAGGGCCTCGATGGCGAGCGGCAGCGCCACCGAGCCCGGCAACATCCAAGTCGCTATCCTTCCCACGTCGGTGTCGCTGAGCAGGATTTTGAGGGGGCCGTTTTCAGCGGTCCGGCAAGCAATGGCTACCCCGAGCAGGATGAGCGCCAGACACGTTGTTAGGGCCATTCCGCCCGACAGCGCCAGCCCATGGGGCGGAGCGGCCCCGACGATGTATTCTGTCAGCGCCAGGACGCCCACCCCGCAGCCCAGGAGCGCGCTGAGCTGCGAGGCAAAACGGAGCCGGGGCGGCGCGAAATTGAGGAGGCCCACGCTTAAAAACGCCATTCCCAGCGCCGCGAAAGGCGTGGGAAGGGTGCGGGGCATGGCGCTGGCCGAAAAAGGGTCGTGGGTGAAAAAGCCCAGAAGCACGGGGTGTTCGCTGCGGTGAATCCAGAGGCTCAAGCTGCCGAGCGAAATTCCGAGGCTCAAGACCGCCAACAGCCGTGCCGTTCGCGGGTTCCTGGCTGAGAGCGCGGTGCCGGCACTCAGCAAAAGGAACGTCAATGCAGTGACGAGGCTCATCCGCGGATCCTGCGGGCGCAGGTTTTTGAAGAGGGGGATTCCCGTGAACCAACTCCAGAGAACCGTGGACGCCACAAGCGCCACAAACAGTGCGGTCCAGCATGAAAAACGCCGGAGCGCGGCGGCGCGGGCCGGAGCGCTTTGTTGGATGGCTGGATCCATTGGTTTTTCTTTGGGACAGACCCGCGCGTTTGCTTCCCCCTTGGAGCCCGCGCAGGTTGGGCACGAGGTTTTTCCCGGAGCCGGTTTGTGTCTATGGGGCGATCCACCCTCCGGCGCGGGGCAAGAATCTGCCCTGAACCAAAACGCGGACTGGCAGCCGGGCCGCTCTTTGCGAAGAGTGAGGGTATGACCTATGCAGATTCATCGGGCGTGGACTGGGCGCGGATCCGGGAGGATTTTCCCATCCTCCGCGAGCAAGTGCGCGGGCAGCCGCTGGTTTACCTCGATAACGCGGCCAGTTCCCAAAAACCCCGGGCGGTGATGGATGCCTTGGTGGAGTTTTACGAGCATTCCAACGCGAACGTGCATCGGGGGCTGCATGAGCTCAGTTCGCGCGCCACGGACGCCTATGAGGGCGCCCGCGAAAAGGTGGCCCGGTATCTCGGCGCGGCTTGCGCCGAGGAAATCGTGTTCACGCGCGGGACCACCGAGGGGGTGAACCTCGTGGCCAACGCCTGGGGGAACGCCTCTCTCAAGGCCGGGGACGTGATTTTGCTCACGGAAATGGAGCACCACAGCAACCTCGTGCCGTGGCAGATGCTGGCGGCCCGGACCGGTGCCCAGGTGCGGTATCTCCCGGTGACGGCGGAGGGCGAGCTTGCGCTGGAGGAGTTGGACACGTTTCTGACGCCGGCCGTCAAAATCTTCGCGTTCACGCACATCTCCAACTCCCTTGGGACGATCAACCCGGCGGCCGAACTCTGTCGCGCCGCGAAGAAAGTCGGGGCGTTGTCCCTGCTCGACGCGGCGCAGAGCGCGGGGCATTGCCCGGTCAACGTGCGGGAGATCGGCTGCGATTTCCTGGTGTTCTCGGGCCATAAAATGTGCGCGCCGACTGGAATCGGGGCGCTGTACGGCCGCAGGGAACTGCTCGACTCCCTGCCTCCCTGGCACGGGGGCGGGGAGATGATTTCCAGCGTGACGTACGAGGGGGCGACTTTCAAAAGCGCGCCTTACCGGTTTGAAGCGGGCACGCCCAACATCGCCGGAGCGGTCGGGCTGGGGGCGGCGATCGATTATATTGAGGCGATCGGGCGCGAGGCCATCTTCGCCCACGACTCGGCTCTGGTGGATTACGCCCAGGAGCGTCTCGCGGAGTTGCCGGGGCTCCACGTGCTCGGTCCCCGGCGGGGGCGCGGCGGCTTGGTGAGTTTCTCCATGGACGCGGCGCATCCCCACGACATCACGACCTACGTGGACCGGTTCGGCGTGGCGCTGCGGGGGGGGCATCACTGCAACCAACCCCTGATGCGCAAGCTGCGGCTTCCGGGCACCACTCGGGCCAGCTTCTATTTCTACAACACCCAATCGGAGGTGGACCGGCTCATCGAGGTGCTCCAGGAAGTGCAGCGTTTTTTTGCGTGAACCCCGAGATGCCAGAGAAAATTCATTCTCACGCGGAGGCGCGGAGGTCGCGGAGGCATTTTTTGGAAGGGACTCAACACCGGGCTCCGGGTTCGGACCCAGACGGCGCCAGACACGCTGGCCTCTCCTGATGCGCATGCCTTTCTTGCGGGCCTCGCGTGAAACATCCGCGGTGGCACCTGGAAAAGGGTCACGCGCCGCGCGGACGCTGTGGGGAGTGCGCGGAGGGGTTTTTGGAAATACCGGGAAGTCCGGGTCTTTTGCTTTCGTCCCCTCTGTAAATCCGCTTCAACTCCGGTGACTAGGCTCAACCCAGCGGGCTTTGTCCCGCCCCGCTTTTTTCCCCGCTCCCTTTTTTCCGCCATGCACGACGAACTCGAAGAACTCTATCAGCAGGTCATCCTCGAACATTCCAAACGGCCCCGAAACTTCGGCGAAATCACCGAAGGCGCCGTGCATGTGCATGGGGACAACCCCTCTTGCGGGGATGAGATCGATCTCCACGTCAAATTCGGGCCGGACGGCTTGATCGAGGATCTCAAGTTCACCGGTCAGGGGTGCGCGATCAGCCAGGCTTCGGCCTCCTTAATGACCCTGAAGCTCAAGGGCAAACCCCGTCAGGAAGCTCTTGAAATGGCCCGGGCGTTCTCCAACCTCGTCACCGCGGACGGGGCGGACGCTCCCCGGATGCTGGGGGATCTGAGGCTTTTCCAAGGGGTCCGCAAGTTTCCGCAACGGGTGAAATGCGCGATGCTGGCCTGGCGCGCGTTTGAGCAGGCGCAGGGGGAGGAGAACGCCCCGCAGGCCTGAGGGCGGCGCGGGGTTTTTGGGTGTTTTTTGTGGCGCACCCCTAATTTGGGGCCGGGCCGGGGGTTGTTCTTGCGAACGTGTCTCAAAAAACGATTGCGACACAGTCTCAACTGCGCGTAACTTCTCCCCAAGAACCGCCCCCCAGAACCGCATATGTCTCTCCCCATCCCGAGTTTGACTCTTTTGCACGCCCGCTGCGGCGAGCGTCTGCGTGTGGTGTCGCTCTGTCCGAACAGTCCCCAGTGCTCCCGCCTCAGGGAACTCGGCTTCTGTGAATCGGCCGAGGTTTGCAAGGTGGCTGAGGGCGGGGCGATGATTTGT
>CAMARB010000035.1 GCA_945860355.1 Chthoniobacter flavus | reverse complement strand
GCCTTGAAATGCTTGTAATAAGGTGGCTTTTGCTTCTCTTTCGATCGTCATAGTGGGTGGTTGGTTTTGGCCTGAACTCCGGGCCCCGCCTTGTGGCAGGGCCGCCAACCATCCGCTACTACTTTTAACGCCGAAAAAAACACCGCCCGCACTACACTAGTCGGTTTGTTGGTATGCCCTACGAGCGTGGTAACAACCGCAAGGAACTCAGAACAGAAGGGTGGAGCTGGTGCTGCGCCCTCTGTGTTCTCTGAGATCTTTGCGGTTAAAATTCCCCCCGGACGGGGGGCGTGGTGCGGCCGGGCGGTATCCCGGGGATGTCCGCCCCGGGTTATTTCCGGAGGAACAGGTCGCTCTGCACCATCGCGTGGATGAGAGAGCGGATCCCGTACTGGGATTCCGCGCAACTTGCCACAATGCGCTCCACTTCGCGGCGGTCGGAGTAGTGAGATTCGCTGCCGGTGGAATACATCAGGAGCTGCCGGACCAGGTTGGCGGCCAATTTCTCCGGGCTGCGGAGCAACGCGGCGCGCAGCTCGGTAATGTCTGAGAACGATTCCCCGCTCAGAAGCCGGCCGGCGCTATCGACCGGTTTGGCGAGCTTGTAAGGAGGTGTCCAGCCTGCGGCAAACACCACGCCGTTGGCATCGCCTTTTCCCAGGGATCGGTAGCGTTCGCGGAGACCGCCGATCACATCAAAACTCTCCAGAGCGAACCCCGGGGGATCGATCTTGGCATGGCACGCCGCGCAGTTTGCATCCGAGCGATGTTTGTCGAGTTGCTCGCGAATGGTGGTGGCGCCGCGGGTGTCCGGCTCGATTGCAGGCACGCTCGCCGGCGGCGGCGGGATGGGGTTCCCCAGGATCCGCTCGTTCATCCAGACCCCGCGTGTGACGGGGGAGGTGGTGGTGCCGTTGGCCGTGACCTTGAGCACGCTGGCCTGGGTGATGAGCCCGCCCCGTTTGCTCCCGGGCGGGAGCGTCACCTTCCGGATGTCGCAACCCTCGACCCCCGGAATCCCATAGAGCTGCGCGAGCGGCTGATTGAGCATCGCAAAGTCCGATGCGACCAGATTTGTGGCACTGAGGTTTCGAGTCAGCAGTTCCCGGAAAAAGCTTTGGGTCTCAGCCGGCATGCTTTCTCTCACCGGGGCGCGGAACTCCGGATACGTGCGCGGGTTGGGACGCGATGCGTCGAGCTTGCGCAGGTCCAGCCACTGATCGACAAAGTCTTTGACGAATCGCTCTGAACGCGGGTCGTTGAGGAGGCGTTCCACTTCCCGGCTGAGGATTGCAGGTTGGCGTAACGTCCCGTCCTCGGCGAGCGCACAAAGCCGCGCATCGGGGAGGCTGTTCCACAGCCACAAAGCGAGCCGGTCCGCCAGGGCGCGTCCCGTCAGGGGGGAGGATTTTTGCGGTTCCCCCGTGGGCACGCACGTGCCGGTGAACAGGAAATCCGTCGAACAAAGCGCCGCCTTGTACGCTTCTTTCATGGCGTCTTCGAAGGTGTCCTGGGCGGTGATCCGGCTCCGAGCGATCTGCGCATAATGCTGCACTTCCTGCTCGCTGACCGTTCGCCTGAAGGCCTTGGGCAAAAACGACCGGAGAAGGCGCCCCGCGTCCACCGCTGGCCAATCGCTCGCGACGGTTACCAGGGGCGGTTTCTTTTCTTGCTCGGTGAGCTCGCCATCGGTGGGCCTCGCATTGACCGCGATCTGTTTGACCGCCTTGCGGGTCGGAGGGCGCAGGCCCGAAGCGGGATCAAAAGGCCGAAGGGGGAGGTCGGCGAAAAGCGCCCGGTGGCTCGGAGGCGGCCACTGGTCAAAAAGCGGGCCTTCCACCTCAAACCAGTCCAATGCAATCCCCGGCCCGCTGTAGTTGGTTGCGGAGCCGGGCTCGGAGGAGACCCAGCGGCCCGTCTTGGCGGCGAATCCCGTAAGGGTGCCTACTCCAAAGAGCAGTTCCTCGTCTGTCTCAAGCCACTGCGTGGTTTCATGAATGCGGGAGTCCATTGAGCCGCAATCGAACATGCCGAGGGGGCGGGTAGCCGAGTGGCTGAAGCGTAGCCCAGGCTCCGGCAACCAGACTGACAGAGTGAAAGACTCGTTGCGGGGAGGGGGCGAAACCACGCCTTTGTCCCACCAAAACCCCCACGTGG
This sequence comes from Chthoniobacter flavus, assembly GCA_945860355.1. Lineage (GTDB taxonomy): Bacteria > Verrucomicrobiota > Verrucomicrobiia > Chthoniobacterales > Chthoniobacteraceae > CAIURC01. The sequence goes on along the minus strand of CAMARB010000035.1, from coordinate 23,088 downwards.
ATGTGCGGATCTTGTAAAAGCCGGAGTGAACGGGCGCAAACTGCAGGCTGATGCGCCAGTCCTGATCGACTGCGCCGGAGAAGAATCCAACGGCCCCTGTGAAATCGCGAAGATTCAGTGAGTCCACCAATTTCTGGCGCTCCCGCTGGTGGGCAAGATCCACGGGGTTGTTGTCTGCGATCCGTTTCGTCGGGTCCGGTAACGGGCAGAGGGGATCGAAGCTTTTGTTGGTGAGTAGGACGGCATCGGCTCTGGCGATGGAGAGCCAGGTCTCGGTGCCTGCGCCGGGGTAAAACCGACGTCGGTAGACAGGCGGGGGCGTCTGGCTTGTGGCTGTCGCAGCGGAGAGCGCCGCATCGAATGCGTCCATGTATTTGGCGAGATGCACGTTGGATAGGTCCAATGCCTCGCTCATTTTATTGTAGCCGTGCCGTCGCTCGTCCTCCGGCAGCATGTCCTTGATCCGTAGGTCCGGCAGCGCCAGCAGGTCCTTGAGCGCATTTTCCAACTCCTGAGCCGTCAGCCGCCGGAAAAGCGACCGGCCGCGCCGAGCCACAAACTGCGTGTCGGCGGAATGCAGGGCTGCGTCCAAAACGCTCAGGACGCTCTGTTGATCGGCTTCCGGGGGGCGCTCCTTCTTTTTTGGCGGCATTTCTCCGTTCTGGATGCGGTCATGCACACGCACCCAGGTCTCGAGCACCGAGCGATCCGCCGGATTCCATCGGAGGGTCTCCAGGTTGAGTCCTCCCTTTTTTGTGGTGCTGTCGTGGCAGTCCAAGCAGTGCTCCTCAAGAAAAGGGGCGAGTTCCGCTCCGCTAACGACCGTGGAGTGGAGAAGGCCGGACAAAAGAATGCAGGCCCTCCAGAGTGGGAAAGAAATCGGGAGGTTCATGCCAAGTCCAGACCCGTGAGTGTGCCCGAGCTGGAGGCGAATCGATCGCATTCGATGCCGAGCCTCTGGAGCATGGAGAGGTAGAGGTTGCAGAGCGGCGCGTTGTTTTTGAGGTCGAATTGCAGATGTTGCCCGTGTTTGAAACCGCCTCCCGCCAGCAGAACGGGAAGGTTGGTGTTCGAGTGCGAGTTGCCGCTGGCCATGTTGGAGCCGAACAGCACCATGGTGCGGTCCAGCAGGGTGGACCCGCCCTCCCGAACCCCGGTAAGTCCGCTCAGGAACCGTGCGAGGTTCTGGATCCCGGCCTCCTCGACCCTGGCGAGTTGCTCGAGTTTCTCGGGTTCGTTGCCGTGATGAGTTAACGCATGGGTGCGGTCGCTGACGCCGGGCAGTTTCACGTTGGTTTCCAGCGGGTTGAGGTAAAGCGTGATGAAGCGCGTGCTGTCACTCTCAAGCGCCAGCTTGGCCATGTCGTACATCAGCGCCGCGCGTTCCTGGTCGCGGCTCCCGTCCGGGATATCCACAGGCGCCGCCGCCTGGGGCCGGGGCTTGGGACGCTTCTGCCACGCTGCCGCCTGTTCGAGTCGCTGTTCGAGCTCCCGCACGGAGGTGAAATATTGGTCGAGTCGTTCCCGGTCGGCGGCCCCCAATGTGTTCTCCAGGCGCCGCGCGCTCTGGCTCACGGAATCGAGGATGCTTGTTCGGTTGCCAATCTCCCGAAGCCGGTGGCCGGATTGCTCGGGGGTGTCCTCCGTGAAAAGCCGGTGGTACAATCTCGATGGGCTGAGTTCGGGAGGCAGAAAAATGCCGTCTCGGGTCACTGAAAGCAGGCCGTCGTGTTTCCCGTTCACGCCCAAAGCCAGAAAGGGAAACCGGGTGTGGTGCCCCAGTGTTTCCGCGGCCAACTGGTCCAGGGAGATGGTGTTTTTGAACGTCGGGGAGGCGGGGAACCGCGCCCCGGTCAGGAAGCTCTTCTCCACCATGTGCCCGCCGAAATTGTCGGGATGAGAGACGCCGCCGACGATTGTCATGTTGGCCCGGTGTTCGGCGAGATGCTCCAAGTAGCGGGGCAACTCGTAGTCCGAGCCGGTTTGTTTGGGAAAGAAGTTGTCGGGAATCAGCCCGGTGTTGGTCATGATGCAGACCATGCGGCGCGGCGCTTCCTGAGGTTCGCCTGAAAACGCCCGGCGCGGCGCGAGGGCTTCCAAAAAGGGCAGGGCGAGCGTGGCGCCGGCGGCGCGCAGAAAGGTGCGACGGTTGAGAGAGGCGGAGTTCATGGGGTCTTGACGGGCAATGCGTTGGAGGGGAGGAGATCGAGTTTGATGTCGTCCACGTAGTGGCCGGCAAACTGCACGTGGCTGGGGGAAGGGCCGGGGACGCGACGGAGCATCGCGAGATGCACGAGCACGTAGCGCGTTTGCGGGGACACCTGCGTGTCCACCGAGAGCTCATGCCATTTTCCGTTCCTCGTTGCCGGGAGCCGCCTCCCGAGGGTCGTGTTACTCAGGTTGCGGGCAGTGTCCAGGTCGGGCGCCTGGACCGGATACGTGTCCAAAGCGTTGAGTCCCACATAGATATCGAACTGCTCCCCGTCCGAAGCCGGTGCCACGGCGAAGCTGGCGGAAAGACTGAGCCGGCTCCCTAGTGCTGGGGGCGTTGAGAGTTCCACCAATCGGTAGATGTCGCACCAGGCGCTTTTTGGAGTGTTCTCCTCGGCGTGGGTGGACCTCAAAAATCGCAGCATGGAGTTGCCGGTTTTTGGGAGCACCCCGTTTTCCGCGCCGACAACAGACGCGTCGTCCCCGCTCCACGCTCCCGGGGCCCGTGGAAGCCCGGTGGGCTGATGTGCCAGGCGATCCTCGAAATTTTCGGTGAAAATGGTGCGGCGTTGGGCCTTCTGGATCACGGGAGTTGCATACGCCCAGGCCACGGAGGCGAAGAGCATTCCACAGGCGGCGCACGCGGCCGCGCCCGTCCAAAGTCGCCATCCGGAGACACCGGGGAAAAATACGCTGCCCAGCCCGCCGGCAACCGCGTGCAACTGGAAGGATTCCTCCAACTCGGCGTGCAGATCGAGGTACTGCAGGTAGCGTTTTCGCGCCTCGGGATCGCGGGTGAGAATCTCCTCCAACTCCGTCGCCTCCTCCGGAGAGAGCATTTCCTCAGCCGCACGCCCCAGCAACACATCCAAGCGACTTGTTTTTTTAAGCATCTGACCAGCCCTCCTGTTTGAGAGTCCCAGCCACGCAATCGAGCAGGAGCACTCTTATTTTTTCCAAAGCGTAATACACCTTTCGCAGTTTTTTTCCGGACTCGACCGCCTCAGCCTTGACCGCCCCGTGCCCCCCGTAACGCAACCAAAGCCAGCGCCTCTCGTTGTCGCCGAGTTTCCTCAGGCAGCCCTGCAAAGCCCTGCGACGGGCCTCCAGAAAGGGCACCTCCTCCTCATACGAGGCGTCCAACTGAACCAGCAGCGCATCGGAGAAAACCAACTTCTCCCGAGCCTGACGTTGGCGCCATTTCAGCGCCTCCAGATAGGCGAACCGGATCGCCCAAGGCACAAACGGCCGGTTCGGGTCGTATTGGTCCCATTTCTCCCACAACCGCACCGACACGTCCTGGAGCACTTCCTCGGCGTCCCGCGCCCGGGGCACCACGAGAAAGAGATAACGCCGGATCTCCGCTTGGTGCGAAGTCCAGAGCCTGACAAATTCGGGCGTGGAATCCATGGGATGCTAAGGGCTGCAAGTTCCGCGCCCTTGAACCTTCTCCTCTTGAGTTGGGTGTTTTCCGGTTTTTTCTCCAGCGACGGGTCGTTTTTCTGCAAAACCCTCACGGTCGCGCTTTTTTCCGGGGCCGGAGGGAGCGTCACGGGTTTTGCGTTTCGGCGCGAAAGGGCATGGCCGGGAGACCGGCCGCGCTGTAAAGATTGCAGCCCTCGGGGTTGTCCGCCCATGCGTAACGCACGGCCACGGGCGCGGGCACCTCCGGATGGCTTGCCACCACGGTTTCCCCCTCAATTCTGGCATCCGCCCACACAAACTTTCGGTCTTTCCCCGCGATCGCGAATTGGCGAGGCGCGCCTCCCCTGGCGTGGAGTCCCAAGCCGTGGGAGAACCGGATCCGGACGCTGCCGCCCTCGATCCGCATGGAATCGTAGCGTGGACCGCTGGACTCGGTTTTCTCCCCATACACCTGCTCCAGCGCCACCAAGGCGAGCCGCTTGCCGACGTCCTGTTTGTTTGGCGGATGAATCGTGTGCGGATCCCCCAGCTCGATGCCCACGGCAATCCCGCAGCCTCGCACTGTCTGGGCCACCTGCGCCTGGGCTTCCCTTAGGACCGCCCAGTTTGTGGGATGGTCGGGGGCGGACTGCGGCAGGCCGTTGTTGACGAGTTGCGGGATGAGGAACGGGAAGTCGCCCTGGCCCCATTGGCTGCGCCAGTCGATGATCATTCCGGAGAGCAGCTCCCGGTATTCGGAGCTGCGTTGCGCGTTGCTTTCGCCCTGATACCAGATGGCGCCCTTCAGGGCGATGGGTTGGAGCGGGGCGATCATTCCGTGATACAGCGCCTAGGAAACCGTGCGCAGCGCGAGACTGTTGGGCTTTGGGCGGAGCTTGAGCGCCTCGGCCGGCAACGCGTCAAAGCGGGTTTCCACTTTAAAGAACCAATCGCTCTGCGCCGCGTGGGGATCGGCCACGGGCACCCCCACGGTGCGCGCCGCCCAGAACGAGTCGTTTTGCGAAGCGGCAACAACCCGCACCGCCACCGTGTTTCTGCCCGCCTTGAGCAGCCCGGCCGGCACCCGGTAGTTCCTCTGAAGGGAATTGAAGCCCGGCGCTTTGTCGGGCGCCCTTCCCACTTCCACCCCGTTGAGGTAGGCGATGTCGTGTTGGTTGCTGATCCAGTTCAGTCCCAGGACGAAGGGTTTGCCGGCGTTTTCCTGCGGAACCTCAAAATCTCTCCGCACCCAAAACACGCCGCCGGATTGGGCCCCCATTCGCGCCCAGGTGGACGGCAGTGTCACGGGCTTCCAATCGTTGGTGTCGAGGCCGGGATCCGCCCAGGTTCTGGCATGCTCAGAGACCGGAGGCGGCGCCACTCCGTGTTTTTCCTCCCAGGCCGCGCGTTCCGCCACGAACCGACGGTTGTCCTCTTCCTGCGAAAGAATGTCGGCTCTCTCTTTGGCCGCCCTTTCATTGAGCGCGGGCATCTCTGAGAGCGCCTCGGGACGAGTCCACGCCTCGGCGGGTGTGCCCCCCACGGAACTGAGCAGAAGCCCAACCGGCACCTGGAGGCGCTGGTGAAGTTCGCGGCCAAAAAAATACGCGGCCCCGGAAAAGCCGGTCACGGTTTCGGGCGAACACGGACTCCAAGCCCCTTTGACCGATTCAACGGCGGTCAGGGAAGGGTTTTCCGCCACGCGAAAGAGCCGGATCGCGGGGTGCCGGGCGTCGGCGATCTCCTGTTTCGCGTTGAGGCAGGACCCGACCGGGAACCCCATGTTCGATTGCCCGGAGCAGAGCCAGACGTCGCCCACGAGCACATCCTGCAGGGTGATGGTGTTGACCCTGAGCGTGCCCGGTTGGGCGTTGGCCGACAGGGGCTCGAGTTTCGCCCGCCACTTCCCGGAGGCGTCGGCCCGGGTCGTTTTTTTCTGACCGGCGAACTCCACCGTGATTTCCTGGCCGGGATCCGACCAGCCCCACACCGGGACCGGCATGCCCCTCTGGAGCACCATGTGATCGGTAAAAACCGAGGCGAGCCGAACTTCCGCGGCAGAGAGCCAGGAAGTCGCCACGAACAGGGAAAGGACGGGGGGAATGTGTTTTTTCATGGGAGGAACCCGGCCGCGGGCCGGGTGTTGCTGCAGTTGATTCCGCGTGATGACCCCATATTCCGAAAAAATCTTCGGCTTTCTCCGTTTTCAGCCCGCCCGGGCCCGATCCGGGCGCACCCAGTCGTCCCGAATGGCGCTAAGATAAGGATCATTTGGGGCGATACTCTCCTCTGCAAATCTCCAAGCATGGAGGCTTGGCAAAGGCTCACGCCGCCGGTGGAGCCCAAAGTGGCACAGCCATCCTGGCTGTGACTGCCACAGATCACAGGCTGGAAGCCTGTGCCACTTTTTCCCCGCCGAAACGCCGCCACCTCAAAACGTCCCAAACAGCCCTTATCTTAGCGCCATTCCCAGTCGTCCCCGGGGAGCGGCCGCCCCCGTCCGGGAGAAAGGACGGAGGCGGAGCGTTCGCTGATTCGGGAACAACCTACTGGAGCGACCACTCCGGCAGGCGCAGCGGGATGCCGCCCTGCAGGGCGGACTGGTGGGCAAGGATGCCTGTCAGGGTGATGTTGGCTGACTGGACGGCGTTGGGGTAACCCTCGCCCTCGCCTCGCAGCAGCTGCACAAACTGGTGGACCAAGTGCGGGTGTGAACCGCCGTGCCCGCTGCCCTGGGTGAAGCTCAGGTGCTCTTCGCCGGAATACACTCCCGCCCGGGTGAACGGCGCGATTTCTTTCGGTAACAGATGCCCGAAATCCGGGTACTCGATTTCCGAGGGAATCTCGGGTTCCGGCTTTTTGGCGGTGTGTAGGACTAGGGGCTGTCCCTCGATGAGGGGCCATTCGACGGACTGTTTGGAGCCGTACACCTCGAAACTTTCCCGATATTGCCGGGCCACGTCGAAGAGGGACCGGTAAACGTGGGCGCAGAGGTCGCTGTCCCGGAACCGGATGTGGGTGGTTTCCACGGCGAACGGCGACCCGTAACAGGCGTGCATTTCCTCCCGGATCCGGCCGGAACCGAAGCAGCTGACCGACTCGGCTTCATGCCGTCCCAGTCCGAGCACGGGGCCGACGCAGTGCGTGGCGTAATGCATCGGCGGCAAACCCGGCCAGTATCCGGGCCAGCCGTCCATGTCCTGCTGATGGGTGGCTATGAGGAACTGGAGCCGGCCTAGGTTCCCCTCGCGATAAAGCTGCTGCATGAAGAGAAATTCCCGGGCGTAAACCACCGTCTCCATCATCATATACTGAAGACCCGTCTCCCGGGTCAGTTCGACGATGGCCCGGCATTCCTCCACGGTGGTGGCCATCGGCACGGTGCAGGCCACGTGTTTGCCCGCCTTGAGCGCCTTGAGCGTCTGCTCGGCGTGATTGGGGATCGGGGTGTTGATGTGGACCGCGTCCACGTCCGGGTCTTTGAGCAGCTCGTCGTAGTCGCGGTAGCGTTTGGCGACGCCGAATTTCTCGCCCACTTTGTCGAGCAGCTCCGGGTTGCGCTGGCAGATGGCAGTGAGCTCCGCGTGGGGGTGGCGCTGGTAGATGGGGATGAACTCCGCGCCGAAGCCGAGACCGACAATGGCGATGCGGGGTTTGGATAAGTTGGTTTTCATAGGATGCGGGGTGGGGATTCCGGGCTTGTGATCTCGGGAGAACCCTATCACCCGGGCGCCCCCGGCTTCTGTCCGCCGATCGCCCTTTTTTGTTAAAAATCCGACAGGCCGGTTTGTGCGTCGTCTCTCGGCTCGGGTCTTTCCGGCTGCCAGGAAAGAACCGCAAGGTGCGGATCCCTTGCGCAGCAAATGGGTTCCGAATGCCGTATCAAATCGGCGCTGGAAACTCTTCTTTGGGTGGCTGCAAAGGGGTGCGCACTTCGGAGCATGAGCTTCGGGGCTTCCGGGCTTGCCGAACTCGGGTTTGCCCGCAACCATCCGCACCTGTTTTTCGTCATCCCCCTCTCTATGCCACTGATTCAAAGCCAGCAGCTTCAGTCCGATTACGACGCCGTGATTGTGGGTTCCGGCGCCGGCGGCGGCCAGACCGCCTACACGCTCACCCTGGCCGGCATGAAGTGCCTGATTCTCGAGGCCGGTCGTAATTATGATCCGGTAACGGAAACCGCGATGTTCCAGCGGGAGGACCAGGCGCCGCTGCTCGGCGCGGCCACCCCGGATAAACATTTTGGATTCCACGACGCCACTGTGGACGGCGGCTGGTCGGTGCCGGGCGAGCCTTACACGCAGGCCTCCGAGAAACCCGAGGAACAGTTCGCCTGGTGGCGGGCCCGGATGCTCGGGGGCCGCACCAACCACTGGGGCCGTATCTCGCTGCGCAACGGGCCCTACGATTTCAAGCCCTACAGCCGCGACGGTCTCGGGTTCGACTGGCCCATCGACTACGCCGATGTCGAGCCCTACTACACCAAGACGGAGCTTTTGGTGGGCGTTTATGGCACCAACGAGGGCCTCGAAAACACGCCCGACTCGCCTCCTGGCGTGTTGCTGCCCCCGCCCAAGGGCCGCGCCGCCGAACTCCTCGCCCAGAAACACGGCCGCAGCCTCGGTGTTCCTATCCTTCCCATCCACCGCGCCGTGCTCACGCGTGCCCTGGACGCCGACACCATCCCAGCCAAGCTGCACCCCAATAATCCCCGGGCTCAGCGCCTGGTCGCTCAGTCCATGCGCGAGCGCGCGGCGTGTTTCTGGGCCACGCCCTGCGGGCGCGGCTGTTCGATCAAGGCCAATTACCAGTCCACCACCGTGCATCTGCCGCCGGCCCTGGCCTCGGGCAACCTCGATATTCTGCCCAACGCCCATGTGCGCGAGGTGCTTGTCGGAAAGGACGGCAAAGCCGCGGGAGTGCTATTCATCGACAAAACCACCGGCGCGGAAATGCGGGTGAAGGGCCGGGTGGTGGTGTTGGCGGCCAGTTCCGGCGAGACCGCGCGGATCCTGCTCAACTCCAAGAACGCGCAGTTCCCCCAAGGGGTGGCCAACAGCAGCGGCCTGGTGGGCCGGTACATCATGGACACCGTGGGCGCGAATGTTTCCGGCCAGATCCCGCTCCTGGAGAACCTGCCTCCGCACAACGAGGACGGGGCGGGCGGCTCCCATTTCTACGCTCCCTGGTGGCTTTACCAGCAGCAGAAGGCCGGCAAACTCGATTTCGCCCGCGGATACCACATCGAGATGGGCGGCTCCCGCAAAATGCCGGGCTCTGGCAGTTCGGTTCCGGAGGATCTCCTCGGAGGAGCCTTTGGCACCCCGCTCAAGGAAGCGGCCCGGCGGTATTACGGGTCGTTTGTGAGCTTTTCCTGCCGGGGCGAGATGATCCCCAACGAGGGTTCTTTTGCGGAGCTGGATCCCGAGGTGAAGGACCAGTGGGGGGTGCCCGTGATGCGCTGGCACTGGAAATGGAGCGACCATGAGCTGAACATGGCCCGGCACGCCCAGCAGACTTTTTCCGAACTCATAGAGGCCATGGGTGGCACTGTGCGGTCCAGAAAACAGAAGGACCCCCGCCAGATCATCGAGCCGGGCGGCAAAATCATCCACGAGGTCGGCGGCGCGTTGATGGGGGCCGACCCGAAGAAATCCGTGTGCAACGGATGGAACCAGACTTGGGATGTCAAAAACCTGTTCCTCTGCGACGCCTCGTCGTTTCCCTCCAACGCCGACAAGAACCCCACGCTGACCATTATGGCGCTCGCTTGGCGGGCGGCCGATTACATCCTCGAACAGGCCCGCAAGGGCGACCTCTAGAGATTCTCAACCGCCCCCTGCCTCTCCTTTTTCCATGTTCGACTCCACTCCCTCTCTCTCCGAGCCGCCGCGCATGTCCCGGCGGGACCTGCTCCAATGGTTTACCGCGGCAAGCGCCGCCCTGGCCTTGGGTCAGTGGACGGCGTCCGCCGACACCGCCGAGTCGACCGCCAAGGGCTACGGCACCGACCCGGACCTCAGCAAAATCTACAAACCCGGCGACTTCTGGCCGCTCACCCTCGACGAAGCCCAGCGCAAAACCGTCGCCTCCCTGGCGGACGTGATTTTGCCGGCGGACCACCTCGGGCCAGCGGCCAGCGCCGTGGGTGTTCCGGCGTTTTTGGACGAATGGATCAGCGCGCCGTACCCGCATCAAAAAGCGGATCGCCCGGTGATCCTCGACGGGCTGCGGTGGATCGACGAGGAGTCCCGGCGCAGGTTCGGCAAGGAGTTTCACGCCGTATCGGACGCCGAGCGCCATCAAATCTGTTCCGACATCGCCCATGCGCCCGCCGCGAAGCCGGAGCTCAAGGCGGCGGTCCGGTTTTTCTCCCGGTTCCGCGCCCTGTGCAGCGCGGCTTATTTTGCGACGCCGGAGGGTTGGAAGGCGATCGGGTATGTCGGCAACGTGCCGACGGTCACCTTTGACGGTCCTCCCCCGGAAGTGCTCGCCCGGCTTGGGGTGGAGCAGACGGTCCAATAAAACCTTCGGGGCTTTTCTCAGTTTTTCCGGTGCCCGGAGCGCGTCCGTGGGGCTGGCTCTGATTTACGACTGACCCGTGGGGTTCACGGGCGGGGTGAATGCCTGCTGCGAGAGTTCCTTGCTCGGGAGGGAAGCGGGGGGCAGCCGCGTTCGGGCGTCCATTCGAGGTCGGTCGCCTCTATTTTCCGTCGTCCCTGTTGCGGCGCGACGGTCCTCCGCTGTGGCCTTTCGGCACGCGATCCCTCCGAGGGCGTGGGGTGGCTGAGTTCGCATAAAAGACGTCTGCGAGGCTTTGGATGGAACTGGGTTATTCTATCGAGAGGTCGCCCTCGCTGAAGATCGGGTGGCGGCCTCTTGGCGTCCTCGAAAGGCGCCGCCCTCCTTGTAACCCCATCCCACCTATGAGACTCCCGTTCACCCCCCGTCCCATCGTCCGAGCCCTGGGCGCGAGCGCCGCATTGGCGCTGTGCTGCGGCATCCCGGGCCACTCCGTCCAGGCCGCGCCCCGGCCCGTGCGCGTTCTCTACCTCGATGTCGCGGGAACCGAGCAGTCCAAAATCGGCGCGCTGCACGCGGCCATGAAGGACAACGGTCGGGACGCGATCTATTTCGATTATTTCAGCGCGGAATCGAGCCTGCCCCCGGACGCTGCGGCTCTCTACGACGTGGCGCTGGTCTCCGGAGCTCAAGGCCCGGTGGCGGCGTTGAGCGCCATGGAAAAGCGCGTGCTCCGGCTCAGCGATGCGGAGCCTAACATCCGGGAGCGGGTGCTGGCCGCGCTGCGGCCCGAGACCCGCAGGGATTGGGAGCTGTTTCTCGCGCAGCGCGAGCCGGAGAAACGCGAGGTCCATCCCCAGGTGGCCAACTACGAAAAACGCCCCGAACCGCTCACCTTCCAGCATCCGTTTAAGGCCAAGGGGGCGATGGAACGGATTCAGGTCCCCGCCGATATGCGCCTGGAGCTCTTTGCCGAGGCGCCGCAGATCGGCAAACCCATCGCCATGGCTTGGGACGCCCGGGGCCGGTGCTGGGTGGCCACCACCAGCGATTACCCGCACGGGGTCAAACCCGACGGCGCAGGGACCGACAAGATCGTCATCTGCGAGGACAGCGACGGGGACGGCAAAGCGGACAAGTTCACGGTGTTTGCGGAGAACCTGAACATTCCCACGGGCCTGTGTTTTGTGAAAGGCGGGCTGATGGTGGCGCAGCCCCCGAGTTTTCTCTTCCTCAAAGACACCAATGGCGACGACAAAGCCGACGTGCGCGAGACCGTGTTTGGGGGGATGTGGGGCATTGGCGACACGCACGCCCAGGCCAGCAACCTGCACTACGGCTACGACAATTGGCTCTACGGGGCCGTGGGTTACTCGGGGTTCAAGGGGCAGGTGGGCGCTGATTTTGTGGATTTCCGGCAGGGCACCTACCGTTTCCGCCCGGACGGTTCCCGGCTCGAGTTTCTCCATCAGTTCAGCAACAACACCTGGGCTCATAGCCACAACGATGCCGGCGACCAGTTCGGCGGCACCGCCAACAACGCCCCTATTTTCTTCGGCGGCATCCCGGCCCGCGCGTTTCCGGTCGGCATGCGCAGCGTGACCGCCAAACAGATCAACGTGGTCAGCCAGGCCCACACCATCACGCCCAACTACCGGCAGGTGGATGTGTTCAACGGTTACACCGCCGCCTGCGGGTCCTCCTTTGTTTACTCCGCGAATCTGCCCGCCCGGATGCAGGGCAAGGCGCTCGTGTGCGAGCCCACGATGAAGCTGGTGGCGTTGATGGATGTGCAGCCCGACGGCGCCGGATACAAGGCGCTCGACGCCATGAACGTGTTCGCCGGCAGCGACGAGTGGACCTCCCCCGTCTACGCGGAGGTGGGTCCCGACGGGGCCATCTGGATCGCCGACTGGCAAAACTACATCATCCAGCACAACCCGACGCCTTCGGTCGAGCGGGGCGGGTTCAAGGCGACAACAGGGCCGGGCGGCGCCCATGAAAACGATCTGCGGGATCATTCCCGGGGGCGGATCTACCGGGTTGTCTGGAACCGGGCCAAGCCCGGCAAGGTGCAATCCCTAGAGGGCGCGCCTGTTTCCGAGATCGTCGCGGCACTCGACCACGACACGCAGTACTGGCGCCTAACCGCGCAGCGCCTCCTGGTTGACGGACTCCGGAAGGAGGCGGCCCCGGCTCTCCGGCAAAAGGTTTTGGCCAATGACGGCGCGACCGGCGCCATTCACGCGTTGTGGTCGCTCCACGGTCTCGGGCTGCTGGATGAGGCCACGCACAAGGCCGCGCTTGTCGCCAAAGACGCCCGGCTTCGGCGAAACGCCATCCGCGCCCTGGGAAGCGACGCGGCCGCCAGCGGGCTCTACTTCGGATCCGGCGTGGTTTCCGATGCCGATCCCGGGACGCGCCTAGCGGCACTGGTAAAGCTCTCGGAACTGCCAATTACGCCTGAAATCAAAACACTGGCCAAGGGGTTGTTGACCGATCCGGCCATTGGCCGAGACGAATGGCTCAAGGAAGCTGCCAATGCCCTGGGCAAACGCTTCGGGGTGGAGCTTTACGCGGAGGGCCCGAATCTTCTCAAAAACCCGGGCGCTGAGACCCCGGGCACCGACGGTTTGCCGGAAGGCTGGAAACGGCGTGATTCCAACCAGGCGGGAGTCGCACAGGAGATTGTTTGGACGACTGTGGGTGAAAAACAGCAGCCGCATTCCGGGGCCCAGGCTGTGAAGGTCTCTTCAAAGAACAATGGCGAGAGCAGCCTCACTGCTGAGGTGGCGCTTAAGCCGAACGCGCGATACCGGCTCGCGGGTTTCGTCAAAACCAAGGGGCTGGGCGGACGTGTGAGCCTTTTTGAAAGGGTCCACGGAGGTAGAACGCACGCTCTGTCACGGGACAACGGTTGGACGGAGCTCGAGGTGGTGTTTGAGAGCGGCAATAAACCCAGCGCGATCGTGGAAATGCACTTCACCGGAAGAGGAGATGCGTTCTTTGACGATCTCCGGCTGGTGGAGCTCAGCCCGGTTGCGGAGGAAAAGGTTCTCGCCGGAGACGCAAAACGCGGCGAAGCGGTCTTTCGCAGCCATCCCTCGGCCGCCTGCGTGCTTTGCCACGCGGTCAAGGGCCAGGGCAGCAACGTGGGGCCGGCTTTGGACGGCATCGCGGCGCGAAAAGACGCGGCTTATATCCGGCAGAGCCTTCTGGAACCCAACGCCGCAATCGCGCAAGGTTTTGAGTCGCTCACGGTGTCGCCCATGCCCCCGATGGGGCTCCTGCTTAAACCACAGGAACTCGAGGATATCCAAGCGTTCCTCCAGACCCTCAAATAGACGCGGCCGGGTTGAACCGCAGCGGGGTCACCGCAGGGAACGCGGGGGAATTGTGAGGGGAAATCTCATTTGCGATCTTTGGGATCTTTTCGGTGGTTCCGGGTGCAGGGTTGGGAGAGGGAACCACAGATGTCGCAGAGGAACGCAGAGGAATTCTGAGCCCTAAAACCGAAGTTCCAGCGGAGTGACTAAAAGGGCGAAAGTGCAACACTCTGGCGTTCAGTCATTTCCAAAAAGTTCCTCCGCGTTCTCCGCGCCTCCGCGTGAAAATAATCTCTCTCTGAAACTTTGGAGTTCGAGCTGAGGTGAAATCCTATTGGCGATCCTTGCGGTGGAGCCGCCTCACTGAGACCGGGGCGGAGGCTCAGGGCTGCGAAGCCCGGGACCACCAGTGAAGGCGGCCTGCGGCATCGCCGATGACCGCGAGTTTGCCTTCTGCTGTGCCGGTCACGCGGGAGGGAAGGGAAGGGAGCGGGTCGCAGGCTCCGATCCTGCCGCCGGTGCTGTCCCAGGCGCGGGCGGTTTGGTCGCGGCCGGTGGTGAGCAGCTGCCCTTCGGCCGTCCACGCGAGACTGAGCACGCCGCCCCGCAGTTTGCCGTAGTGTTTGCCCACGGGTTTGGGGGTGTGAATGTCTTTGAGGGTTTTCAACGGGAACCCGTCTCCCGTGTTCCAGAGGATCACCGAGCCGTCTTCGCTGGCGCTGGCGAGCACCTTTCCGTCCGGTCGCCACGCGATGGAGGAGACACTCTCCTTGTGTTCGCTCAGGCTCAGGAAAATGCCGCCGTCGGCCGATTCCCAGACATGAAGGCCCCCGGAGCGATCGGCGGTGGCGAGGCGGTTGCCGTCGGGGGAGAACTCCAGCGCGGTGATCCAGTCGGTGTGTTTGGCGATCTTGTAGGCCAGCTCCCCGGTTTCGGTGTGGAACACCTTCACGGTTTTTCCGGGCCCGCCCAGGGCGAGCCGCTTGCCGTCCGGGCTGAAATCCGCGGCCAGCACCGTGTCGGTTTCGTCTCCGAACACAGCGAGGCGTTTGCCCGTGGTCACGTCGTAAAGCGCGGCTTTTCCCGACTGCACGGGTTTGCCTCCGGCGGCGAGCAGCAATGCGCCGTCCCGGCTGAATCGGAGCACCTGGGGGGCACCCTCGGGAAACGGGGCCGTCCCGAGGGGTTCCCGGGTTTGGGTGTGGAAAAAGCGGATCGTGCCGTGGCCGCCGGTGGCGACGAGCGGCGCCCAAGGGCTGGCCGCCAGCGCGGTTACGGGGTTGAGACGCGCCTCAGAGGGGCTCTCCTTGGGCAGACCGGCGGGCATCGCGGGATTTTCAGGCCGGACACCCTGCGCCACGGGGTGGAACACGAAGGGGTTTGTGGCCGAAGCGGCTTCGCCCGATTTTTCGGGCAGTCCGGCGAGGATCCACTGGCGGATCAGCTCGATTTCTTCCTCGGGCATCTTGGCCGATTTAGGCGGCATTTTTTCCACGCCGTCGGCGTGTTCGATGGACTGCATGAGCAGGCTGGAGTTGGGGCGCCCTTTTTTGAGCACGTCGCCGCTGCCGCCGCCTTTGAGGGTTGCGGCGAGGGTTTGCAGATTGAGGTCGGCTTTCTGTTCGTCGTCGCTGTGGCACTTAAAACAGCGCGCCTTGAGGATCGGCCGGACGTGTTCCTCCCACGTGGGCGGGGCTTCGGCGGCCGTGGCGGCCAGGGGCAGGGTGGCCAGCAGGAAAAAGAGGGGGCGTTTCATCACGGTCAGTGTTGGAAAAGGAACTCGGTGGAGTTGAACAGCGCCCACCACACCCGTTCGTAATCTGCCCGGGTGGGGGGCGTCTGCGAGACCCGGCGGAAAACCTCCAGCTCCCCGGGGGACGGCGGACGGCACACCGCCCGCAGATACAGCGATTCCAACGCCTTTTCCGGCGGTTGCTCGGTGATCTTGGGCAGCGCCGGGGAACGTTGGATTTTTTCGCGGACGGTGTCCCCGTTAATGAGATGGAGAGTCTGTGAGAGGGAGACCTCGCGGTTGTCGCTGCCGGCGTCGATCGACGTGCGCTCGGATTGACCAAAACAGGTCAGGAAATAGGAGCCGTTGCGGATGCCGGGGTTATACATCTGCGCCGCCCGGTAACGGCCCGGCTGGGATCTCCAGGCGGTTTCCTCCTCCGTCACGGAGGCCACGGCATCCAGCGCGGTGACGGCTGGAAGCCGGCGCACCAGGGCGTGGGAAAACTGGCGCTCGTCCTCCCGGTTGGAGGCGTTGACGGCGCTGCTGAGGTGGTAAGTGCGCGACGTGACAATCTCCCGGATCAGCTTTTTCTGGTCGAACCCGTGTGCAACCAGGCGTCGGCCCAGCTCGGTCAGGAGCTGCGGATTGCTGGGCGGATTGGTGATTCGCAGGTCGTCCACGGGCTCGACGACGCCGCGTCCGAAGAACTGCGCCCAGATGCGGTTGGCCATGCTGTTGGCGAAGAACGTGTTGTCGGGCGAGGTGATCCAATCCGCCAACGCCCTGCGCGGGTCTTTGCCATGGATGTCGGGGATTGCGCCGCCGAGAAACTTGGCGGGCATGGGGCGCTGGTCGAGCTGATGGAGAGCCGGCCGCTGCGAACGGTCGTCATAGACGAAATACTCGCGCGTCTCGCTGCCTTTCTTGCGCTGGACACCGGTGAAGAAGCTCACAAACCCGTAGTAGTCGTCCTGGGTCCAGCGGTCGAAGGGATGGTTGTGGCATTCGGCGCACTGGATCCGGACGCCCATCGTGAGCTGGGCGACGTTCTGGGCCATCTCCTTGGGCTCGTATTTGCCCGCCGGAATCATGGTGTAAAAGTTCGTCTCGGGCTGCGCGACGGTGCTGCCCCGGCTCAGGAGCTGCGCCCGCACAAACGCGTCCAGGGGCGTGTTTTTCTCAAACTGCTCGACGATCCACTGGTAATAGCCCACCGCGTTTTTGTTGTCCGTCGCGTTCCCGCTGAACGTGTCCCCCAGCAGTTTCACCCAGTCCGCCCAACGGCTCGCCCACACCTCGGCGTATTCCGGGCGCTCCAGGAGCTTGTCCACCAGGCGCTCGCGCTTGGCGGGATCCGGGTCCGCGAGAAACGCCCGGGTCTCCGCCTCGGTGGGAGGCAGGCCGATCAGGTCGAGGCTGGCCCGGCGCAGGAAATCGCCGTCATCGGAAAGCGCGGAGGGCTGGATGCGCAGGCTGCGGAGTTTGCCAAACACGGCCTCGTCGAGGGAGTTGCGTGGCAGGGCGTCCTGGGGCCAATGGAAGTCGCCGCCTGTGGGCAGCACCGTGACCTCGACGCCCACGGTGAACCGGTTGAACCGGGCGAACACGTCGGTGGCACCCCGGCGTCCCGAGGTCACGACGCCGTTCTCGGCGATGTCGGCCGTGGTTTTGTTGTTCGAGAGAAAAAGCGCCAGCGCGGTCATGTCGCGGGTGGCGCCGTCCGAGTAGCTGGCGATCACTTTCAGCGGCTGCTTCTGGAGGCCGCCTTCAAACACGACTCGCTCCGGTTCCACCCGGATCCCGGTGACCTCGGCCACCCGTGCCTGGTCGTCCGGAGCGCCCTGTTGAATCCATTCCCGCAGCACCCGGTAGTGGTCCGAGTTTTCTTTAAAGAGCGTGCCTCCGGTGTGCGGCACGGCGCCGATGGATTTGAGAAGCAGCAGGCTCTCCTCCGGCGCGGCGACGTTGATCCTGCGCCCCAGCATCTGCTGGGTGAGCCGGAAATAGTCGCCCGCCGCGTCGTAGCCAAAGAGGGAGAGCCGGAACCCGTCTTTTCCCGCGGCGGCGCCGTGGCAGCCCCCGGCGTTGCAGCCCGCCCGGAAGAACACCGGCATCACGTCGTGCCGGAAACTGATCTCGCGCTGCGGGGTGGACGGGGCGAGTTCGGCCGCGGCGGGCGCCGCTTGGGGAAATGCGCCGACAAGGAGCAGCGCGTTCAGGGCCAGCCGGGGAAGGATTCGGGAGAACATGACGAAAAACGGGGTTTAGTTGGAAGGCGCGGCGTTGCGGGCGGGGTCGACCCGGAGCACGCCCGAGCCGGTTTGCTGACGGACCAACTGGTCGCCCTCCTGAAAGGCGATTTCAGCGTGGATTTCTTTGTACTGGCCCAGCAGCGCGTCCCCGTTGGCTTCGATCCGGAACGTGCAGGTTTTGTCCTGCGCTCGGATCTCCGGAACGGGTTCGAGCAGTTTGACTCCAAAGGGCAGCCCGACCAGGGAAGCCCGGGCCGCGCCGCTGAACGGCTTGAGGTGACTGAGAGTGGCGGTGATCTCCCCGGTGTGCCCGCGCCGCACGCTGGCGCGGTCGAATTCCATGGTCACAAACGGCTGCGTCACGGGCAGCTCCACCAAGGCGGAACTCGAGAGCCGGCAGCCGGTGCCCAGCAGCGAATTCCCGTCCAGGGAGGTGCCGCTCACGCAGATTTTCCACGTGTGCAGGGGCGCGTCGGGGTTCGCTTTCAACGGCACCTTCACCTCGGTCTGTCCGGGCGCGGCATCCACGGGCACACCCTGGACGACGCCCGGCGGCAGGTAATCGAGCTTGATCTGCACGGGGTGGTTCCAGTCGGACTGGCGGTGGATTTTCACGCGAAGATCCAAGTCGCCGGATCGGACCAGCCCCAAGGCCGGGCGTTCCAACTCCAGCCGGAAAGGGGGTTCCTCCACCACCGCGATCGGGACCCGCTCGATCCACACCGGCATCCATCCCAGGCCGGCTCGCCGGTTGGTGAACACAAAACCCCGCTGGCAAAACGCATCGACGGGGCGTTCGGCGTTGAGCGGTCGCGCCAGCAGCTCAATAAAGTGGATCCCGGGTTTCGATCCGGGCGCGGCGGTGAACTGCACGGGCACTTCCTTGCCCATCGTTGAGGGCGTGATCACCGGCGCCTCCATCGTCAGCCCGGGCGGCAGCCCGACGGCTTCAATGACAAAACTCTCGGCGCCGAACTGGGTGCCGATGCCCTCGCCCAGCTTCATGGTCGTCGTCCAGCGGCCTCCGCTGGGCACCTGCAAGACGGTGTCCCGGGTGGTCCAATCGTAGCTTGCGGGCCGAGCGGGCCGGCTCGGAAACACAAAAAAGCTGTCCCGGTGGTTTTGCACCTCGATGCGGTAAACGAAGGAGGGGCCGCCCAGTCCACGCGTGTCCTCGATGCCCAGGAGGTAATCCCCCGATTCCGGAGCCACAAAGGTGACGGCGGGATCCAAATTGTCTTTGGCCGGGATCGTGTGGGAAAAATAGCCGCGCTCCGGTATGGTGCTGTCGTCGGTTTCCACGAGCGACCGTGGGGACTCCTTCGGGGCATTTGCCGGGCGGATCCAGATCTTTGGGTCCAGCGGTGTGCCAAGCGACCGCGCAAAGACGCGGATGTCGATCGCCTGGCCCTTTTCGGCATGGAACCGCCAGACATCCTCGTCGCCGTCATTTCCGACGATGCCGTTCAACGCGGTGGGGAGAGTGAAGGGCTGTGCGTTCTCCCCAACGTCGTTGGGCTCGCTCTCCAGCAGGTTGGGATGGGAGGTGACCCGCATCGGCAGCCCGGAAGGCGCGCGGCCGCCGGCGTCCTCGGGGCTGAACTCGAAGAATGCGATCGGACTGGGCTCCCGGTCGGCGGCGGGGAGAGACACGGTTTGCCTCAGAGGACCGCGCCCGTCGCCGAGAAGCTGTACCTCGAGTTTTTCGCCGGGCCGCCCGCCGGCCGGGTAAACCGCCTCGGGTCGCGGGAAAGACCCGACGTGCAGTAGGTAATGCGCAAACCGGGTGAACACGGCGCCGGGATGCTGGGAAACTTCGAGCACGTACCGGCCGTCCTGGGGGGCTTCGACGCTCAGGAAAGGATCCTGGACGTACTGAGCCGTGTCGTCGCATCGGGCCAGCACCCGGCCGTCCGGCGCGAGCAGGCGCAACCGGCAGTCGTTCTCTCCCCAGTAATGCGTCGTGGCGACACGGACGCCCTGCAGATCAAAAGAAAGCCGGTCGCCCTTGCGCGCCTCGATTGCGTAGCAGTCGCGGTCGACCTCTTTCGGACTGGCATGAATCTGGCCGTGGATCGTGGAGTTGAGGGGCACCGCCTGCGCCCGGGCCGGTTCATCATTCCTGCCAACTGCGGTTTCCTGCTCGTTCACCCCGGGCATTTCGCCCACGTAAAAGAGCACCGGCTCGGAAAAAAACCGGTCCGTCCGCAGAAACAGCAGGTGGATTCCCGGAGGGCAATCCGGGGCCACCTCCAGTTTTGCGCGCAGCGTTTGCGGGTTGCTGCTGGGGGGTGTCACATTGCCGAATGTCTCCTTGCTCGGCTGGGGGGCCTCGAAGGAGAGAGCGCGGATGCCGCCCCGGTTGGAAACCACCGCTTGCGGATGCTCGAGGTAATTTCCGTAAAACAGGGCATCGACGGTGGCACCCCTTTGCGCGCCGCGCGGGAGGACGACTTCGACGACGTATTGGTTGAATGCGAGGGCTTCCGGAGGGGCGAGCAGGGGGATTAGCGCAAGGGCTCCCAAGGAAGAAGCCGACCTCAGAAAACGGGCGATGGCTGGGGCGACGGTGGCCCGGGAAAAACGGCTCATGGCGGGAATCTGGGACGGGAGGTTCAGGCGATGAGCCCCTTGATGACTTTGCCCTCGCGGACGATGTCGATGGGCCGTTCGCCGGGGGCCATGATGCGTTTGCCGGCGTCAATGCCCAGCTGGCCGTAGGCCGTGGCGAGGAAGTCCTCCAGGGTCACGCCGTCCCGGGCGGGTTCGTACCCGATGGCGTCGCTTGCGCCGTAAACCTGGCCCCGGGTGATGCCGCCGCCGGCAAGCACGAGGCTGTAGTTGCGGGCGTGATGATCGCGCCCGTAGACGGAGTTGACCTTTGGGGTGCGCCCGAACTCGGTCATGACCATGACCAGGGTGGAATCGAGCAGGCCCCGCTGGTCGAGATCGGTGATCAAACCGGCCAGGGCATGGTCGAATGCAGGCATGGCCTCCACGAAGTGTTCCTTGATCTTCGCGTGGTTGTCCCAGGTGCCCGCCCCCTCGTATGTCACAGAAACAAACCGGGTCCCGGCCTCCACGAGGCGCCGCGCGAACATCAGCCGTTCGCCGACCCCCAGCCGTTTGACCGGCGACTTGGTGGAATATTTCCCGCAGCCGTACAGCTCTTTGATGTGCTCGGGTTCGCCGTCGAGCCGGAAGGCTTTCTGGGCTGCGGGCGAGGCCAGAAGTCCGTAGGCCTTTTGGTAAAAGTCATCCATCGTGTCGAGCGCCGCGCCGTCGGTGTCCCGGCTCCTGAAATACCGCTCCGACGCCGCGCGCAGATCCCGGGCCCGCTCGAACTCGTCCGGGGCGACACTGTTGTGCAGGGCGATGTCCCTGACCTCGAACCCTTGCTGGCCGGGATCTCCCCCGACGCTAAAACAACCGAACTTGGAGGGCATGTAGCCCGTGTTGGAGGAAAACGTGCCTCCGGGTTTCCCGGGGATGCCGATCCAGGCGGGCAGTTCGTTGAGCGGGCCCACTTCATGGGAAACAATGGCGCCCATCTGTGGATGGAGAAGCGCCGGGGACGGCAGATAACCGGTGAGGCTGTGGTAGGTGGCCTGCGCGTGGTCCGGGATGCGTCCGGTCACGGTCCGGACCACGCTGAGTTTGTCCACGATCTGGGCGCAACGGGTCATGGTCTCGCTAAAAACCACGCCGGGGATTTTTGTTTTCACCACGCCCAGAGGTCCGCGGATGTCGGTGGAGGCCTCCGGTTTGGGGTCCCAGGATTCCAGATGCGAGCAGGCGCCCGGGAGGAAAATCTGGATCACGTTTTTGGCCTTGGGTTCCTTGCGGGGAGCGCCGCCCACGTTTGGGAGTTCCCCGGCTTGGAGCTTGAAGTAGTCGCCCAGGGTGAGGCCGAGGTAGCTCAGGGCGCCGACTTGCATGAAGCCGCGCCGGGAGAGGCGTTTGAAATGGAGGGGGTCGCAAGACATGGGTTGGGAGGTGTTTGAGAGTTGGGCGGGAGCGTTTCAGGGGAGCAGCCGCAGCGAGACGTTGGCCATGTATTGGCCGGGGAACTCCACGGCGGGACTCCCCGGGGGCAGCCGATCCGCGGAGCCGACACGCGCAGTGACGAGCAGGACCGTTGCGTCGGGGGGCACGAGTATCTGCGTGGTGATCCTCTGCCACGTGGCCGGGTCGCTGTCGCTGAGCTCGATTTTTCCCCCGGAGGCCAAAGCCGCGTCGCGATGGCGGCTCCAGAGGTCCGCGCCGTCTCCGGAGTCGCTTTGGAATGCGTAGGCCGAGACCCCGAATGCGAAATGCCGGCCCTTGGGGACGGGAGTGGAATTAAAGAGGGCCGAAAGTTCCAGGTGCGCGGGTTTGTTGCCCAGCTGTTCCCTGAGCGGGCGCAGATCAATCGTTTGCCAGAGTTCGCTGGCGGCCTGGCTTTTTGTCTTCGGGGACTGCGCGTTGTCGGCTCGGAGAAAACGCAGCATCCGCCGGCCGTTGGGCGGGCGAATTCCCTGGTCTTCGCCGGTGACCCTGGAGAAGTCGCCGCCCCACTGGGCGAACTCCTTCGGGGGGCCGTCGGTGGAGGGCGGTTGAGCCGCGTCGAAGTTGCCGTTGACCAAGGGCAGCGGCACGGAGCGCGCCTCCTTTGGGGAGAGAGCGCGCGCGGAGACGAGGGAGCCCGAGAGAAAACCGGTGAGCAATCCGCCTAGGGCGATTGCGGCGGCGGCGGGCCACGCGATCCAGCGGTTGCGTTTTTGGGCGGGAAGAACACTTTCGCCCGCTTTGGCCCAGGCGCTCTGGGCGGCTTGGATCGGCGCCCAATCGTTGAGGGCGGTGTCGAGGTTGCAGAGTTGGCGGAACCGCGCCCGGGCTTTGGGATCCGCGTCCAGAAGGGCCTCCAGCTGCTCCAATTGCGCCTGATCGAGTCGGCCTTCGAGGTAGAGCGCGGTGAGTGAGTCGAGGGTCATACGCGGGATTCCGCTGTGATTTGACGCTGGATGCATTCCAGCAGCAGCGCACGGAGGCGCTGGATGGTTTTGTAAAACGCAACCGAACTCCGGCCGCTGGCCTCGGCGACTTCGTGGAGTTTTGTTCCCGGCTGATACGCCGCGACCAGCCAGTCGCGTTGCTGGGGCTGAAGTTTGCCCAGGCATCCGTCCAATGCCCGGCGCTCCGTTTCGAGGCGGTCGGCTTCAAGGGCGCCTTCCTCAAGGATCAGGTCCCAGAGGTCCTCCCTGAAAACGAGCCGGTCTTTAAACAGGGCGCGCCGGATTTTGAGGGCTTCAAAGCGGCCGATGGTCAGGAGCCACGCTCCGAAATCTGTGTTCGGGTCGAATTGCGCGAATTTTTTCCAAGCAACCAGGGAGGTTTCCTGGACGGCTTCCTCGACGTCCTCCCAGCGGGGCAGAAAAGAGCGCAAAAACGCTTTCAGGCGCCCCTCATGCGAAGAGAGGCGCCGGACAAACTGCTCATAGAGATGCGGGTCGACGTCTGGCATCACTCACCAACCGCAGCCCCGGGGAAATTTGGACACCGGATTTTGCGGTTCGATGAAAAGAGCACGCGGAATGCCGGGGAAGGGGGAAGGGGGAAGGAGGAAGGGGGGAGGGGTGAGGGGTGAGGGGTGAGGGGT
>CAMARB010000034.1 GCA_945860355.1 Chthoniobacter flavus | reverse complement strand
CGCAGGAGACGGCCTCCACGCCACCGGATTCGGAAATCCCCCCCCGCAGTTGACAGTTTAGCAGCAATCAGATTATCCCCGTCGCGAGCCAATCATCCGCAACTTTTAACGCTCCACGGCACATCCCCATTAACCAGCCGATATACTAGAAGTTGTCTAAAGCAGATGTTGCCACCACCCAACAGCGATTTGCCACCGACCGACGAAGACCTGCTTCAGGCGGCTTATCGTTACGCGAACTCGTTAACCCATAATTCCCAGGACGCAGAAGATCTCGTTCAGGAAGCTTGGGTGTGTCTTTGGAAGAAGTATGGCAAGGTGGAATCCCGTGCGGTGCTTTTTACTGCGGTCCGGAATCTTTTCGTCGATCAATGTCGGCGCGGGAAACTTGTGCAATTTGATTCACTGGATCATCCCACGGTCTCGGAGATGCAGTCCGAGTTCACTGAAGTGGCTGGAGTCAAAGGCGATCTGAGTGGCTTGTTGGCGACTCTGCGTGCAAGTGAGCGCGAGGTGCTTTTCCTGCACTACTACCAAGGCCATACTGCGGAAGAAATCAGCGGGCTGCTGAACCAGCCTCGGAACACCGTCCTGAGCCTGATGCACCGGGCTATTGCCAAGCTCCGTGTTGCGGAGGCAAATAGCCCACTGCTGCAGTTATCAAAAAAGAGCCTTCTGCTCTTACTTTCATTGTGTTGAGGAACCCAGAATCGCCTGAGGGAAACGCTGCTTTAATCGACTCCAGAGACACTTCACAGAGAGAAAAATCCGAAAAGCGGCCTTTAAAGGCACTTAATCTGCGTTCCATTAGATAATCCCCTATGTCTGAACTCCGTCAACAGATCTGCGCCCACTACGGCTCGCAATCGTTGCCGCCCGAGAAGCTTGCCGCGATCATCGCGAAAGGACGTGCCGTGACGCAGGACGATTCAAGCTCGAGGCCCGCTCCGGAGCGGTCTGCCCGACACTTCGCGGACTGGCGCATTTTACTGGCAATTGCTGCATCTGTGACGGTTCTCGCGATGGCCTGGAAATTTTCGATAAACTCGAGTGCTGTTGATTTTGCACAAACTCGCCACGGGTTGGCCTCGTTTTTTTCGCAGCCACCGTCATTCCCGCTTCGGTCATCGCAGCCCGATGAGCTTCGGCAGTGGGCCTTGGCTCATGGCGCTCCAGTTTTTCAAATTCCGGCCAAGCTCAGCACCCTCTCGGGAAAAGCTTGCACGACTCTGGATATCGAAGGGAAACCCGCCTTTCTCCTGTGCTTCAAGACCGTGGACGGTAGCGGCGAACAAAATGGCGGCTTGGTCCATCTCGTTGTTGCTCGCCGTGCTGATTTTCGGAACACACCGCAATCAAGCGTGCCCTCGACCTTAACCGAGGGTTGCTGGTCTTTCGCGTCGTGGGTAGAGGACGATGTTGTTTACACCATCGCTACCACGGACGGCCTCGAGAAGGTTCGTTGCTTTATTGCGGGGCAGGAAGGAAGCGTTCGGAAACCGGATGAGCTTCCGGCCGTCCTTGCGGCCGTTGGTAAAGGAATGAGGTTCAACTGATTTCTGGACCGTTTTGTGCGTTATTCTGCGGGGTGAAACTGGGTCTCAAACTGGCTCGGGGTTTGGTATCCGATGGCCGAGTGTTTACGTTGGGTGTCGTAGTAGCCTTCGATGTAATCGAAGACTTCAATTCGGGTGTCCCTTGCATTCTGGAAGCATCTATCCTGGAGCATTTCGAGTTTCAGCGTTCCGACGAACGACTACGTCCAGGCATTGTAGTAGGGGTTGGCGCTCGCTGACATACTCTGACGCATGCCAGCCTTTGAGAGCGCCTTGCGGAAGAGCGTGCTGGCGAATTGACTCCCCCGGTCCCTGTGGAAGATGGTGCGGTTGGGGCTGCGAGTGCCGAGCGCTTGGTTGATGGCGTCTAGCACGAGATTCCAGCACGAGATCCAAGCGCACATGGTCGGCGAGGCTCCACCCCACCACGCGCCGAGAACACAGATCGATGACCACGGCCAAGTAGAGCCAGCCGACGCTGGTGGGAATGAAGGTGATGTCTCCCGCCAAGACACTGTTGAGGGCCTCGGGTATGGGCTTGCCGGAGAGTGTCTGTCTGCCCGGCCGTCACTGGTTTTCGGCACGAAGTTCTTGGGTTGGAGGGCGCGCAGGCCCCGCTGGGCTATAATCCGCCGGATTCTGGAGGGAGCGCAAGTGACACCCCGATCGGAGAGATCCTCGGAAACACGGCGGTAGCCGTAGCGTCTGCGGTGGTGCCTGAAGACAGCCTCGATGAGGTCGACGACGCGGGTGTCGGCGACCTGGGTCACGGTGGGTGTGTCGGCGTGGCAAAAACTGCTGCGAGCCTCGCCGAGCACTTCACAAACCTTGCGCACACTGGCTCCGGTTTTCCGGGCTACGAGCTGGATCATCGCACGGCTCCCGGCTGGGGTCTGGCGCCGAGGATGACAGCGGCCTTTTTTAAAAGGTCATTCTCGAGTTTGAGGTTGGCAACTTCGCGTCGCAGCCGGCTTGCCCATGCCCACAAGGCTGACGGCTTGGGCTTTGAACTCGGGGGTGTATCGTCTTCTGGCCACTGATTTCAGTGTCGCTTATTCCTTTATTTCAGTGGTCCAGGATTTTAGCTCACCTCAGTTTCTCCTCCTTTCTTCCGCCAGAGGAATTGGATTCAACGAAGAGACCTCAGAGATCGTAAAGAGGAGGAACGCCCCGGGATTCGCGGCTCTCCCTGCGGTTTCCGAAGAAGCGCGCCTCAGCTTACAAACTCCAGCTCCACGGGCGCGGGGATCAGTCCGGCCGCATGAGCGCGACTCAGGAACTCACGGATCGCCCGGCGCCCGGAATCGCCGTAGTCCAGGGTGTATTCGTTGACGTACATCCCGATGAACTCGTCCGCGAGCGTCGTGTCCATGCCCCGCGCAAGGGGCATGGCGTGGGCGACCCCCGCCCCGCGGTGCTCCAGCCCGTATTGGATGCTCTCCCTGAGAATCTCGTTGAGCGCCGAGCGGTCTGCGGGGGGGATGTCCTTGCGGATCACGTTTCCACCCAGCGGCAACGGCAGACCCGTGTCGGCCTTCCACCACGCCCCCAGATCCACCAGCTTCACGAACCCCTCGCGTTCGTAGGTGAGCTGGCCTTCGTGAATGATCAGACCCACGTCGGCCTTGCCTTCCGCCACATGAGCAAAGATCTCGTCGAAGGGCACCACCACGTGGTTCACGTCGCCCATGTAAAGGCGCAGCGCAAGAAACGCGCTGGTCATCTCCCCGGGCACCGCGATCTTCCGGGTCCGCAACCACGCCCGCAGCGCGTCCGGATCCGTAGGAAAACTCGTCCCCTTGGGGGCAATCAACATCGGCCCGTAGCCGTCGCCCATACTGGCCCCGCAGGGCAGCAGCGCATAACGGTCGAGCACGTACGCGTAGGCGTGGATCGAGATGGCCGAGATGTGCAGCTCCCCGCGAGTCGCCCGCTCGTTGAGAGTCTGGATGTCTTGCAGGATGTGTTCAAATTGCCAGCCGTGAGTCTCAATTTTGTGCTCCGCCAAGGCGTAGAACATAAAAGCGTCATCCGGATCGGGCGAATGGCCGAGCGTCAAAACAGGAGAAGAAGACATGGGCCGCAAACGCTGCCTCAATCATCCGCCCGGAGCAACACGGAACCCGCGATTAAAGCCGAACTCCGAGATGTCAGGGAGAAATCATTCTCACGCGGAGGCCCGGAGGGCGCGGAGAGCTTTTTGAAAACTACCGAAAGCCAGCGCGCGGCGCTTCGGTATTCGCGGTCATTCCGCTGGAACTTCGGTTTTCAGGTTCAATTCTAAACACTCACACAGCCTAGCTCCGGACAGGCTCCGCAATCCGGAACGCGAACACAAAAAACCCCGGGAAACAAATCCCGGGGTTTTTCGAAAATCGAGCTGTGACGGGCGAAACGGGCCCGCTACCTCATCCTTAGTAGGCGGCCTGGGCGCCCTTGAGATTCTTCTTCTGGATCCAAGGCATGAGGCTGCGGAGCCGAGCGCCGGTTTTTTCGATCGGATGTTTTTCCCCGGCCGCGAGCAGCTTTTTGTAGTTCTTGTATCCGCCCTCGTATTCCTTGATCCAGCCCTTGGCGAACTTGCCGGTCTGGATGTCTTTGAGGGCGGCTTTCATGCGCTTCTTGACGCCCGCATCCACGATCTTGGGTCCGACGGAAACGTCACCCCACTTGGCGGTCTCGGAGATGGAGAAACGCATCCCGGCGATGCCGGACTCGTTCATCAAATCGACGATGAGCTTGAGCTCGTGGAGGCACTCGAAGTAGGCCATCTCCGGGGAGTAACCCGCCTCGACGAGTGTCTCAAACCCGGCCTGGACCAGAGCGCTGGCGCCGCCGCAAAGCACGGTCTGTTCACCGAAGAGATCCGTCTCGGTCTCCTCCTTGAAGGAGGTCTCGATCACGCCGCCGCGGGTTCCACCCACGCCTTTGGCCCAGGCCAGCGCGGTCTTTTTCGCCTGCTTGCTGGGGTTCTGGTAAACCGCGATGAGCGCCGGCACGCCTTTGCCCTCGGTGTATTGGCGGCGCACGATGTGGCCGGGCCCCTTGGGAGCGACCATGATCACGTCCACGTCCTTGGGCGGGGTGATGGTCTTGAAATGGATCGCGAATCCGTGGCTGAAGAGGAGCGTCTTGCCCTTGGCGAGGTTGGGGGCGATGTCTTTGTTGTAAACCGCCGGGATCTTGGTGTCGGGCACTGCGACAAAAATCACGTCGGCGCGTTTGACCGCCTCGGCCGTGTCGAACACTTCAAAACCCTTTTCCTTGGCGACCTGCCGGGACTTGCTGGAGGCGTAGAGTCCGATGATCACTTTGACGCCGGAATCCTTGAGGTTGAGGGCGTGGGCGTGGCCCTGGGAGCCGAAGCCGATCACGGCGCAGGTCTTGCCCTTGAGCGTTTTGAGGTCGGCGTCTTTGTCGGTGTAGATTTTGGCAGGCATGGGAGTGGGATTAAAAAGAACGGAGGGAAACTGGGAGGGAGACGGCTGAACTATTCGGAGCGGCGGGCCAAGGCCACTTTGCCCGTCCGGGTCAAATCGCAGATACCGAAAGGATCCATGAGCAGCAGGAACTTGTTGATCTTGCTCTCGTTGCCGGTGAGCTCGATGGAGACGTTTTTGTGCTGCACATCGATGATTTTGGCCCGGAAAATGTCGCAGATCTGCATCACCTCGGCCCGGGTCTGAGCGTCGGCGTTGACCCGCATCAGCACCAGCTCGCGGTCCACAAACTCGTCGTCCCGGAAGTCCTGGATCTCGATGACGTCGATGAGTTTGTTGAGCTGTTTGGTGACTTGCTCCAGCACGGTGTCGTCCCCGCGCACGACGATGGTCATGCGGGAGGTGGAAGGATCCAAAGTGGGGCCCACATTGAGGGTATCAATGTTGAACCCGCGGCCGCTGAACATTCCGGCGATGCGCGTGAGCACGCCAAACTTGTTCTCGACCAAAACCGAGATGGTGTGTCGCATAGAAAGGGCGGCGAAAGTGGAGAAACCCGCGCAGGCCGTCAAATCCTAAATCGCCGGGAATCAGATCCGCCCGCGAGCGTCCTCCGCCACGCAGGCCCCGGGGACGCGGGAGCGCCCGCGATGAACGCCCAAGAAACGACCGGGCGCGGAGGATATGGATTCGCCGCGGCGGCTTGAAAAGGCCCCGCGCGGAGCAGGGAGAGAGCCCGGCCCGAGCAGGGCGCCAACCATTGGCCCCATTGGCCCCATTGGCCCCATTGGCCCCATTGGCCCCATTGGCCCCATTGGCCCCATTGCTTATGGCCGGCCTTCGAGGGAGTGAGCCGAACCCATCCGGCTGCGGGACGGAAGGACCAGCTCAAAATGAGTCCAGGGCACCTCCCTGCGGTAACGCAGAGCGCCGCCGAGTTGATGGATCGAGGAGAGCGCAACCGTTAAGCCCAACCCCGCGGCGTTGCGTTGTTTTCGCTCCGTGTAGAATGGAGCGAACATTTTTTCCTCAGCGGCGGGGGTGACTCCAGGGCCGTTGTCGCTGACTCGCAGGGAGATCCAAGTCAGGGGCTGCAAGGCGGGACTGGACGCCCCAAAGGGGGGCTCCACCTGGAGGGCAATCTTCACCACCCCCTCCTCCGGCGCGGCCTCGAACGCGTTGCGGACCAGCTCGAGGATCGTGTTTCTAATGCGGCTCAAATCGCCCCACACCCGCGGCAACCCCTCCGGGGTGTCCATGTCCAACTGCTGTTTGGGACGCCGCAGCTCCTCGAAAGTGGATCTCATTCCTGAGACGAACTCCCCTAGGTCGATCTCCCGGCACACCAGGCGCGTGGGACGGATCAGGGAATGAGTGCGCTCCATCAGCTCGGCAGCGGCAGTCGTTCCGTCCACCATTTTACTCAGGGTCTGATGGACGTCTGGATCGAGGCTTTGATCCTGCAGGAGCAAGCCCAGGTGCCCGTGGAAAAGGGTGAGGATGTTGTTCATCCGGTGCGTGAGCCCGCGCACCATCTGATCCTGGAAATCCGAGTGTTCGATCTGCATAGACATCCCGAAGGAGAAGCAGAAGGCGTACTCAACCCCCTGAAAATTTCAGCCCGCGGCGCCGGCGTCAGGCCCGGGCTGACACCACGGTCACTTCCCCCGCGTTGAGCCGCTGGATGCTGCCGTCGCTCCGGCGCAACAGAAGGCGCCCCTCGGCATCCAAGGCTTCCGCCCGGCCCGCGAGGATTTCGCCGGCTTCCCGGAGCTGCACCCATTCGCCGAGCAGCGCGCTGCGTTGGCTCACCTCCCCAATCACACGATCAAAGCCGGAATCGAGAAGGGAAAACCGGGATTCCAACTCTTCAAAAATCGAGACCGCCAGATCCGAGCGGTCCACTTTCCGGCCGACCACCTGGAGCAGGGAAGTCGCCTTCTCGGCCAACTCCGAGGGAAACATATTCGCCCCGTGATTCGCGTTGAGGCCGATGCCGAGCACGGCAAAGGGCTGCTGCTGACGATCCACGCCGGTCTCCATCAAAATCCCGGCCACTTTCCTGCCAGACACCAGGATGTCGTTTGGCCATTTGATCCGGGCGGAAACGCCCCCGGGGAGAATCCGATCCAAAGCGGAGGCGATCGCGGCGGCCGCAGCCGTGGTGATCCGCGGCCAGCGAGCGAAAGCGCAAGTAGGCCGCAAGAGCAGGGAAAACCAGAGGCCAACATGCGAGGCGGAGTCCCAGCGTCTTCCAAAACGCCCCCGGCCGCAGGTCTGACGCTCCGCAAAAATTGCGAGCCCTCCCGCCGCTCCGCTTCTGCCCGAAGCGGCCGCGCGTTCATTGGTCGAGTCCGTCTCCTCAAACACGAGGATGTCCCGGATCAGCGTTCCCGCCCCCATCCGGGACAGGAGATCATCCGCAATCAGACGATCCGGGGAAGCCAGCAGGCGGTAGCCCAGCCCGGGACGCTCCTCGATTTCGAATCCCGCCGAGCGCAACGGAAGCATCCGCGCCTCGACCTGGGCAAGCGAAGAGCCCGCGAGCTCGGCCAGATCGCTCCCGGAGCAATAGCCGCCCGCGACGCGCAGCGCCCGGAGCAGGACGGCATCGAGCGATTTCACGGCAGCAGTTCGAGCGAGAAATCCATCGCCCGAGCCGAGTGCGTCAACGCGCCGATCGAAATAAAATCCACGCCTGTGGAAGCAATCGCCCCGACGTTTTCGAGAGTCACCCCGCCGCTGGCCTCGAACTGGACCCGGCCCGCGCCCAAGCTGACGGCCTCGCGCATCTCCCCGGTGGTCATGTTATCGAGCAAAATCACGTCCACGCCCTCGAGATTGAGGAACTCGCGCACCTGCTGGAGGGTGTCCGCCTCGAGCTCCACGCGGACCCCGGGATGGAGGGCGCGGAAACCCGAGATGGCCTCCTGCAATTGCGCGGTCTGGCCGGCGGCAAGAAGGTGGTTGTCCTTCACCATCACCATGTCAAAAAGCCCAAACCGATGGTTCACACCGCCTCCCGCCAACACCGCCGCTTTTTCCATCCGCCGCAGCCCCGGAGTGGTTTTGCGCGTGTCGAGGATGCGGGCCTTGTGTTTTCCGGCGCCCTCCACAAAACGGCGGGTCAACGTGGCCACCCCGGAAAGCCGCTGGAGAAAATTGAGCGCCACGCGTTCCCCGGTGAGAATGGAGCGCACGGAGCCCTCGATTTCCAGGATGCTCCCCCCTTTGGCCACACGCGCCCCTGACTCGACCACGGGCCGCACTTGGAGCTGGGGGTCCACCTGGCGGAACACCTCCAGGGCCACCTCGACTCCGGCCACCACGGCGGGTTCCTTGGCGAAAATACGCGCTTTGGCAGTGCCGTCCGCCACGAAGTATTCCGAAGTGAGATCTCCGGACCCGATGTCCTCAGCCAAGGCGATGGCAACGGGATCGGGCAGAACGACGGCCTCGGATTTCGAAAGACGTTTGGGCATGGGGACGGGCGGAATTAGTGGGATGAAATGAAAACGGCAATGCACAAAAACCAGATTTTTTCAAAAGAGCTCCGGTTCAGGAGCGCGGTAGATGCTCCGGCCACGCACGAAAGTTTCCATGACCGCGCCCGGACCGCCACGATAGATGCAGAGGCTCAGCACGTCCTCGGCGCTCATGTCGGATCTCACGCTGCCGTGATAGGGCAGCAACGCAGAATAATCCATCACCGTAAGATCCGCCTCTTTGCCCGGCTCAAAGCTGCCAATCCGGGAGCCTTTCCCCAGAGCCAGTGCCGCGCCCTGCGTGGCCAGGTAGAGTGCCTCGGCCGGAGTCGGCACGGGGACGTGTTTCTGGTAAAACGACCGGGCTTTCTGGGACTCGATGGCGCTGCGCATGACCTGCCAGAGATTGAGCTCCGGACCGGCCGCAACGTCGCTCCCCAGCCCGAGCCGGATTCCCGCCGAGCGCACCTCGTCCAGGGGTAAGATACCGCTGCGCAAGAAGAGGTTGGCAGTCGGGCAATGCGCGATGCTCGACCCGCTGGCGGCAAGGGCCTCCCGCTCGCGATCGGAGAGATGCAGGCAGTGCCCGAGAATCGTCCGGGGCGAAAGCAGCCCGCATTTTTCGTAAACATCCGTGTAATCGCGGGCCCAAGGGAACTGATGCCGCACCTTTTCGCACTCTTCGAGGTTCTCCGCCAAATGAGTCTGGAGATAGGCCCCGGAGCGGGCCGCCAGATCCGCCGCGCCGCGGAGGAGTTTCTCGCTGCACGCGACGGCAAACCGTGGACTGACGGCGTATTCAATGAGGCCGTCCCCGGCGCCGTGCCAGCGTTTGCAAAGCTGCTCGGTTTCGTGGAGTGAGACGGAGGCGATCTTGGTGGGCTGCAAGCTGCCGTAAGAACCCACGTCCATCATCATCTTGCCCATGATCACCCGAAGCCCGCTCTGGGCGGCGGCCATGAAAGCGGCGTCGCAACTGTCCGGGTAAATCGCCGTGTAAAGCACGGCCGTTGTGGTGCCCTGGCGCAGAAGCTCGTTGAAAAAAGCCCCCGCCTCGCGGCGCCCCCGCGGCCCGGCAAACTCGCGTTCCTGGGGGAAAATGTGCTGCCGGAGCCATGGCAGCAACTCGGATTGGCCACGCGCGACGGCGGGATACTGAGCCGCGTGCGTGTGCAGATCGATGAGCCCGGGAAACACCGCAAACCGGCCCGCATCGAGCCAGCGAACCGGCTGCAAACGCGGCTTTTTCGAGAGGTAAAGATAATCGCCGACCTCCCGGATCACCCCGTTTTCGATGACCAACGCGCCGTCGCGCCAAGACCGGAGGCGGCCATACTCGGGCGTGTCGATGAGCCAGCCACGGATTCCCAGGAGCCGCTCCTCGACGCTCATGGAGGTGAGACCCGGGACCCGACGGTTTCCCCAAAACCGCGGGAGACAGCCTCCAGCGGGGCGCGCCGACGCAGGGCAGACCGCCGGATTTCAGCCATGGTTCTTAGAGGTCCAGGAGCAGCCGCGCCGGGTTCTCAATGCATTCCTTGATCCGGACGAGGAAAGTGACCGCTTCTTTGCCGTCCACCACCCGGTGATCGTAGCTGAGCGCAAGATACATCATGGGCCGGATGACCACCTGGCCGTTCACCGCCATGGGACGCTCCTGGATTTTGTGCATCCCCAAAATGCCGCTCTGGGGCGGGTTGAGGATCGGAGTGCTCAGCAGCGACCCGTAAACCCCGCCGTTGGACACGGTGAAAACACCGCCCTGGAGGTCTTCGATTTTGATTTTCCCTTCGCGGGCTTTGACTGCGTAGGCGGCCAGGTCCCGCTCGATCTGGGCAAAGCTTTTCTGGTCCGCGTCACGGACGACCGGGACCACCAGGCCGCGCTCCGTGCCGACGGCCACGCCGATGTCGTAGAAGTGGTTCTGGACGAAGTCCTCGCCGTCCATGCGACCGTTGATGGAGGGCACCGATTTGAGGGCGCTGACGGTGGCCTTGATGAAGAGCGACATGAACCCGAGCTTGATCCCGTGCTCCTTGGTGAAGGCGTCCTGCATGTCGCTGCGCAGCTTCATGACGCCGCTCATGTCACACTCATTAAAAGTGGTGAGGATCGCCGACGTGTGCTGCGCCATCACCAACTGGGCGGCGATCTTGCGGCGCAAAGGCGAGAGCCGTTTGCGGGTGCTCCGGCCCTCCACCACCGGCGGCAAGTTTTCCGACACGGTCGAGAGCGACACGTTGGCGGTGGCCACGGCGGCGGCAAGGTTGGCGAAAGAAGGCGCGGGTGCGGCGGCTTCGGCGGCGACCGGGGCCGCCTTGGGCGCCGGGGCCGGCTCGGGGGCTGGCGCGGCCGCGGCTTTGGATTTTTTCGGGGCCTCAGGGGCCGGCGCGGGAGCCGCGGAGGCGCTTCCCCCCTCTTCAATGAGCGCCACCACTTCACCGATCTTCACTTCCTGGCCTTCGGCGGCTTTGATCCGCAGAACCCCGGATTTCTCCGCCGTGATCTCGGTGGAAACCTTGTCGGTCTCCAAAGTCAACAGGACATCTCCAGCGGAGACGGTGTCTCCGTCTTGTTTGTGCCAGGTGGAGATCAAACCGCTGGTGATGGATTCACCGACGGCTGGGATTTTGACTTCGGCGCTCATGAGTGGATGTGGAATGAGAGGCTAGCGATGAAAGGAGAAGGTTCGGCGAAAACAGATTCGCGGAGGCGGGCGAGATTTGCACCCTGCGACGCGAAATCAAGGTTCTTCCTCGGCGAGTTTAACCCAGGTTAAATGCGTCCTCGACGATGAGTTGCTGCTCGCGCTTGTGGATTCCCAGGGAACCCACGGCCGGACTCGCGCTCGCCGCCCGGCCCGCGTACCAGACAGGCTTTTCCAAGAGCCGCCGCAGCTGCCAGCCGATGAAATTCCAGGCCCCCATGTTCTGGGATTCCTCCTGGCACCAGACGAACGTCTTGGCTTTGGGATACTCCCTGACAGCCGCCATGAGTTGCTCCTCGTCAAGGGGG
Source organism: Chthoniobacter flavus (assembly GCA_945860355.1). GTDB lineage: Bacteria > Verrucomicrobiota > Verrucomicrobiia > Chthoniobacterales > Chthoniobacteraceae > CAIURC01. The sequence goes on along the minus strand of CAMARB010000034.1, from coordinate 13,933 downwards.
TAGAGCTGTTCGACTCGGATGAGTCCCGCACGCTTGATCTCTTTCTCGTCCCGGTATTTGAGCAGATCGTAGTACACCTTCCCGGTGCAGAAAATGAGCCGGGTCACGTCCTGTTTCTTGCCGAGCAACGGCCCGTGAAGGATCTCGTGGAAACGGCCCTGGGTGAAGTCCTCGAGTTTCGAGGCCGCCGCATCGAGCCGCAGCATGCTCTTGGGAGTCATGATGACCAGCGGCTTGCGGAACGCCCTCTTCATCTGCCTGCGCAGAGCGTGGAAATACTGGGCCGGCGACGTGAGGTTGCAGACCTGGATGTTGTCCTCGCCGCAGAGCTGGAGGAACCGCTCCAAACGCGCGCTCGAGTGCTCCGGCCCCTGCCCCTCGTAACCGTGGGGAAGAAGCAGCACGATGCCGCTGGGCCGCTGCCACTTGGATTCGGCGGAGGAGATGAACTGATCGATGATGACCTGGGCGCCGTTGGCGAAATCGCCAAACTGCGCCTCCCACATACAGAGCATCTCGGGGTAGTTGAGCGAGTAGCCGTAATCGAACCCGAGAACCGCCTGCTCGCTGAGCAGCGAGTTGTAGATGCAAATCCGGCCCTGCTCCGCGCTCAGATGCTGGAGCGGGCAGTAGCGTTCCCGGGTTTTCTCGTCGTAGAAATACGCGTGCCGCTGGCTGAATGTGCCGCGGCGGCAATCCTGGCCGCTCAAACGCACGGGCACGCCCTCCATTAGGAGCGACGCCATGGCGAGGGCCTCGCCGTAGGCCCAGTCAAACCCGTCCCCCCGCTTGAGCGCGTCAACGCGCTTATCGAGGAAGAATTTCTTGAGTTTGGGAAGGACCCGGAACCCCTCGGGCACCGTGGTCAGGCCGCGCACAATCTCCTCCAGACGTTCCCGGCTGATGGCGGTGTCCACCGGCGCATGGGAGTAGGGAGGCTGAAACTCGGCGGTGGACGCGCTAAACTTGTTGATGGATTGATCCTTCTCCGCCGCCTTGACCTCGGTGAAAGCCGCCTCGTATCGGGCGTCCGCCTCCTTGCGCAGAGCCTCGGCATCCGCCTCGCTCATCACGCCCGAGTCGATGAGTTTTCTCTGGAAGAGCGTTCCCAGGGAGGGATGGGTGTTGATCTCGGCGTACAACGAGGGCTGCGTGAAAAGAGGCTCGTCGGTTTCGTTGTGACCGAACCGGCGGTAGCAATACATGTCCAGCACCACGTCGGCCTTGAACTGCTGCCGGAACTCGAACGCGAGCTCGGCGCAGAACCGCACCGCCGCGGGGTCGTCCCCGTTCACATGGAACACCGGCGCCTCGATCATCTTGGCCACGTCGGTGCAGTACCGGGAGGAACGCGCATCCGCGGGCAGCGTGGTGAACCCGATCTGGTTGTTCACCACGATGTGCACCGTGCCGCCGGTGCGATAGCCCTGCAACTGCGACATGTTGAGCACCTCGGCCACAATCCCCTGCCCCGCAAACGCCGCATCCCCGTGAATCAAAACGGGCACCACCTTGGAGCGCTCCACGGTGTCCTGACAGATCCGCTGCCGGGCGCGGGCCATTCCCTGCACCACGGGATCCACCGCCTCAAGGTGGCTCGGGTTGGCCGACAGGCGCACGCAGACCTTGCGCCCCCCCTCCAGCTCGTACTCGGTGGTGTATCCGAGGTGGTATTTCACGTCCCCATCTCCGCCCACGGTGTTGGGGGTGTAGTTCTCGGAAAACTCCGCGAACATCACCCTCAAAGGCTTGCGCAGAAACTCGCGGATCACGCTCAGGCGCCCCCGGTGGGCCATGCCCATGACGATCTCCTCCACCTGGAACTGCGGGCAGCTCTCCAAAATCCCGTTGAGAGCCACAATCAACCCCTCCCCGCCCTCAATCGAAAACCGCTTCTGCCCCACGTAACGGGTGTGCAGGAAATGTTCGAAAGTCTCCACGCCCTGGATCTGGGCGAGAATCCGCCGCTGCGTCTCGGGCGAGAGGACGTAACCGGCGGCCCGGGTTTCCATTTTCTCGCGAACCCAGTTGCGCACCCGCGGGTTCTGGATGTGCATGAACTCCGCCCCGATCGGGCCGCAGTAAATCGCCTCCAAAACCTCGATCATCTCCCTCAGGCGCATCCGTTTGCCACCCTGGAAAAACTTGGAACTGACCTCCAGCTCCAGATCCTTCGCATCAAATCCCAGCTCCCGCAGGCTCAACATCGGGTTCTCCGGGCGTCCCTTCGAGAGGGGGTCAATTTGGGCGATCGTGTGCCCCAGGGTGCGGTAGGCATACACCAGCCCGTCCACCCGCGTCTGCAGCGGCGAGTCCAAAGCGTCTCCCGGCGCCGACTCGGATTCGGATTTCTGCCCGGCTCGGGACTGAACCGAGCCCAGCTCGAACCCCTCGAAGAAGGCCGCCCAGGTCGCATCGACGGATGCCGGGTCTTTTTGCCAACGTTCAAAGTTTTGCTCGAGCAGATCGGCGTTGAAACGATTCGCGAACGAAGTAGCCATAAGGAGGGGGCGGAATCTATGCCTAGGGAGTGCTCCCCCTAAAGAAAATTCTTGGGAACCGCCCGCGGATGCGGCTTGCGCCAGCCCCGGAAGTTTCCGGCGCCGCCCCGGGGACGCCTCTTGAATCGCCCCCCGAAGCCCGGCGAAATGCGCTTTCCGCCGGGTGGTTTTTCCAACCTCACAAAAAATTTGAGCGCCGCAGACGCGTTGCTGTCAGAGGAAGGCCCAAAACCCCCATGCACGTAAGTCGAATCAAAGTTTTCCTCTGGGCCGCGGCCGCACTGGCCACGGCGTTGGATTTTGCGGCGGGCCAGACGGACCCCGCCACCGAGCCCAGCGTTGTCGCCGTGGCCAAAGCCATGCCGGCTGTCGTCAACATCAACACCGAACGGATCCTCCAGCGCACGGTCCGCGATCCCTACGACGACTTCTTCAACAACTTTTTCGGGGGGCCGATGCGGCCGCCGCGCACGCTCCGGCAGAAAGTGCAGAGCTTGGGATCCGGCTTCATTGTGGACCCGGCCGGTTACATCATCACCAACGAGCACGTGGTGGAGCGCGCGGCGGACCTCAAAATTTCGGTAACGACCGCCGACGGCAAGACGCACGAAGCGCAGTATATCACCGGCGCCGCGGACACGGACTTGGCGCTCATTAAAATCGACAGCAAAACGCCCCTGCCCTTTATCGACCCCAAGGATCTCTCCCCCAACTACCTTGGCCAAACCGTGCTGGTGCTGGGCAATCCGCTCGGATACGGCAGTTCCGTGGCGCGGGGAATTTTGAGCGCAAAAGGCAGGAGCCTCACGGTGGAGGACGTGGAGTTCAAAGACCTGCTGCAAACCGATGCGGCGATCAATCCCGGCAACAGCGGGGGGCCCCTGGTGGACCTGCGGGGCAAACTGGTCGGGGTCAGCTCGGTGAAAATGGCCTACACCCCCCAGGGCCTTCCGACCCAAGGCCTCGGGTTTGCCATCCCGGGGGAGATCGTCCGCGCCAAGGTCGAGGAGTTCAAGCGGGTGGCGGGAACAAAGTCGACCGCCCGCAGCAGCGGCCCGCGCACGCTGGCCCGGAAGCTTTTCGGACTCCAGCTCCAGGATTTGACCCCGGAACTGCGGGAATCCTTCGGGAGCGACACGCGCCCCGGGGTGCTGATCGCGGATGTCGATCCGCAGAGCCCGGCGGCGCAAGCCGGGCTCAAGCAGGGGCTTGTGATTCACCAAGTGGGCCGCTATGAGGTCGGGTCAGCCAAACAAGTCGAGGACCTCCTGGAGCAGGTGGGTCCGGGCTCCACGGTGGACTTCAGCGTGGGGGTGATCCGCAGGGCGCTCGGTCGCAACCTGCGCCAACTCCAGCCCGTGCCACTCACGGCCCGTTAAGAGGCCCCCAACAAAAGAGGCCCCACAGAGCGCGGCGGAAGACTATAAGGAAACCCGTCGCGCCTCCGGAACCCCGGCGCCCCCAGATTTTTCAACCCCATGATTAAAGTCCAAAACCTCACCAAGCGATACGCGGGTTTCACCGCGATCAACAACCTGAACTTCGAAGTGGAGCGAGGCGAGATTGTCGGATTTCTCGGCCCGAACGGGGCCGGAAAGAGCACGACGATGAAAATCCTCACCGGCTATCTCCCGGCGACTTCCGGCACGGCAAAAATCGCCGGGTTCGACGTGTTTGAGCAGTCGCTCCAGGCGCGCCAACACATTGGTTATCTCCCGGAGAACACTCCGCTCTACCAAGACATGCGGATCGGGGAGTATCTCCGCTACCGGGCCCAGCTCAAGGGAGTGGCGGGCGGCAAGATCAAAGAGCGCGTGGGCGACGTGCTTGAGATGTGCGATTTGAGCAACGTGGAGCGCAAACTCATCGGCTCGCTTTCCAAGGGGTATCGGCAGCGGGTCGGACTGGCGGACGCCCTTGTGAGTGATCCCGACCTGCTCATTCTCGACGAGCCCACCATCGGCCTGGACCCCAACCAGATCCGGCAGGTCCGCGAGTTGGTCAAAAACCTGGCCAATAAACGCACCGTCCTCATCTCCACGCACATCCTCCCGGAGGTGGAGATCATGTGTTCCCGGGTCATCGTGATCCACAAAGGCAAGATCCGGGCGTCGGACACCGCGGAAAACCTGCTGCGAGCCCATCGCGTGGCGGGTGCCCTTAAGATTGAAGCCAATGTTCACGGGGACGACGCGCGGCTGCGCCTCTCCCAGGTGACGGGTGTCAAAGACGTCACCGAAGAGGCCGACGGCGACTACACCACCTTTCAGTTGAAGCTGGAGGCCAACGCCGAGCCGAGCGACGAAGTGCTCAGGCTCGCCTCCGAAAGACGCTGGTCCGTCCGGGAACTGGTGCGGCGACGCGCCACCCTGGAAGATGTCTTCGTGGAACTCACCCACGCCGACAGCTAACCCGCCCCGGGCGCACTCGGACCCGCCCGCGCCCCTTGGCGCATCCCCCGGGAACCACCCGGCGGGGCCGCGGTCCGGCGCTCCAAACCCTCCTCCTCCTCATTTTCCACAGTCAATTATGCGAACACTCTTCACCCTGCTCGGACGCGAGTTGAAGTCCTACTTCTACTCCCCCATCGCCTACGTCGTGATGTTCTTTTTCCTCATCGCGACGGGGTTCAACTTCTACTCCGGCGTCATGTTCCTCAACCGGAGCGAAGCCGAAGTGACCGTCGTCGAGGCCTCCTTCAACACGGTCCTGTTCTGGTTTCCGTTCATCCTGATCTTCTCGCTCATCACCATGCGCGCCTACGCGGACGAATTCCGGATGGGCACGTTTGAGATGGTCACCACGGCCCCGGTCCAGGACTGGCAGGTGGTCGCGGCCAAGTTTCTCGGCGCGTTCCTCTTCTACAGCCTGCTGTGGGTGCCGAGTTTCGGCTACTTCGTGGCGTTCCAGTTCATCACGGGCAAACAGGCGGCCATGGCGGCGGGCGCTTACGGCGGAACCTACCTGCTCCTGGCGCTGGTGGGCATGCTCTACTGCTCCATCGGATGCCTGGCCTCGGCGCTGACCAAAGAGCAGATCAACGCCGCCGTGATGACGTTTGTGGCCGTGTTTGGAGCCTTCCTCGGCGGCCTGATCACGTTCATCTTCAACGTCACCAACCCCGTTCTGAGGGACCTGATCAGCTACGTGTCGGCCATCGAACACATGGCCGACTTCTCCCGGGGCATGATCGATTCAAGGCCCATCGTCTGGTACGTCTCGATGACCGCGCTGGTGCTCTTCATCAACCTCCAGGTGTTCCAGTACCGCAAATGGAAGGCTTAAGCCCCGCCCAGACCACCCGTTCCAATCGTTCCTGAGAACCTCTTCTCCTCATCATGGCTCAAGACAATTCCTCTCCCAACCCGGCTTCCTCCGGCAAAATCAAGCGCCTCCAGATTGGCCTCAACGTCTTCACCCAGGTGCTCATCGTCGTGGCCCTCGTGGGCATGATCAACTTCATCGGGTTCCGCCAGTTCAAGCGCTGGGATCTCTCCCACAACCACAAATACGCGCTCAGCTCGATGACGAGCAATCTGCTGGGCAACCTGCAGAAACCCGTCAAAGCGATCGTGTTCTTCAACCCCGGCATCGCGATCGCGGGCGACGTCAACCAGCTCCTGCGCGAATACGAGTTCGCCTCGAAAAAGAAATTCGAGGTGGAGATGGTCAACCCGTACAGCAACATCGTCCGCGCCAAGGAGCTGGCGACCCAGTACAAGTTCGGGTCCCAGGACAACATCGTCATCCTCGACTACAACGGCCGCACGAAATTCGTGAACGCCGACGCCATGGCCGAGTTTGATCGGATGGATCAGATGGCGATGATGAGCGGCCAGCCCCCGCGGCTCAAAGCATTCAAGGGCGAGGAGGCCATCACCAGCGCCCTTCTGGAAATCACCGAGGACCGCCAGAACAAGGTTTACTTCGTCGCCGGCCACGGCGAACCCGACCTCAAGTCTCCGGCCGTGGCCACGTTCAAGGCCTACACGGAACGCCAGAACGTCAAACTCGACACCCTCAAGCTCAACGAGGTCGACAAGGTGCCCGAGGACGCCTCTGCCCTGGTGATCTTCGGCGCCCGCGCCGATTTCTCGGAGCGCGAGACTCAGCTGGTGAGCGAGTATTTCAGCAAAAACGGTCGGCTCTTTGTGTTGCTCGACCCCGACGGCCAGACCCCAAGGCTCAACACCTTCCTGCTCAGCCACGGGATCACCCCCACCAACGACCGCGTCATTCGCACCGCCCGTGTTCCCGCCCGGGACGAAAACCAGCAACTGAGCCTGGTCACCGCCGTTCTGCTCTCGCCCAGCGGCACGATCCCCGAGCGGTCCCGGCCGATCACCAAAGACCTCGCCGGAGTCGACACCGCCATGCTCGGCGCCACGCAATCGCTCCAGATTGATCAGGCGCGCGCTCAAACCGAGAACCTGCGGATCCTGCCGCTCATCGAATCCTCCAAGGCTTTCTGGGGGGAGACCGAGTACAAAGGCGCCAAGGAAACGCCGTTCTTCGATCCGAAGAAAGACCCCCAGGGTCCTGTGACGATCGCTGCGGCCGTCGAGAAAGGCGCGCTGGCGGACGCCCGCGTGAAGGTGGAGACCAGCCGGCTCATCGCGGTGGGCAACGCCGGATGGCTCACCGACGAAGGCCTGCGCCAGGCGGAGGTGGGCGTGGATTTCGCAGTCAACAGCCTCAACTGGCTGCTCAACCGCGAGCAACTCATCGGGATTCCGCCCAAAACCAAAGAGCCCGTCCGGCTCGACCTGAACGAATCCAAGCTCTCGAAGCTGGCGTTCACCGTCATCGTCCTGATCCCCGGCATCGTCGCGGCGCTCGGGTTAGGGGTCTGGCTGGTGCGCCGGTCCTAACGCGAATCCTCTGGTGCGCCGGACCCCGGAAAACCCGGGCCTCCAGGGCCTGGATTCCGGGGCGCCTGCCCGGGGCAGCCCCACTCAAAACTCTCCTTCATTTATCCTCATGAATTCCCGTACGACTCTCATTCTGTTCGTGATCGCCAGCGGCCTCGGGGCCTACGTGTGGTTCGGCGAAAAGAACCGACCCAGCTCCAAGGAAGCCCGCGAAACCCAGCAACTGGTGGCCAAGGTGGACCGAGACAAGGTGGACACGGTCACCATCAAAACCTCCGAGACAAAAATCGTCCTTCGCAAGGGGGACGACAACCAATGGACCCTGCTCGAACCGGTGAAGGACCGGGCCGACTCGATGATCCTCAACCAGCTCTTCACCACAGCCGAGCGCCTCAAACACGACGCGCGCATCGACAAGCCCGGAGCGGAGAGCGACAAGTCGCAGGTCAAAGAGTTTGGCCTCTCGGGATCCGCAACCCGGCTCACGTTCACCGGCAAAGACAAACCGCTGGAGTTGGTGCTCGGAAAAGAATCCGCCGTGGAAGGCAAGATCTACGCGAAAGTGGAGGGGTTGGAGCCCGTGTATGTGATCCCCAACGAGCTCAAGAACCAGATCTCCAAGAAGGCGGATGACTTCCGGGACAGGAAACTCTCGGACGTGACGACGAGCCTCGTGGAGAAAGTCCTGATCAAGAGTTCGGCCGGCGAGATTGAGCTCGAGAAAAAGGACCGCCACTGGGGCTTGGTTAAGCCCCTCAAGGCGCGGGGCGACGACTCGAAAGTGGGGGATCTGATCGCCCAAGCCACGACCGCAAGGATCGACTCCTTTGTCGCGGACTCGGCCAATCTCGCGAGCTTCGGACTGCAAGAGCCCCGGGGCTCGCTCACCCTGTTCGTCGAGGGGTCCAAGGAACCCTCCGTGCTCCAAATCGGCGCGCAGCCCAAGGACGAGAAGGAGAAGGTGTACGCCAAGCTCTCCTCCCGCGATGCGGTGCTCGTGCTCCCCAAGAGCGTGGAACAGCTGCTCGACACGAAGCCCAACGATCTCCGCGACAAAAAACTGGCGCGCGTGGAGTCCGACATCGTGGACCGGATCACTCTGGAACCGGCCGGCAAAGAAAAGCTGGTGATCGCGCGCAGCGGCGAGAACTGGGTGCGGAAGGCCGAAAAAGAGCAACCGGCCAACACGACGGCGGCCAACGCGCTCCTCAACGAACTCAAATCGCTCAACGTCGGTCGTTTTGAGTCGGACGTGGCCAGCGACCTGGCCAAGTACGGGCTCGACCAGCCCGTGCTCAAGCTCACCCTCAGTTCGTTCGCCTCCGAAAACACGGCCGAAAGCAAAGCGGGCGAAAAACCGATCGTTTCCGTTCACTTCGGCAAGACCGACGGCGACCAGGTGTATGCGAAACTCGATGACGAGCCGTTTATTGTCACCGTGCCGAAGACGTTCCTGGACGCGATCGCCACGGACGCCATCGGATGGCAGCCCCTGGGCATCTACAGCCTCAAACCCGAGGAAATCACGGCGGTGGAGGTCCAGCGCGCAGGCCAGCCGCCGATCTCCCTGGAGCGCGACAAAGACAAGTGGAAGCTCGCCAAGGGGGACGGCGGCATCAACCAGTCCAACGCGCAATCCCTCGTCAACACCCTCGCAGGCCTGCGCGCCGTGCGATGGAAAGGCCAGGCCCAGCCGGAGCACGGCTTGGATCAACCCGCCCTCACCCTCACGTTCAAGACCGCAAGCAACACCTCGGGCAAACTGGTCCTCGGCTCGCCGACTCCCGAGGAAATGACCCACGGCAGCGCCGACGGCTTGACCGGCGTCTTCGAGATCAACCGAGTCGACAAAGACGCCCTCGAACTGCCGCTCGTCGATAAGCCGGCCCAAGCACCCGCCCCAGCGGCCACGGCGCCCGCTCAGCCGGCACAGCCCTGAGAACCGCGACTCCAACCGCCCGGGCGCCGTTTCGAACTCAAAACGGCGCCCGGGCTTTTTTATGCGCAAACGCAGCCGAAGAAACCGGAGCGCCTCTTCCCCCGCCAACGAGGCGGGGTTAGACTGCACCGCATCTTGATGACACCGCGTTTTCCATCGCCTGGCAGCCTCGTGGACCGCATCAAGGTGAACGCGACATCCAAGGTGCAGGTCGAGGGCCGCACTCTCTGGATGAAAAGACGGCGTGCGAGCGCCCTGCCGGTTCTGGGCTGCGCCAACCTGTTTTTCCGGGCGGCCAACAGCCCGCTTAGAACCCTTCTCAGCAAAGCCGCGTGGCAGCGCTGGGAGGTGCACAGTTTTTCCCTCCTCCACGGCCCGGAATTCCGCGCGTTTTGCTGGGGCAACTCAGCCGTCGCAGCCGATGAAATTCCGGGGATCAACCTCACCGGCCCCCTCGACGACGGCACCCTGCGACCGGCGATGACCGCGGCCGCCGGACGGGAGCTGCGCCGCAGCCACGCCTGCCAATGCCCGATTTTCGGCGGCCTCTGGTCCCACGGGGACCCGCATCTGGGCAACTTCCTCTACGAAGCGGCCGGCGACCGCGCGCGCCTCATCGACTTTGAGGTGATGCACCTCCCGACGATCTCCGCCGATGCCCGGCAGGCCGACGACGTGTGCGCGTTCCTCGAGGACCTCGCCGGCCGCGCACGGGCGGATTTATGGCTGCCGTGCGCGCGCGCGTTTTTGGAAGCCTACGGCGCACCGGATATCCTCCAAGGACTCGCCCGGCGCCTCGTCACCGGGCCGACCGGAAAATTTGCGCGCCTCTGGCGGGGTGTGAGGACGGGGTTTCTGCCAGCCGCTGAGTTACGAGCGCGGTTCGAGCTGTTGCAGGGTGCCTGTGCTCCCTGCGCGCTCCCCGGGCTGTGATCATCGTCCGCCGCATGACTCCGGGCCGCAACCGGCCCCCAAATCGTTGCGGACCACCACCCAACTCTCCACGGGCCGCCCCCCCAGGAGATGCTCCTGGAGGATCCGCTCAAAACGCTCCGGAGTGATGGCTCCGTACCAAACGCCCTCGGGATAAACCACCAACCAAGGGCCGCCCACACAGATCCGGAAACACCCGGCCTTAGTGCGCATCGCCGGAAGTCGGGTTTCTTTCAGCCGCTTTTTGACAAACTCCCAGAGGTCCTGGCCCGCCTCGGGCGGGCAACACTCCGGCCCAATGCAGAGGAAGAGATGCCGCTCGGCCTCCCGTATTCCGGCTTTCTCAACGCCTTTGTTCTGTGAATCGCTCATGCATTTTCCCCCGCAACGGGCTCCAGCCTGAACTGGATCCGCCCCCCTGCTCGAGCTTTTCCTCGGGGCCGCCGGAACACAGCAGGGAACCAACCCGACCCCCGCATAAAACAGGCGGCTGCGACTCCCTCCATTGAGCGGAAAAGCGAAAATCCATGTTTGATCCGAGGCGATCCGCAGCTAGAACACGCCAACCTTTATGAAAATCGTCGTCGCTTACTCAGGGGGTCTCGACACCTCCGTGTTACTCACCTGGCTGAAGGAAACCTACAACGCGGAGATCATCGCGTTCTGCGCCGACGTGGGCCAGGAGGAGGAGCTCGACGGACTGGAGGACAAGGCGCTGCGCACCGGCGCATCCAAATGTTACATCGACGATTTGCGGGAGGAATTCGCGCGCGACTTCATTTTCCCGATGATCCAGGCGGGGGCCATCTACGAGGGCCAGTATTACCTGGGAACCAGCATCGCCCGGCCGCTGATCGCCAAACGCATGGTGGAGATCGCACGCGCTGAGAAGGCGGATGCGGTGGCACACGGCGCAACAGGCAAAGGAAACGACCAGGTGCGGTTTGAACTCACCGCCGCCGCGCTTGCCCCGGAATTGGAAGTGATCGCGCCCTGGCGCCAGGAACGTTTCCGGGAGACCTTCCCGGGCCGTGCGGAGATGATTGCGTACGCGGAAGCCAACCGGATTCCCGTGCAGGCCTCGGCGAAGAAGCCGTACTCGATGGACCGCAACCTTCTCCACATCAGCTTCGAGAGCGGCATTTTGGAGGACCCCTGGTTTGATGCCAGCGCGGACGCCAACCGGGACATGTATGTGCTGAGCGTGTCGCCCGAGGAAGCCCCCGACAAAGCCGAAACCCTGGAGCTGCACTTTGAAAAAGGCATCTGCGTGGGCTTGGCGTGCACGGGGCTCGACGGGTTGCTCCACGACCTGGGGATCACGAACGGAGTCACCTTCCTCGCCGACGGTTCCGCCCGGCTCACGCCCCTCTCGGTGATGCGGGTGCTCAACAAGCTGGGCGGCCGCCACGGTGTGGGCCGCGTGGACATGGTGGAAAACAGGTTCGTCGGGATGAAATCCCGGGGCGTCTACGAGACTCCCGGCGGCGCAATCCTCCATTTCGCGCACCGCCAGATGGAGTCCATCACGATGGACCGGGAAGTGATGCATCTACGCGACTCGCTGATTCCGAAATACGCCTCCCTGGTTTACAACGGGTTCTGGTTCGCTCCCGAACGCGAAGCCCTCCAGGCGCTCGTGGATGAGTCGCAGAAAAATGTGACCGGTGTGGTCCGCGTGAAACTCTACAAGGGCAATGTGATCGCCGCCGGCCGCAAGAGCCCGCTGAGCCTTTACAATCCCGACATCGCCACCATGGAGGCAGATCCCACCAAGGCCTACAATCAGAGCGACGCCACCGGGTTTATCGCACTCAACGCGCTCCGACTCAAAGTCGCCTCCCGGGTGCATTCCACTCGGAACCCGGCCTAAATCCGGCTCCGAACACGAGCTTTTCCCCACCCCGCGGCGGCGTTGGCCCCGTGGGTGGGGACTCGCCCGGTTCATCGGATTGAACTGAACGGAACAGCCGAAGCTGCCGAGGCTCACCCGAACCCGGCGCCGGGCGGAACTCCTCTAGTAACGCGGCACGCTGGGATCCACGTGGACGGACCACGCGTCGATCCCGCCGACGAGGTTTTTGACATCCTTAAAACCGTTCCGCAAAAGATACTCACCAGCCCTCGCAGAACGGCCGCCATGGTGGCATTGGATGACCAGGGCCTGCTCGCGGTCGGTGAGTTTCTCATTCACGATCGCGGGCCACTGGGAAAGCGGGCAGAGTTCGCCGCCTGGAATGCTGCAGATGTTCCATTCGTTTTCCTCACGCACATCGATGAGACGGGGAGGGCGACCGGACTCAAGCAAATCCCTGAGCTCGAGCACTGAAATTTCGGGTAATTCCACGGAGTTCTAGGGGGCAACGGTGACGGGAGTGCCCATACCCACATTGTCGAAAAACTTTTTGGCCATGAACCCGGGCATGCGAATGCAGCCATGGGAGGCGGGGTATCCCGGGAGAAAACCCTCGTGCATTCCGACCCCTCCCGTGATCCTCATAAAAAACGGCATCTTGGCTCCGTCAAAGATCGCGCCAGTCGGCTTGGGATCTTTCGACGTATCGACGTCCTTCTGGACGATGTTTCCCTGAGAATCGACGTAATCGCCGTAAAGCGACGACTTGTGGTTCTGGTTCTTCTGGAGGACTTTAAACGAGCCGGTCGGCGTGTCGTGACCTTCCCGGCCACTGGACAGGATGGAGACACCCACCAGCTCACCGCCTTTGTAAAAATAGGCCCGCTGGTCGGTCAGGCTGATGAAGATACTCGGCTTGCCCGAGACGCCGTCTCCGTCCCAGTACGAAACGTCATCGTAATTGGCGCGTTTCTCCTCCTTGGGACGGCTTTTGACCCCGCCGAGGTAAATGGTTTCGCCGTTGAACCGCGGGTCGCGCGAGGTACAGGCAGCCATCGTGATGACACCGAGAACGAGTGCGCAACGTGCGAACATGAGGGGATTTATTAGGGACGATTTCAGAAAAACGGGAATACCCCCTCTCCTCGGGAGCGTCAAGGCGAGTTTGGAGCCTCGCGAACGCTCGAACATTTTGATCCACACGGGGCGGTCGACCTTGCCCCGCCCGTGGAGGAGCCCATCGACGGCCTCGGCGATTCCGTCGTAAAAGCTCAGGAAACTACCGATTCCTAGAAGCGCCCCCTGGCCCTCTGGACAAACGGGAGTCGAGCCCCGCAATCGGGGCAATGGGCGCCGAATGGCCCCCAAAAAAAGAACGGCGCCGGTGGATTCACCCCGGCGCCGCGTCGATGCTTTTTTACCGCCAAGCCTTCCCTACTTTTTCGGCTCAGCCGTGCCTTCGAGAGACTTGATCTCCTGTTTTTTGGTTTTTGCGGCGGGCGTTTTCTCGCCGGCCAACACACTCACAGCCTCCCATTTGTCGCCCATTTTGGACACCTGGCCGCGAACCTCTTCGCCGGGACTCAGAGTGTTGAGCTCCACCGCAGCGCCGTCGCGGAGAATTTTGGTCGTTTCCGTGACACCAAAGACGCGGTCTTTTTCACGCCCTTTGAGCGTGAATGATTTCGCGGCGGCATCCACGGAGCTAATCGTGCCATGGTAGGGAACCTTGGTGGCTCCTGTGGCAGCCGCTTTCTCCGCAGCGGCGGGAGCTTCCGCAGGGGAGGCCGGGGGCGCCGCCTTTTTTTCAGCCGCCGCGGCACTCAAAGGCAAA
>CAMARB010000033.1 GCA_945860355.1 Chthoniobacter flavus | reverse complement strand
CCATTGTTTGATTTGGGGTCCGAGCAGGAAATCCGAAGGGGGCGCCGACGCAGGTGGGGGGCAGAGCCGGTGGCGGGGTGCGGCGTTCGGAGGGTTACCGGGTTGCTTTCAATTGGGGGGCTTGGGTGGTGTAGGGGTTGTTGGGGCTGAGCGGGGAGAACTTGCTGCCGTAGGGGCTGGACGGGTTGTGGATGCTCGTCGCGGAATACGGGCTGCCGTATTTGCCGTGTGGGTTGGAAACGGACTCGGGGTCGTAGCGGTTGGCGCTGAGGCGTCCCAGGTAGGTGCCGTCTTCGGCGATGATCTTGGGCGCGTTCTGGGCGTACGGGTTGGACACGCTGGTGTCGGAGAAGCGGTTCCCGTAGGGGCCCGACGCGTTGTGGATGCTGGTGGCGCTGTAAGGGCTGCCGAACGGGCTGTGTTTGTTGGAGGTGGAGTCCGGCGCATACGGATTGGCGCTGAGGCGGCCGAGGGAGACGCTGTTGGTTTTGTCCTGGGCGACGAGTGGCGCGGCTGGGGCCAGCGCAAGCAGCGCGAGGAGGGGGAGGATCCGGGTGTTGGGGCGGGTGACGGGACGGTGGGCTGTGGTGTGTTTCATTTCGAGCGTGAGATTACCGGGGGGGGACGGACATCCGCGGGGGGACCGGGGGGTGAGGGGGCAAATTCAGGGGTGAGGGGGCAGGGGGCAGGGGTGAGAACAGCGGGTCCTGCGGGGAAACGGGTCTCGCGATCGTTGAGGGCGGGTCTCGATGCGGGGCGGCATTTCTGAAGACGGCGGGGGGGAGCTCCGGGGAGATGATCGGGAGGGCGGGCGCAGTGATTGGCTCGGAAATGCCTCCGTCGGGAGGAATCCGCGGTAGCGGGGGCGGGGAGAGGGCAAACGGGCTGGCATCCCTTCAGGATGCGACGTTGTTTTTCGCGTGGGATTCCGGTGGTGTCGCTTCGCTCGACCACCGGCTACGATCTTTTTTCCCTCCGGGAACGTTTGAGCCGACGCGCCGCAGAGATTTGTGGAGTCGCACTACGGCGTGTCGAGCAACGGAAGATTGCGGATGGGGAGTGGCGAGAGCGGGGACATGGATAGAAAAGCGGCGTTTCGTTATCGCGTGGCCGGTTTCATGTGAATGAAACCGCCGTTTTCTATGCATGACGGTGACCCTGGATCAGGGCGACCGGGGCGTGCGTGCGTCGGCCGTGAGCAGTTTCATCTGCTGGATGGCGCTCTGGTTGAGTCGGGTGAGGCGTTCGGCTTGGGGCAGGGCTTGCCCGATCAACAGGGCATTGAGGTTTTCCAAGTTGGAGATGCAGACGAGCTGGGCGCCGATGGCTTGATCGCGGATGTTGTCTTTGTCTCCTGGGTTTTGGTCGCGCCACGGGGCCGTGAGGGACAGAGCTGCAGGCTCGGTGGGGGAAACGCGCTGGCGATGACGGGGGGCGGTATGCCGCGATGCCGAGAAGGGGCGTTCGAAAACCCGGTTGATTTTCTTCTGTGATGGGCGTTATTACATACGTAATCACATTCTTTCTATGGTGCTTGAACTCAAACTTCGAAAAGTCGGCAACTCGGTGGGGGTCGTTTTCCCTAAAGAGGCTCTGAGCTACCTGAAAGTGGGGGAAGGGGATGTGCTTTGCGTGACGGAAGGGCCGGAGGGTTGTCTGCGTATCAGTCCGGCGAAGGCCGATTTTAGTCGGCAAATGCAGGCCGCGCAGGACGTTGTTGCGCGCTACCGCAACACCCTCAGAGAGCTTGCGAAGTGAAGCGTCCGGAGTGGATTTTGCGTGAAACGGTGCTCGCCCTGCATGAGCAACTGCTCGCTGAATTTGGCGGTTCGGATGGGATCAGGGACGCCGGTTTGTTGGACTCCGCATTGAGCCGGCCGGAAAACCTGTTCGCATACGGCCAGCCAACCGTCTGCGAACTCGCATCGGCATACGCGTTTGGATTGGTCAAAAATCATCCGTTCGTGGATGGCAACAAGCGGATCGGGTTCGCGATTGGCGCGATCTTTCTCGAACTCAACGGACGGGCATTTATGGCGGCGGAAGCGGATGCGGTGATTCAGACGCTGGCCCTTGCCGCCGGGGAGATTGGAGAAAAGGAATACGCCCGCTGGCTGGAGGCCAATTGTGAGGGGTGAGGGGTGAGGGGTGAGGGGTGAGCGCCGCCTGGAGGGCGGTGGATGCGGTTTCAGCGGGAACGCGTCTTACGGCAGGGACCCCGGCTCGTGCGGCGAAGCGAGGGCAAACGGGCTGGCATCCCTTCAGGATGCGACGTTTTTTTCGCGTGGGATTCCGGTGGTGTCGCTGCGCTCGACCACCGGCTACCGCCTCTGTTCCCTCCGGGAACAGTCCGCGTCATCCATGCGTTTAGGCCGGCGCGGATGCACTCGCTGGTTGCCCGGATACGATTTCCAGCCATTGGACGACTCGGCGTTCGCTCCAGGGTTGCAGTCCGTGTTGGAGATCCAAGAAACCCACGTGCCCACCGGAGGCGGGCGCTTCCAAGTGGAGAAGTTGCGATGCGCGGGCCGTGGACCACGGGAATGACGCCTCGCTCAGGAAAGGGTCGTTGCGGGCGTTGAGCAGCAGCGTCGGCACGCGGAGCTGACCGAGCCGGGGACCGGCACTCGATTGGCTCCAGTAATCGGCGGCGTCTCGGAATCCGTGGAGCGGCGCGGTGTAAAGGTCGTCGAATTCCTCCAGGGTGTTGATCCGGTTCAAGCCGCACACGTCGAACCGGCCGGGGAACACGGCGGCTTTGGACGCGATTTTCGCGACCATGGTTTTGAGAAAACGCCGCCGGTAGATCCGGTTGGAAAGCTGGCGGTCGATTTTCTGGGCGCTCGACGCCAGATCCACGGGAACCGAGATCGCCACGCCGGTGGTCACGGCGGGATGACAGGCCGGTTCGGTGAGATATTTGAGTGTCACGTTTCCGCCTAGACTGAACCCGATGAGCGCGACCGTTGCCGCGTGTTTTGCGGCGTGTTGGACGATCACCCCGAGATCCTGGGTGTCGCCGCTGTGGTAGAACCGCGGAAGCCGGTTTTGAACCCCACCGCAGCTCCGGAAATTCCACGCCAACACATCCCATCCCGCCTCCAGAAGCGCCGCCGCTAGGCCCCGGATGTAGCCCTGGGTCGAGGCCCCCTCCAGACCGTGTGTAAGCACGGCGACGCGGCCGGATCCCGCGTGGTACCAGTCCAGGTCGAGGAAATCGCCGTCCGCCAACTCGAGCCGTTCCCGCCGGGCGGCGTCCTGGAAACGCCGTGGAAACACCACGGGCAGGATCGTCTGCAGATGGCCGTTCTGGATAAGGCGCGGGGGCCGGAACTCGGAGGGGACAATCGGCATCAGCAGGATTCCGGGTGCAACGCTGGGGAGCGGGCGCCTCCCGGCCCGGAGCGCATCGATTCGCCGGGCGCGGGGAGGGTCTTCAACCGCCGCATGGGCGCGGTTTTGGGTGCGATTTTTTAGGTGAGCGCGGCGCCGAGCTCTTCCGCCGGCGATTTGTGGTGGAGGAGTTGGAGGGCGTGGAGTGTTTCGGGCTGTTTATAGTGCCGTTTGAGCCCGCTATCGGCGAGGGCCGCCGCCGGGACGTTGTGGATGAAATCCGCGAACGATTTCTCCGTGCCTTCCCGCTGGAGTTTTTGACCCCCTTTTGTCGCCCAAAATTCTTCCTCGATGGAGGCCAACGCCCGCGCGGCTTCGTCCGGGCCAAGGTCTTCCCGGCGCGCCAACACCCAGACCAACTCGGGGTCCTCCGGCAAAGCCACCGGGAACGGCACAAACGGGACTTTCGCCGCCTCGGGATCTTCGCCCGGGGCCTGTACTTTGACCCGGGTGCTGATTTTGCGGTCGGGCAGCGCGATCTCCACCGCGACGGCCCCGCCCTCTTCATCGGCGGTGATGGCGACGTTGCCTTCGCCGAACTTGCCGGCGAGATCCTGCTGGAGTTCCGACACGGTCTGGGGTTCGAGGTTCGGCAGGGCGCCTTCTTCGCAGAACTTCTCGAACGATTCGATGCTGTTGATCAGCCGCACTTCCTGGGCGACTTGCTCGTAAATCTTACTCGCCAGATGCGGGTCTTTGGTCGCCTTGGGCAGGACTTTTTGAAGCAGGGAGAGAAACTCGGTTTGATTGATGCCTTTGGTTTTCATGGAAGAAGTGGATGAGGGTGGGCGGGCTTGCGTTCCCCGGCCGGGTTCCGAGGTGGAACGGGTGGGGCAAGGTGGCTGCGGCTTGCGTCGGCTGCCAATGAGCGGTCCGCGGAGATCAGCGGGTGGGGGAGTAATCTGTGGCCTCAAGAAACTCGGAGCGCACGCCGTCGGGGACGGTGAGCGAGCCGCCCGCTTTTTCCTCGGAACGCGCCTTGGCGGCGATCCAGTCGGGGTCGGCGCGAAACGCGGCGAAGGAGGCTTTTGCGGCGGCGACACTTTCGTGGGCCAGGATGTAGAGGAGGGTGTTCTGGGCTGCCGGCTGATCCGCGGTGAGTTTCCAGTAGAACAGGTTTTGCATCCCGTGTTTTGAGAAAAGCGCGGTGGTGTGGTTCCGGAATCGGTCGAGGAGAGCGGGGAGATTTCCCGGGGTGGTGGTGTACGTGCGCAGTTCAAACACCCGCTTGGCCGTGCCGGTGGACGGGATCATGGCCGGGGAAAAATCTGTGGGCTCCATAAAAAGCTCTTCCACCTTGGCCACGAGCGGGCCCTGCGTTTCGGACCGGCTTTTGGCGGTGGTCCATTCCTCATCGGCGGCAAATTGTTTCCAGGAACGGTCCCGGGACTCGCGGTTGGGGTAGCCAAGCACGTAAACGAGCTTTTCCTGGGGGTTTTCGATCGGCACCCAGTATCCGAGGTGGGTCATTCCGTGTTTGGTGAAGAGCCGGATGGTGTGGTCGCGGAACCGGGCATGCAGGGCGTCGAGTTTGCCGGGATGCGCGTAATAGGTGCGCATCTCAAACACATTGGGGGCGGAGGGGGCTGCGTCTTGTGCGGAGCCCGGCAGTGAAGCGGTCATCATAAGAAGGGCGAAGAGGAGGAGGTGGCGCATTTGGGGCGGTGAAGATGACAAGCGGGGCCGGAGGTGGGAAGCCGGAGCTTTGGCCGTTTTGGCTGAACCCGAACGCCGACGTTTCAGAGAGAGAGCATTTTTACGCGGAGCCGCGGAGAACGCGGGGAGCTTTTTGGAAAGTGCGGAACGCCAGAGTGTTGTGATTTCGCCCTCTCATTCATTCCGCTGGAACTTCCGGTTTCGGGTTGAATCGGGATGTGAGGGGGGGCATCGCATGAATGTGCGAGAGACGCGGCGCGCCGCCTTCCTCTACGGTTCGAGAATGCAGGATCCCCTCCCTTTCCCTCCGCGCCGTGCCATTCTCTCGTCTGCCGCGACTGTTTTGGTCGTTCAATGCGGGTTCTGGGGCGGGGTTTTGAGCGCCGATGCGGCGCCGAAGCTCTCTTTTAACCGGGATGTGCGGCCGATCCTGTCGGAGAACTGTTTTGCGTGTCACGGCCCCGACGCCAACGAGCGGAAAGGGGGGCTGCGCCTGGACACCCGGGAGGCTGCGCTCAAAGGGGGCAAATCGGAGACGCCGAGTCTGGTGCCGGGCAAGCCGGATCAGAGTGAGCTTTTGACCCGGGTGACCACGCATGACGCGGAGGATTTCATGCCTCCGAAAAAGACCGGGAAGTTGATCAAGCCGGAGCAGGTGGCCGTGCTCAAGCAATGGATCGCGGAAGGCGGTGAATACGAGGGGCACTGGGCGTTTACACGGCCGGAAAGGCCGCCGGTGCCTGCGACGGGTGCGCAGAATCCCATCGACGCGTTTATTTCCAAGCGGCTCGCGGCCGAGGGCTTGAAGCTGGCGCCGGAGGCGGACAAATGGACGCTGCTGCGCCGGGTGACCCTGGATCTCACCGGGGTGCCTCCGAGTCCGGCGGAGATGGACGCGTTTGCGAAGGATGCCTCCCCGGACGCCTACAGCAAGGTGGTGGACCGGCTGCTGCAGTCGCCTCGTTACGGGGAGCATATGGCGGCGCAATGGCTCGATTTCGCCCGGTACGCCGACAGCCACGGATTTCAAAGCGACTCCAGCCGTCAGATGTGGATGTGGCGGGACTGGGTGATGAGCGCGTTTAATCGCAACAAGCCTTTTGATGAGTTCACCGTCGAGCAGTTGGCGGGTGATTTGTTGCCGAACCCGTCCAGCGACCAGATCATTGCGACGGGGTTCAACCGGAACCATCGGATCAACGGCGAGGGCGGGTTGATCCGGGAGGAATGGTTTATCGAAAACGTGATTGACCGGGTGGACACCACGGGCAGCACGTGGATGGGGTTGTCGCTGGGATGCGCCCGTTGCCACGACCACAAGTTTGATCCGATCTCGCAGAAGGAGTTCTACCAGTTCTTCGCCTTCTTTAACTCGATTGACGAAACGGGGATCCTTGCGGGCGACGGGAAGAACACGCCGCCTGTCATGGAGTTCCCGACGGCGGCCCAGACCGAGCAAAGGGCGAAGCTCGCAGCGGAAATGAAGGCCGCCCAGGCCGCGGTGAAGGAGGCACAGGCGGGCGATCTGGTGTCGCAAAAGCGTTGGGAGAAGGAGGCTTTGGCTGGCGATCCGCAGTGGACGCCCCTGGAACCCAAGGATTTGAAATCGTTGGGCGGCGCGCAACTCGCGGCGGAACCCGGGGGCGCTGTGTTTTCGTCGGGGCCACAGCCGGCGAGCGACTCCTACTCGGTGAGCGCCGAGGTGAATGTGCCGCAGATCACCGGGGTGAAACTTGAGCTGCTGCCGGACGACCGGTTGCCGGCGAAGGGGCCGGGGCGTCACGCCAACGGCAACCCGATCGTCAGCGAGTTTCGGCTCAACGTGACTCTCAAGGCGGATGGCAGTCAGCATGAGGTGGTGTTTCGGGATCCCAGCGCGACGTTCAGTCAGAAGGGGTGGGAGGTTGCCAATGCCATTGACGGGAAAGCCGAGACGGGTTGGGCGATCAGTCCGCAGACGGGCAAGCCGCAGGCGGGGGTTTTTGTGCTCACCGAACCGCTGCCGCTCAGGGGCGGGTCTGCCGTGTTGGCGTTCCAGATCGATCAGAAGTTTGGCGGTGGCGCATTGATCGGGAAGTTCCGGCTTTCGGTTGCCACCGCGCCCGTGCCCAATGGCGCGCCGGCGGATCTGGTGGAGATCCTGAAAACGGCCCCGGAGAAACGCAGCGAGGCTCAGAAAAAGCGGCTGGCGGATTTCCACAAGAGCCGGGGCGGGGCCATGGCGACAGCCAAGGCCAAGGAGGAGTCGGTGAAAAAGGCGCAAGCGGCCCTGGAGAAGACCATCGCCTCGACGATGGTGATGCGCGAATTGCCTGCGCCGAAGGTGGCGAATCTTTTGGAGCGCGGACAGTATGACAAGCCGGGCGCGGCGGTGGAGCGGGCGCTTCCTGCCGCGCTCCCGCCCCTGCCCGAGGGGGCGCCTCTCAACCGCCTGGGGCTCGCGCAATGGCTGGTCTCCGGCGAGCATCCCCTGACGGCGCGTGTTTGGGTGAACCGGGCCTGGGAACGGTTTTTCGGGTTCGGCCTTGTGAAGAGCAGCGAGAATTTCGGTTCCCAGGCGGATTGGCCGAGTCACCCGGACTTGCTGGACTGGCTGGCCTCGGAGTTTGTGAAACCCGCGGCGGGGGTCCAGGTGGCGGGTGTGCCCGCGCATGCGTGGGACATGAAGGCGCTGCACAAACTCATCGTCACCAGCGCGACCTATCGGCAGTCGGCGAAGTCCAACCAGGAGTTGCTGGAGAAAGATCCTGAGAACCGGTTGCTAGCCCGTGGGCCCCGGCTGCGTCTGAGCGCCGAGCAGCTCAGGGACTCGGCTTTGGCGGTGAGCGGGTTGCTGGTGGAAAAACCGGGCGGAGCGAGTGTGCGGCCTTACATGCCCGCCAAGGTCTGGGACGAGACGAGCGTTTACGGCGACCTGCTCAATTACAAACACACGACCGACGAGAACCTCTACCGGCGCACGGTTTACACGATTTGGAAACGGACGGCGGCCCCGCCCACGTCGCTGGCGTTCGACGCCCCCAACCGCGAGACATGCACGGTGAAACGGTCCCGCACCAACACGCCCCTGCAGGCGCTGGCGATGCTCAACGAGGTCACCTTCGTGGAGTCGGCCCGGAAGCTGGCGGAGACGATGATTCGCGAGGGCGGCGCCACCGCGCCGGAGCGGATCCAGTGGGCGTTCAGGAGAGCCGCAAACCGGCCGGCCCAGCCCTCGGAGATCAAACTGTTGCAATCCGGTCTGGATCGTCAGCTGGTGCGGTTCCAGCAGAACCCCGACGCCGCGGCGAAACTGGTCGGGTTTGGCGAGTCCAAGCCCCCGGCGGACATCCCCGCGGCCCAACTGGCCGCTTACACCATCACCGCCAACGTGCTGCTCAACATCGACGAGTTTATCACCCGATAGTTTCGCTGCCCTTCTCTCAAACATTCGGCCTTCTTCCATTCCTCCTTATGAACTGCAACGACTCTGCATTTTGGAACCTCGATCCCGGCCAGCGCATGGCTCTGGGCCGGCGCACGTTTCTGCAAACCGCGGGCGGCGGGATCGGTATGGCGGCTCTGGGGTCTTTGTTGGGCAAGTCGGCCGTCAGCGCGGCGCCCGCCGGAACGCTCCCCGCCGGGGCGCTGGCCGGGTTCCCGAACTTCACGCCGAAGGCGAAACGGATCATTTATCTTTTCCAAAGCGGCGCGCCCTCGCAGATGGATCTTTTCGATCCCAAGCCGAAGATGGAGGAACAGCGGGCAAAGGATCTGCCGGACAGCATCCGGCAGGGGCAGCGTTTGACCGGGATGACTTCGGGCCAGAAGAATTTCCCGATTGCGCCGAGTATCTTCAAGTTCGCCCAGCACGGTCAGAGCGGCGCATGGTTTAGCGAGTTGTGGCCGCACCTGTCGAAGGTGGCGGACGATCTGTGCGTGATCCGGTCCATGCACACGGAGGCGATCAATCACGATCCGGCGATCACGTTTTTCCAGACGGGCTCCCAGTTGCCCGGGCGTCCGAGTATCGGGTCCTGGGTGAGTTACGGGTTGGGCAGCGAGAACAAGGATCTGCCGGCTTATGTCGTGCTGACTTCGTTCGGCACGGGGCGTAAATCCGATCAGCCGCTCTACGACCGGCTCTGGAGCGCGGGGTTCCTTCCTTCGAAACATCAGGGGGTCAAATTCCGAAACAGCGGCGACCCGGTTCTTTACCTCTCCAATCCGCCGGGCGTGGACACGGCGATGCGGCGCGACAGCCTGGATCAAATCGGCGCGCTCAACCAGGGCACGTTCCAGACCTTGGGGGATCCGGAAATCCAGGCCCGCGTGGCCCAATACGAAATGGCGTTTCGGATGCAGGCCAGCGTGCCTGATTTGTCGGACATCTCCAAGGAACCCCAGAGTGTCCTGGATCTCTACGGGCCGGAGGTGAAAACCCCGGGCACATACGCGGCGAATTGTTTGCTGGCGCGCCGGTTGGCGGAGCGGGATGTGCGGTTTATCCAGCTGTTCCACATGGGCTGGGATCATCATGGCGGGCTTCCGTCGGCGCTCCGGGGCCAGTGTTCGGACACGGATCATCCCACGGCGGGGCTGATCCGGGATCTCAAGCAGCGGGGATTGTTGGAGGACACCCTCATTGTGTGGGGCGGGGAGTTCGGGCGGACCATCTACTCGCAGGGGACTCTCACGGCAGAAAACTACGGACGCGATCATCACCCGCGCTGTTTCACCACGTTGGTGGCGGGGGCCGGGATCAAGCCCGGGATCACCTACGGGACCACGGATGATTTCTGCTACAACATCGTCGAGAATCCCGTCCACGTGCACGATCTCAACGCGACGATCATGCATTTGCTGGGAATCAATCACGAGCGCCTGACTTACCGCTACCAGGGACGCAATTTCCGGCTCACGGACGTGGAGGGGAAGGTGGTCCGGGGGATTCTCAGCTGACGGGCGCCTCCGAGCGCCCCCCGGGATCTGACGGATCTGACGGAGCGGGCGGCCGGCTCGGGCGGGTGCCGTCAGGCGGTCGGCTCTGGGCGCCGAGCGCCCGACCGCGCGGCTTTGAGTTGTCCGCAACCCGCCGCGACGTCGATGCCGCGCCGTTGCCGGATCGTGCTCGGGATGCCCGCCTCCTGGAGAACCCGTTGAAATTCGTCCGCGGCTCGGTGGGCGGAGGGTGCTCCGGGATAGCCGTCCGTCGGATTGAGAGGGATCAGATTGACGTGGGCATCAATGCCCCGGAGGAGCTTGGCGACGTTTTCGGCGTCGGTGGGTGAATCGTTTTTGCCCTCGATCAGGGTCCATCCGAAGAGGATGCGTTGCCCGGTTTTTTCTCCGTAAACGCGGCAGGCCGCGATGAGGTCCTTGAGGGGCCATCGGCGGCTGGCCGGCACAAGGGCGGCTCGTTCCTCCTCGGAGGCGGAATGAAGGCTCACCGCAAGGTTGTAAGGCCGCTTTTCTTCCGCCATCCGGAGGATTCCCGGGATCACACCCACCGTGCTGATTGAAATTTTGCTGGGCCCGATGTTGAGGCCCCGGGTGTCGGAGATGATCTCAAGAGCCCGCATCACGGAGTCGTAATTGTGGAGGGGCTCGCCCATTCCCATGAGCACGAGGTTGCGTAACCCGGGCTGGCCCGCCGCGCGGAGGGTTTCCTGGGTGTGCAACACCTGAGCGACGATTTCCCCGGGCTGGAGATGCCGGACAAACCCCATCTGGCCGGTGGCGCAGAAAACGCAGCCCATCGCGCACCCGGCCTGGGTGCTCAGGCAGGCCGTGTATCTTCCCGGGTAACGCATCAACACGGTCTCGATGGTCTGGCCGCCGCTGAGTCGGAGCAGGAATTTGCGGGTCAGGCCGTCGCTGCTGGGGATGTCGTCCGCGACGCTGGGCCGGACCGGGGCGAGGGGCGCGGCCGGCGCCAGATTCTTGGCCACCCACCGGGCCAGCGGGGGCGGGAAGTCCTCGCGCTGGCAGGGATCCACCTGGCTTTCCCGGTGCAGAGCGCTCCAGAGTTTGCGGGCGTGGAATGCGCGCACGCCGGCGGCCACCAGCTCGTTCTCGAGTTCGGGGTAGGTCAAATCCAGCGCCGATCGGCGAGGCGTTGGTTCTTGGTCCATGGACATGCGCTCTTGAGAATCAGAAATTGGAAACTCGACCCGGATGAGAAGACGGCCTACTTGGATTCGGGTCGAGCGATTTGGTCGCTCAGCCCTCAATCAGTGGACCATCCCGCTCAATTTCAAGCCATCCTTCAGGGGCCGCAGCCCGTTCTGGCTCTTGCCCCGATGCAGGATGTCACGGATCGGCCGTTCTGGGCTCTGATGACACGCTACGGCGGCGCGGACGTGTATTTCACGGAATATTTTCGCGTCCACCAGGATTCGCGCCTGGAGAGGGGGATTCTGGAGTCGATCACCCGGAATCCCACCGGGCGTCCGGTGGTGGCTCAGATGATCGGCAACCTGGTGCCGGATCTCGTTCGCACGGCCAAGGAGTTGCAGCGGCATCCCGTCGCCGCGATTGACCTGAATCTGGGGTGTCCGGCGCCCGTGGTTTACAAAAAATGCGCCGGGGGCGGGCTGCTTCGGGAGCCGCAGCGGGTGGA
Source organism: Chthoniobacter flavus (assembly GCA_945860355.1). GTDB lineage: Bacteria > Verrucomicrobiota > Verrucomicrobiia > Chthoniobacterales > Chthoniobacteraceae > CAIURC01. The sequence continues at coordinate 13,839 of CAMARB010000033.1, read as the reverse complement.
CGCGATTCTCGGAGCGCTGCGCGACGCGGTCACGATCCCGTTGACGGTGAAAACGCGGCTCGGGTTTGAGGACGACCGGAATTTCGATGAATTCCTGGCGATCTTCGCCCGGCACCGCATTGATCTGCTCACCGTGCACGGGCGGACGGTTGCGGGCGGTTACCGGAGCGCGGTGGACTACGGGTGGATCGCGCGGGCGGTTGCGCAGATGAAGTGTCCCGTGTTGGCCAACGGCAACATTGATTCAGCCCAGAAAGCCGAGGCGGTTCTCGCCCAAACCGGGGCCCGCGGATTGATGATCGGGCGGGGGGCCATTCGGAATCCGTGGATGTTCAGTCAGATCCGCCAGAAACAATCGGGGGCCGGGATCACGCTGCCGACCGGCCACGAGGTGCTGGCCTATGTGCGGGATTTGTATGAGGCCGTGTGTCCGCCGGAAGTAAGAGAGGCCTCCCAGGTGCAGAAAATGAAGAAGTATCTCAACTTTCTGGGGCTGGGCGTGGAGCCCACCGGGAGCTTTCTTCACCAGATGCGCCGTGTGGAGACAAAGGCGGACCTTTTCAAGCTCTGCGCCTTTTACCTGGATCATCCCCACCCGATGCCGCTTGAGCCGCTGGCGATCCCCTTGAGCAACAGGGATGTGCTGGCGGTTGCCGCCACTTGATCGGTGGCCCGCCTTGGCCCGTCCCGGCTCACGGAGCGAGCGGGGACGGGGAGAGCGCGCGATTAAATGGGCGCTCTTCTATTTGGAGTGAGCCTTCTGGTAGTGGTCCTTGAGCAGATCGGCCCCGAAATCGTGGTCAAAGTCGCGCCACATGCTGTGCACGTGATTGGCGTCGTTCTGCGTGTTGTCGTATTCGAGGACAAATCGGCCGGCCTGCACCCGGTAATAATGCGGTTGGCCTTTTTCCAATCCGCCCGCCCAGGCGAAATGAATCTTTTCCGGCCCGAGTTTTTCCAGCTTGGCCCACTCCTCCGAAGCGACATCGGGGCGATGCCGGCCCAGGTATTCCCGGATGAGCCTCTGAAGGATGGCTTTCTGATCCGGCGTCATGAGTTCCTGGGACAAACCCTCGGGTTGAGTGGGGTCGTTGCGTTTCGGGTCGTTGAGGATGTCTTTGGGGGCCTCGGCCGAGAGAATGGCCGTTTTGCGCTGCGAATCGTTGAGCGACTTCACCAACGCGCGGCCAAGTTCCTCCTCCTTGGCGAGGACCCGCAGGCCGACCCGCGGTCCTTGGCGGATCTCGCCGGGATTCGTCCCGAAAAAAGAGGGGGTCATCGAGGGGCTCTCATCGCCCGCCACGGTGAAGTTCAACGACAGATGGTGGCCTTCCATGCGCCATCCCCAGGGAGTCGCGCCGCCCGGGGTCCCAAAGATGGACACGAAATACAGTTCGGGATCGCGAGCCGGACCGCCGACCCGTGTTTTCTCGAGCTCGGCCAACACGGCTTCGAGGCTCATGATGGAAACCGCTTTGCCGTAGCCGCTGTGGCTGAGGCCGGTGGAGAGCAGGGCATGCGCAAGCAGGCGCTGTTCGTGCGTCATCTCCTTGATCGGCAGTCCTTTCCTCGGGCGCGGGATGAAGTGCCAGTCGGAGCGTTGCGCATCCTGAAATTCGAAGGCGGCTTTGGCCTTCTGATCTGAATTCAGCGCGGCGATCAATGCGCTGGCGGCGTTCGCCATTTCCTGGTTGGCGTCATGCGCGGCCAGGGGGCGGCTCAAAATGGTCAGGGCGCAAAGGGCGGTGAGGAGGGGAGTTTTCATTAAAAAATGATCGGTCGAATGCGGATGAATCGGTGTTTCTAAAAGGCGGCGACCCGCCGCGAGGCCAAGCCTTAGGGAAAACTCGCGGGGGATCCGGGCAAGCCGGTGGGGGGCGGGGCTGAAATTTTGGTTCCGTGACGGCTCGTGTTGGCTAGGCTTCGCGGATGGCGGAAGTGATGAAAACCACCCAAACAGGTCAGACGAGTCAACTCTTTGTGCAGTTTGTGACCATGCAGCAGCGCCAGACACAACTGGCCCTCGGCACCATCGCGGCGCTCCCCCCCGGTTCGCCGCCCGCGAACCTGCGGCTTGCCCGGGTTTTCATCGATCAACTGGCCATGATCCGGATCAAAACGGCCGGCAACTTGGATGCGACTGAGACCGCGTTGTTGGATTCCGTGCTTAAGGGGCTTCAGGAGAGTTATCTGGAGGTGTCCCAATCCGCGGAACGCAGCGAGTGAATGTTTGCGGAGTGGGAGGCACCCGGGTGGATGTGTCACCAACGGGCGGAAGGGTTTGTTCAGAAACTCGGCGTGAATTGATTTTGCCGTCGGGCGACTCCCCGGTTAGCCTTTAAGCATCGTGAAGGTTTCCCCTCTTTTGATTGGTTCGTGCTCACTGGGCGGCGGCGCGCCCCTTTTTATCCTGGGTCCGTGTGTTCTGGAGTCCGAGGAGTTCGTCCGGGGCATGGCGCGGAAGCTCAAGGCGATCTGCGCGGAGGTGGGCGCCCAGTTCGTTTTCAAGGCCTCGTATGACAAGGCGAACCGGACTTCGGTGAAGTCGTTTCGGGGGTTGGATGTGAGGAGCGGCTGCCAGATTTTGTCGGCCATCGGCAAGGAGCTCGGGGTGCCTGTCACCACCGATGTGCATTCGCCGGAGGAGGCTTCCGTGGCGGGGGAGTTCATCGACATCCTGCAGGTGCCGGCTTTTCTGTGTCGGCAAACCGATCTGATTCAGGCTGCGGCCGAGACGGGCCGGGTTGTGAATGTGAAGAAGGGGCAGTTCCTGGCCCCGTGGGATGTGAAAAACATCGCCGACAAGCTGACCGCCTTCGGCAATGAACGGTTTTTTTTCACGGAGCGCGGGACGACCTTCGGGTATAACAATCTCGTGGCGGACATGCGCTCCCTCTACTGGATTCGCGAGGCGGGTTATCGGATTGTTTTCGACGCAACCCATTCGGTGCAGCGGCCCGGGGGCGCGGGCGACAAAACGGGGGGAGACGGCGTGTTGGCTCCCGTTCTGGCACGAGCCGCGGTTGCGGCCGGGTGCGACGGGGTTTTTATCGAGACCCACGAAGATCCCAGCCGCGCGCTGTCGGATGGCCCCAATCAGATTCCGCTGGCTGACCTCCCTGCCGTGCTGCGGCAATTGACTCAAATCCATGCGCTCGTTTCCTAGGACGCTCCTCGCGGCTGCCTGCGCGTTTTTCACGCTGTTTGTTCTGGGGCTCGCCGCGAAGCCCGAGGGGGCGCCGTCCGAGGGGGCGGCCTCAAAATCCGAAAAAAATCAGGGGAAACGCTCCGATCCAACCAGGGACAAAAAGGGCGATCCGAAGAAAGGGCGCCCGGGGACATCCTCCTCGCCCTTGGCTGCGGCCGTGCTGAAGGGATACCCCTCCAAGGGTTTGAAGATCCCGTATTTTGACGCGGAGGGGAGTCTACAGATGACTTTCGAGATTGGGGTGGCCACTCGACTGGACGATGAGCAACTGCGAATGGACACGGCTCAGCTGGAGACGTTTGAGGAGGGCGAAAGGGAGATGCTCATCAACTTGCCCAGTGCGGTGTTCAACCTGAGCAGCTGGGTCATTCGCGCGGACCAACCGGTGACGATCCAACGCCCAGACCTTGAGCTGACGGGCCAGACGATGGTTTTTAACACCAAGACCAGGCAGGGCAACCTCGGCGGCGGCGTGCGCATGCTCATTTTTGACCTGGATTCCTCCGAGGAGGAACAACCCGCTTCGCCATAAATTTTGATGAAACTCCCCATTTTGACTTTATTGCTGGGATCGCTGATTGTTTCTCATGCCGGAGCTCAGGAGAGCGTGAAGCCGCTGACAGGCTCCGAATTGCAGGGGAAAATTGACGGTTTAGGGACCGGTGATCCGGTCCTCAAACGTCCGTTGGGAGCGACGGACGAGAAGGCGGGGGGGGAGAAACAAGTGGCGTCCTCGAAAAAAAACAAAGGTCCGACGGAAATCACCGCCTCGGATTTGGACCTCAATAACAAGGAGCGCACCGGTGTTTTCACTGGCAGCGTTCAGGTTCTGCATCCCGAGTTCAATCTCTCTTGCGACAAGCTCACGGTGCTTCTGCCCAAAGCGCCCACAAAGCAGGCTCCCCCGGCTCAGGGGTCGAAACCGCCGGAGGACGGGGCTCAGGAGAACTCGCGAAAAGGGGATAAAAAGGGAGGGGGGCTCGAAAAGGCTGTGGCGGAGGCTTCGGGTGAAAATTGGGTGATTATCGCCCAGGACAAAACCGAGGCGGATGGCTCGGTGAGTCGCAACACGGGCCGTGGGAAAAAGGCGGTGTACGACTCGAAGACGGGCAATATCACACTGACAGGAAGGCCCTCGGTTCAGCAAAAGCTGAACACAATTGAGGCGACCCAAGACAGCACGGTGATTGTCCTCAACCGAGAGGGCACGATGACGGTGAAGGGGCCGAGTAGGAGCATCCTGAGGGAATCGAGTGAGTAAATTTGGGTCATTCGCTTAAAAAATGTCGACTCTGGCAAACGACTTGCAGCAAGGGAGGCCCGATGAGGCTCCGATTCTCCGGACTGAGAAGTTGGTGAAGATCTACGGCGGCCGTGCCGTAGTGAACGGCATCGATATTCAGTTAAAAAAAGGAGAGATCGTCGGCCTTTTAGGGCCGAATGGAGCCGGTAAAACGACGAGTTTTTATATGATTGTGGGTCTGGTTCGTCCGCACAGCGGGCGGGTGCTTTTTAAGGACCAAGATGTGACCGGTTTGGCTATGTATAAGCGCGCCCGAATGGGCATGGGTTACCTGCCCCAAGAAGAGTCTATTTTCCGTAAAATGACGGTGGAAGAGAACATCCTGGCTATTCTCGAGACTCAGCCTCTCAACAAAAAGGAGCGCAAGGCTCGCTGCGAGGAATTGCTCAACCAATTCGGCATTGAGCATGTGGCCCGGCAATTGGCGCTGACTTTGTCAGGGGGCGAGAAACGTCGGCTGACCATTGCCCGGTCGCTGGTCACCAACCCCAGTCTGCTGATGCTCGATGAACCCTTTAGCGGCGTGGATCCCATCGCTGTTTATGACGTCCAGCAGATCGTCGCAAATCTGCGGGACTCCGGGCTGGGGATTCTCATTACTGACCACAATGTCCGGGAAACCCTGGCGATTGTGGATCGCGCCTATCTGATTTTCGAGGGCCGGGTGGAAACCCAGGGGACCAAGGAGTTTCTCGTCAACGACCCCGTGGCCCGTCGGGTCTACCTGGGAGAGGGTTTTCAGATGTAGGTCACGGACGCAACTTAAGTGTAAACAAAGAAAGGACAAACACCACATGCAAACCGCAAATGTCAATGTTCCCATCAAGGTCACAGGCCGGCACGTCAGTATCACCGAGGCCATCAAGTCCTACGCCATCAGCAAGGTGGAGCATCTGCACCTCGATTACCCTCGGATCATCGAGGCTCAAGTGATCCTCAATGTGGAGAAACACCGGCACTTCGCCGAAATCATCCTCCATTGCAACAACCACATCACCATCGAGGCAACGCATGAGACCGACGACATGTATGCGTCCATCGACGGGGTGATCGCCAAGATCGCCCAGCAGATGCGCAAATACAAAACCAAGATCATGCGCAGCCATCGCCCGCGCCGCCACGAGATCCGGCATCTCGAAGAGCACGTGCTGAACTTGGAGGGTTTTGAGGACCACGACGAGGGGGTGGAGCCTCAGGTGATCCAGACTGAGCGTTACCCGCTCAAGCCGATGTTCGTGGACGAGGCCGTGCTCCAGTTGGAGATGTCCAACCGCCAGTTCGTGGTGTTCCTCAACGCCAAGACCGAGAAGGTGAACGTGCTCCATCGCCGGAAGGATGGAGGATTTGGCCTGATGGAGCCCACCTTCGCCTAGGGTTTCCTCTCCAGCTTATTGGATTTCTTTCAAGCAGCTCTTTGGGTCACCCGGGGAGCTGCTTGAAGTTTTTTCCAAGCGCGTCTTTTCATCCGGCCTCGGGATTCCTAGATTTCCTTCTCTGCATGCCCTCTCCAGAAGCCAAGCACCCCACGTTGACGGTTGGCGAGTTCCACACGCGCCATTCCGAGGCCCTGCAGTTGAAGTTGGTCGGATCGGCCTCGGGTTTTGAGCGCCGCATTCGCGAGCCCACGATCAATCGGCCGGGTTTGGCGCTCTCCGGGTTCTACAGCTACTTTGCCGAGAAGCGGATCCAGATTCTTGGAAGCGCCGAGTTGTCCTATCTGAAGTCCCTTCCGGAGCAGGATGTTCGGGACCGGTGCAGGAATCTTTGCGCACGCCCCATTCCGTGCATTGTGGTCTCCCGTGGAATCCGGCCCCCGAAATCCCTGCTTGAGGAGGCAGAGAAAGCGGGGATCGCCGTGTTCAGGACGCCGATGGTGACGATGAAGTTCATCAACGCGGCCACTTTGGCTCTCGAGTTCGATTTCGCGCCGACCAAAAGCGAGTATGGCTCCATGGTGGACATCCTCGGAGTCGGCACCCTGATCCGCGGCTCCAGTGGCATCGGAAAAAGCGAGTGTGTGCTGGGGCTGGTGGAGCGGGGGCACAGCTTGGTGAGCGACGATATCACCCGGTTCCGCGCCCTGGAGGGGCGTGAATTGGTGGGCACTTCGCCGGATCTGACGCGTCACCACATGGAGGTGCGGGGACTCGGGATCATCAACGTCATGTCCATCTTCGGCATTGGTAGTGTGCGGATGGAGAAGCGCTTGGACCTCATCGTCACACTAAAGGATTGGCAGGAGTTGGAGGAGGTCGATAGGATCGGGTTGGATCAAGAGTATTATGAGATTCTCGATATTTTGATTCCTCACATCACCATCCCGGTGAGAATGGGCCGCGATTTGGCTCGTCTTGTCGAGGTGGCGGCGCTGGACCAAAAGCTCAAGAGCATGGGGCAGAACAGCGCGATGAATTTTAACCAGCGGTTGCTAAACGTTATGCAGCAGAAAGATCAATAATGGGCTTCCTTGGCCGAAAATCCGAAACACATTCCCTCTCCAAGGTCAGCAAAGAGCTTGTCATCCAAAACAGGCTCGGGCTGCATGCGCGCCCTTCCGCCATGCTCGTGAAGGCGTGCAGCCGCTTTAAGTCTGAAATCTGGGTGGAAAAGGACGGGGAACAGGTGAACGGGAAAAGCATCATGGGGTTGATGATGCTGGCCGCGGGTTTGGGTTCCAAGCTGCTGGTGACGTGTGAGGGGCCCGATGCGGAACGGGCGCTCAATGAAATTGAATCCATTGTTTCCAGAAAGTTCGATGAGGACTGATGCGCGCTGCGCTGGTGGTCCTTTCGTCTTTCTTCCACAGACTCGTTTTCTCTTCTTCGCCGTGTTCCTCTCCCTCTCCCCGGCCCATCCGCTCCCGGTTCGCCCATGAGTAACGAGGTGACCACTGCAGGGTCTGAACGCCGATTTCAAGGCGTCGGGGTCTCCCCAGGAATCGCCAGGGGGGCCGTGTTCGTTTACCGGACAGATGAAGAGCAGCCCGTGGTCCGAAAGGTGGAGGAGCGCGAAATTCCCTCCGAAATCGCGCGGTTCGAGGCGGCTCTCATCGCCACTCGGGGCCAAATCCTGGAGATGCAGGAGCGGATCGCCCAGTCGATTGGCGCGAAGGACGCCAGCATCTTCGACGCGCATCTGCTGGTGGTCGAGGATCGCACTTTGATTGATGAGGTGCTTCGCACCCTCCAGCGCGACCGGCTCAATGTGGAAAGCGTTTTTTCGCAGGTGGCGGGCCGCTACGCCAAGACTTTGAGCGAGATTGACGACCCCTACCTTCGGGAGCGGGCCCTGGACATCCATGACGTGACGCGGCGGGTGGTCCACAACCTCATGGGCAAGCGGGGGCGCGACCTCGCGAGCATGACCACGCCCCATATCCTGATCGCGCACAACCTGACGCCTTCGGACACGGCCCAGCTCAACCGCTCGCTGGTCCTGGGGTTTGCCACGGACGCGGGGAGCAAAACCTCCCACACGGCCATCATGGCGCGGTCTCTCAACATCCCCGCCTTGGTCGGTCTGCACGACGCCAGCGAGCAGTTGAACACCGGGGACCACGTCCTTTTGGACGGGTACAACGGCCTGGTGATCGTCAATCCGACCGATCAAACCCTCTGGGAATACGGGGAACTCGAGATCAAGAAAACGGAGGTCGAGGAGCAGCTCAACAAGCTGCGGGAGACGCAATCGACCACCGTGGACGGCCGCCACGTGATTCTTTCGGCGAACATCGAGATGCCCGAGGATATCGAGCAGGTCAAACTGAGCGGGGCCGAGGGTGTGGGCCTCTACAGGACCGAGTTTTTCTACCTCAACCGGGCTGAGTTGCCGACCGAGGAGGATCAGTTTGAGGCCTATCGCAAGGTGGCCCAGGAGGTGCAGCCCCACAGCGTGATCATCCGAACGCTCGACCTGGGCGGGGACAAGTTCATGAGCGCCCTCAACCTGCCGGAGGAGCTCAACCCGTTCCTCGGTTGGCGCGCCATCCGGTTTTGCCTTGAGCGGGAGGACATCTTCAAGACCCAGCTACGAGCCATCCTGCGCGCGAGCGCCGTGGGCAACGTGCGGATGATGTACCCGATGATCTCGGGCTTGGAGGAGTTGCGGCGCGCGAACCGGTTGCTTGAGGAGTGCAGAAACGAATTGCGCGCGGAAGGGCTGCCTTTCAACCCGGACATGGAAGTGGGCGCCATGATCGAGATCCCGAGTGCGGCGATCATTGCCGATGTGCTCGCCAAGGAGGTGGATTTTTTCAGCATCGGAACCAACGACCTCATCCAATACTCCATTGCGGTGGATCGGCTAAACGAGAGGATCAGCCATCTCTACGAGCCCACGCATCCCGCGATCATCCGGCTCATCCGGATGATTGTGGACGCCGGCCACGCCCACAGCCTTTGGGTGGGTGTTTGCGGGGAAATGGCGGGGGACATCCTGCTCGCACCGCTTTTGTTGGGATTGGGTGTGGACGAGCTGAGCACCGGCGCCGCGTTGGTGCCGCGGGTCAAACGAGCCGTGCAGTCCCTGGACATCGCCGCGTGTCTGAAGCTCATTGAGGACGTCAAACACGACGACAACGCGGCCTCGATCCTGGCCAAGTGCGAGGCCGTGGCGCGGTCCCATTACGGGGATCTTCTGTAGCGGCCGCGGGCCGAGGCCTCGCTCAGGGATGTCTTCTGGGCCAAGCGCAAGAGGAGCTCTCGCTTGGGGATTCACTGGCTGCCCGGTGGTGATCCCCCGATTTGAAACGCTCCCAACCCGATCGCCCGTCCTCCACGGGAAATGGGTGAATGGTCACAGACCGCTTTTCATGCGCGTGAAAATCCTTTAACCACACCGGCTCTTTTCCACCCCCAAACCTCTTTTTCTCATGGATCGCCCTCTCTACGCTTTGATTCTGGCCGGTGGCAGCGGGGAACGTTTCTGGCCGTTGAGCCGGCAAAAACGTCCCAAACAGCTGCTCGCACTTTTCTCGGAAGTCACGTTGATCGAGGCCACTCTGGCCAGGTTGGAGGGGCTTGTGCCCCGGGAAAACATCCTCATCCTCACCAACGCCGAGCAGGAGTCCGCCATGCGGGCGCTGCTAGGGAGTTTTCCTGCGGAAAACATCCTGTCCGAACCCGCAAAACGCGACACGGCCGCCGCGATCGCCTTGGGGGTGGGCTGGATCTCCTCGCGTTCCCCGGACGCCACGATGCTTGTCCTGCCCGCCGATCATGTGATTCGGGATCAAGCCGGATTTCAGGGGACTCTCCGCGCGGCGGTTTCCGCCGCCAACCACGACGGCCTGCTGGTGACCGTCGGGATTGAGCCGACTTGGGCCTGCCCGGGATTCGGTTACATCGAACAAGGCGCTCCGGTGGACTCCGCCGCGGCGGCCGGGTCCCCCAAGGAAGTTGGATCCCCCAAGGTGTTCGAAGTGGCGCGGTTCCGGGAGAAACCCAGCGTCGAACTGGCCGAGAGTTTTCTCAGCCAGGGCAATTTCCTCTGGAACGCCGGGATGTTCATCTGGACCGTGCCGTCCATCACCGGAGCGTTCCGGGAGCATGTGCCGGTGCTGGCCGAGTTTGTGGACGCCGTGCGGACCTGCACGGATCTGGGCGGGTTTTTGCAGAGCGCGTTCCCGGCGCTCCCGAAGATCTCCATCGATTACGCGGTGCTTGAGAAAGCCAAGCGGGTGTGGGTGGTGGAGGCGGGGTTTGACTGGGACGACGTGGGGAGTTGGACGGCGATGGCCAAGTATCTGGAGGAGGCGGGTTCGGGGAACTGCGGCAACGTGCCTTTGAAGACGATCGATGCCTCGCACAATCTGGTTTATTCCTCGCAGAAATCGCTGGTGGGCTTGCTCGGGGTGAGCGATTTGATTGTGGTGCAAACCGAAGACGCCCTGCTCATCTGTCACCGAAACGACGCCGAGAGAATCAAACATCTCGTGGCCCAGGTACCGGCGTCACTCCAATGAAAAGGGCTCTGGGGATCGATCACGGCGAGGCCCGCATCGGGGTGGCCATTTCCGACGAGCTCGGCATGCTGGCGCATCCGCTGGAGACCATCCACGTCAAGGAGGTGCCCGACTCGATTGGGCGCATCGCGCAGATTGTGGAACGCGACCAGATCGGCGTGGTGATTGTAGGGATGCCGCGGAACATGGACGGATCCTACGGTCCCGCGGCGGAAAAGGTGCGGGCTTACGTGGCCAAACTTCAGGAACGGCTGGCGGCCTGCCCTGTCAAAGTGTGGGACGAACGGATGACCTCGGTGGCTGCGCAGCGGTTGCTCCATGAAAACGGGCGGAACGTGAAAAAGAGCCGTCAGGTGATCGATCAGGTCGCCGCGCATCTCATCTTGCAGGGCTGGCTGGATTCCCAGTCGATGCTGGGTTAACCGGGGGGCCTGGGATGTCTGCTGGCTCAGGGTCCGTGCGGTTGCGTCTGCTGATCGCCTACGACGGAGGCGCTTTTCGCGGATGGCAGAGCCAGGCCGACGGGCGGGCTGTGCAGGACAGCCTGGAGCGCGCGGTGGCCAGCCTTTGGGGTGAACGCCAAGTGGTGCATGGCGCGGGTAGAACCGATGCGGGGGTGCACGCGCTGGGGCAGGTGGCCCATGTGGATGTCCCCAGGGAGCGGATTCCGGAGAAACGCTGGCTTCCGGGATTAAACGCCTATCTTCCCGCCGAGGTGCGGGTGTTGAAGGTGCGCCGTGTGAGCCCGGAGTTTCATGCGCGGTTTGGGGCTCGGGGCAAACGCTACACCTATCGGATGTGCACCGGGGGGGTGCTTCCTCCCCTGGAGCTTGGGCGGATGTGGCATTTCCCCTGCACCCTGGATCTGTCGGTTCTCCGGCAGGGGGCGGATCTTTTGGTGGGCACTCACGATTTCGGGGCTTTTGCGGCGAACCGGGGCAAGCCCGGGGAGAACACCGTGCGGACCGTCTCCAAAGTTGCCGTCCGGGCCAGAGGCGGGATTTTGACTCTGGATTTTGAGGGAAACGGTTTTCTTTACCGCATGGTGCGGCTCATGACGGGAACCCTGATCCGTTGCGCGCGCGGCCAAGCGCCCGTGTCATGGATTGGCGAGTTGCTCGAAGGCAAGGGCCGGATCAAAACAAGTTTCGGGGCGCCCGCGCACGGGCTCTACCTGAGGCAGGTGCTTTACTGAGGGGCTGCGCCCTGCTGAGGGGCGGCGCCCGGGGGCTGGGCCGGAGGGGCGCCGGGGGACGCCGGCCGGATCACGATCGCGTAGGGTTCGTAGGCGACCTGTGCGCGAGCCAGTTCCGCGGCATACCGCAGGGCCTCCGTCAGGGGAACGTTCGTGAGGCTCAACGTGATCGGTGTGGACGCCAGCGAGGCCTCGGGGAGCACGAAACTCACGGGGGCGCTCTGTGGATAAAGTCGGGCGCACTGTTGCCGGAGAGCTTCAAGGGCCTCTCCGAGGGCGACTTGGCGGAAGTCCACTTTCGGCAGAACCATCGCCGCGATCTGCTTTTCGCGCTGCGGCGGGGCCGCTGTCGCCTTGCCCTGCGCCATTTGAATTCGGCGCAGGTAAGCGATCGCCACGGTGTTCCTCGGCTCGAGTTCATACACCCGCTCAAAATGCCGTTTGGCGGTGGTTAAATCGCCTCGCAGGAACGCCGCCTGACCGTCCTTGAGGAGCTCGGGTGTTCCTTGGGCGAATGCCCGGACCGCGAGCGCCGCCACAGCCGCTTGAACCAAGAGGATTCTGGGGAGAGTTGCCATCGGGTGAAGCTCGCCCAGGCGGGGCCAAAAGTCACGCCAACGGGCGGGTGACTCCGTAGTTCAACTCAGAATGCCTTGGATGATTTTCGCGTCGTCGGTGGGGCCGATGAGCCGCTCGTCAACGCCCCGGTGTCGGTAACTGAGGCGGCGGGCGTTAAGCCCCAGGAGATGCAGCAGCGTGGCTTGGAGATCCCTCACCGTGACCGGGTTCTCCGCCACGTGATAGCCCAGCTCATCCGTGGCGCCGTGGCTGACGCCTCTGCGGATCCCGGCGCCCGCCATCCAGAGGGTGAACGCGCGCGGGTGATGGTCGCGTCCGAACCATTGGGAGCCGCCCCGGGCCTCATTCATCGGGGTGCGCCCGAATTCGCCGCCCCAGACCACGAGGGTGGACTCGAGGAGGCCGCGTTGCTTGAGGTCCTGCACCAGGGCCGCGCACGCCTGATCGATCTGCAAACATTTGCGGGGCAGCGCCGTTTGAAGATCGTCGTTGGGGGATGTCCCGTGCAGATCCCAACCCGAATCAAAGAGCTGCACGAAACGCACCCCTTTTTCCACCAACCGGCGAGCCAGCAGGCAGTGGTTTGCGAAGGTTGCAGCCCCCGGTTGCGCTCCATACAGAGCCAGCGTTTCCGGGGATTCCCGGTTCAGATCGAACACCTCGGGCACGGTGAGCTGCATCCGATAGGCCCGTTCATATTGGGCGACCCGGGCGAGTGTTTCCGGGTCTCCCGAGGAGCGCGCCTCGGATTCGTTGAGTTTTTTGAGCGCATCGAGAATGCGTCTCCGGCTCTCCCGGCTCATTCCGGGCGGGTTGCTTGCGGCGTGAATCGGGTCGCCCGATTCGCGGCAGGGAACGCCTTGAAAGATTCCGGGAAGGAACCCCGCGCCCCAACAACTTCCGCCGGAGGCAGGGGCGGCGCCTCCGCTTTGCAACACCACGAACCCTGGCAGGTCCTCGGTTGCGCTTCCCAAGCCGTAATTCACCCAGGCGCCGATTGATGGCGCACCGTGCCGGGTGTTGCCGGTGTGGAGGAGGAGCTCGGCGGGCGCGTGGTTGAACGGGTCGGTTTGGAGCGATTTGAGGATCGCCACCTCATCGACGATCCCCGCGAAGTGCGGCAGTAAATCGCTCACCCAAGCGCCGCTGCGGCCGTGTTGCCGAAAGGTTTGGGCGGTGCCGAGCAGCTTGGGGCGGCCTCGGATAAATGCGAACCTCTCGCCCTTTAAAAGGTGTTCCGGGCAGTCCTTGAGATGGTGCGTTTTGAGCTCGGGTTTCCAGTCCAGCAGATCGAGCTGAGGCGGGCCTCCCGACATGGAGAGGTAAATCACGGCGCTGGCTTTCCCTGAAACCGGCGCGGTTTTCGCCGCAATCGGCTCACCCAAGGAGTCCACCGCGGCAACGCCCCTTTCAATGAGGCTTTCCAACGCCACCGCGCCGAGGCTCAAACGCCCCGCCCGGTGGAGGAACTGGCGGCGCGTGGCCGCTTGGAAAAAATCGGACATTGAGGTCAGCGCTTAGTGGTTGGTGAGAACCACGTCGAGGTTCAGCAAAACATTGGCCAGGGACGTCCAAGCGGCGAGTTCCGCGGC
>CAMARB010000032.1 GCA_945860355.1 Chthoniobacter flavus | reverse complement strand
CCATCCCTTTTTCACCGGTGAGCAGAAGTTTGTGGACACCGCAGGCCGCATCGAGAAGTTCTCCCGCCGTTACTCGGGCGTTCAGCGCCGTGCCGGAAAGAGCGCTTAGTTTCACAAATTAAACTTCTCAAACGGTGAAGGTGCATTGCGCGCCTTCACCGTTTTGTTTTAGCGCGTGCGCCGGAAGTCGGCCCGCGATTCCGGACCGATCATCGGCTCATCAAACCTATGGACTTCGCTCCTCTCATCGCCAAAAAAACGGAACGTTTCAGGGAACTCGAGGCGGAAATCGCGGCTGGAAATCTTTACGACGATCCACAAAGGGCGCGCGAGGTTCTCCGCGAACATACCCGAGCCAAGGAACTGCTGGCCACCTGGGATGATCTTCAGAAAACCCGCCGGGAGCTTGCCGAAAACTTGGAGCTGGCATCCGGCAATGACCGCGAGTTTGCGGAGATGGCTCAGGCAGAAATCCCGGTTCTTGAAAAGCGCATCGCGGAGTTGGAGCTCGCAGCCCAATACGCGCTTCTGCCTCCCGATCCAAATGAGGACCGCGATGCAATCGTTGAGATTCGCGCCGGCACAGGCGGCGATGAAGCGGCTCTTTTTGCCGCAGACCTTTACCGGATGTACACGCGGTTCGCGGAGGCCCAGAACCTCAAAATCGAGCCCCTGGAATCGAGTCCCTCGGAGCTGGGCGGCCTCCGGGAAATGATTTTCAAAGTCTCCGGCGAGGCTGTGTTTCGAAAACTGCGCTACGAGAGCGGTGTCCACCGGGTTCAACGGGTGCCTTCCACCGAAACCCAAGGACGCATCCACACATCCACGGCAACAGTGGCCGTTTTGCCCGAGGCGGAGGAGGTGGATCTGGAGCTCAAACCCGAGGAATTGCGGATTGACGTCTGCCGTTCCGGCGGTCCCGGAGGCCAGGGCGTCAACACCACGGATTCCGCCGTGCAAGTTCTCCATATCCCGACCGGCACCATCGTGCGCTGTCAGGACGGACGCAGCCAGCAGAAGAACAAAGCCAAGGCGCTCCAGATTCTGCGCTCCCGGCTGCTTGAGCGGAAACAGGCCGAGGAACACGAGAAATATGCGGCCCACCGCAAAAGCCAGATCGGCAGCGGTGGCAGGAGTGAAAAAGGCCGCACATACAATTTCCCCCAAAACCGGGTGACCGATCATCGGATCAATCTGACGTTGTACAACCTGGACTCTTTCATGCAGGGGAACATTCACCAGATGCTCGAGGCGCTTCAGGCGCAGGACATGGAAGAACGCCTGGCGGCGGCAAATCTGGAGGGGACGGCGGCGGCCTAAGCCACCACGCGATGAAAACCGTCCTTGAGGTGATTCAGGCGACGACCGCCTATTTTGAGAAGCACTCCGTGGAGAGTGCCCGCCTCAATATCGAACACCTCCTTGCTCACGTCTTGGGCCGGAAACGCATGGAACTTTATCTCCAGTTCGACAGGCCTTTAAGTGACTCGGAGCTTGCACCCTTGCGCGAGCTGGTAAGGCGGAGAGTCGCCGGTGAACCCCTCCAGCATCTCCTGGGAACCGTCGAGTTTCTCGGGCAAACCTTCCTCTCCGACAAACGCGCCCTCATCCCCCGCCCCGAGACCGAACAGCTCGTTGAACTGATTCTCGCCCAAAAAATCCACCCTCGCCGCATTCTGGAAATCGGCGTGGGCAGCGGGGTGATTGCTCTGAGCCTTGCGGCGAAATTCCCCGAGGCCGCGGTGGAGGCGGTGGACATCTCCCCGGACGCGTTGGATTTGGCGCGGCAAAACGCCGAAAAACTCGGCCTCAGCGAACGGATCCGGTTTCATCTCGGGCACCTGTTGAACCCGGTGGAGGGCGAGTTTGACCTGATCGTGGCCAACCTGCCTTACATCGCTTCGGAGGTCATCCCGACCCTGGAACGCGAAGTCCTCCACGACCCCCTCACGGCGCTCGACGGGGGCGCGGACGGGCTGGCGCTGCTTTTGGAGTTTTTACCGGCGGCGCGAGCGCATCTCCGGGGTCTTCTGGCCCTCGAGATTGGACACGACCAAAGCCAAAGGCTTTGCGATGAGCTTGAGAGGCTGCACTACCGCGACATCCGCCCAGCGACCGATTACCAGGGCCGCAACCGATTTCTTTTTGCAAACCATGGATAAGATTCTCGTTCACGGCGGTCATTCCCTGAGTGGCGTGGTAAAAATCAGCGGATCCAAGAACTCAGCGCTGCCGATTCTTGCGGCGACTCTGCTGACCAAGGAGCCTTGTGTGATCCATCACGTGCCGGATCTGAGCGACATCCATTACATGCTCCAGATTCTCTCCCATCTCGGAGCCCAAGTGGAACGCGCCAGCGGCACCGTGACCGTGCAGGCTGAAAAGATCCGCACGATTGCCCCCTACGACATTGTCCGCAAAATGCGCGCCTCGGTGTGTGTGCTTGGCCCTTTGTTGGGGAGGGAAAAGGAGGCGACCGTTTCTCTTCCCGGGGGATGTGTGATCGGCGACCGCCCCATCGATCTGCATCTCAAGGGGTTTGAAGCTCTCAACGCAGCCCATCGCGTGGAGCAAGGCAACGTCAAGGTGTTCGCCGGACAGTTGCGCGGCAGCAAGGTGAGCCTTCGCGGCTCACTCGGTCCCACGGTGTTGGGTACCGACAACGTGATGATGGCGGCGACACTCGCGGACGGAGTGACGGTGATCGAGGACGCCGCTGCGGAACCCGAGGTCGTCGACCTGGCCAATTTCCTGAATAAAATGGGCGCGAAAATCACCGGAGCCGGGACGCCCACTATCGTCATCGAAGGCGTCAAAGAACTGCACGGTGCCACCCATGAAGTCATCCCGGACCGGATCGAAGCGGGAACTTTTCTGGTGGCTGCGGCGATTGCGGGCCGGGAAGTGACACTTCGCCGGGTTCAACCTCAGCACTTGGACACGGTGATTTCGGCGCTCAACGAGTCGGGCTTTAAGACCAGCACCGCCGGAAGCGCACTCACGTTGCACGGGAATGGGGCCCCCAAGGCTCTCAACCTCACCACGGAGCCGTATCCCGGCTTTCCCACGGACATGCAGGCGCAGATGTGCGCTCTGCTCAGCCGCACGGGGGGCCTCAGCAGCATCTCGGAAACCGTTTTTCCTCAGCGCTTTATGCACGTCTCAGAGCTCAAACGCATGGGCGCCGACATCGAACTCAAAGGATCCACGGCGCTGATCAAGGGTGTGGAAAAGCTCAGCGGCGCACCCGTGATGGCCAGCGATCTGCGGGCCTCGGCGGCTTTGGTGCTTGCGGGGCTCAAAGCGGACGGTGTCACGGAGGTGAACCGCGTTTATCATATCGACCGGGGATACGAATCCATTGACGAAAAACTCAACGGTCTCGGGGCCCAGATCGAACGGGTGAAAGCCTGAGTCGCGCGCGGGCGCGCATGTCGCGCCGCACTGGAACGTCACCGCAGCGAGTGCGGTCCAGGAGAACTCAAGCGTCGGCGAAAATTTGGCCAATCACAGGCTCCGCAGGCCTCAACAGGAACCATGCGGGTTGAGCTGCCCACCCCTGCCCCAGGCCCGTGCGGCCGGCGCTAGCGCACGCGACGCGACGCGAGCCAGACCCGGTCGCAACGTGCAAGGCAAACCCCACTCGCATTGCGCAGAACGCAGTGAGCCCTGCCGTCGCTGAACCGCCGCGCGCCCCCCCAATCCGGAGCAACCGGAACGACTAGTCGGCCGCCTAGTTGTGGCTCTCGCGGGATTCGCTTTCGGTGGGTTTACTCATCACCTCGCGTGCCGGCAATGCGGCGCGCTCGGAGGCCCCTCCGCCTCCGCCAAACAGACGCGCGAAGATCCGCTTCGGCGCGCTCTTCCCGCTCTCTTCCTCAACCAACTCACAGTGGGCCTCGGATTTCGCCGTCTCCCAGGCAGGCGCAAAGCCCGGCACGCCCAAAAGCATCCGCTTCTCAGCCCTCGCGTAGACCTCCAGATCCCGCTGCATCTTGCGATCGGGAGCCTCATTGAGGGCGTTCACCTTGACCCGGAGCGACTCGTTTTCACGGCGCAGCGACTCGAGATCTTGCCTGGTTTTTTTCATCGCCTCCGCCTCGATCTCCAGTTTGTCGCTCAGGTGGCGGCGGAACCGGGAAAGCTCGGACTTGAGCCGGAAATATTGGTAAAGCGCCAAAACCGTAAACACAGAGCCCGCGTAGAACCCGAGGGCGAAGGGATGAAGAAACACGTCTTGGGTGTTCAGAGCCATAGAATGAGGTGGTTTGGAGGGTTAATGAGCCGCTGAAAGAGTGGAAGCCGCCTCGGCCGCGTCGGAACGAACCACTTCGTTGTGCTCGTTGAGAACGATGACACGGGGCCGATGGGAAACGGTTTCATCGGGAGTGTAGGAGCCAAAATTCATGATGGTCAGCCGGTCCCCCACCTCGCCCAAATGAGCCGTGGCCCCGTTGAGCTGGATTTGACCGGCGCCGGGCTCCCCGTAGATCACATACGTTTCAAAGCGCTCGCCGTTGCGCATGTTGCTCACGAGGATTTTTTCGTAGTGCCGCAGTCCGACACGCTCCGCCAGATCCGAGGAAATGGTCATGCTGCCCTCATAGTCGAGGCTCGCACCGGTTACGGCTGCACGATGGATTTTCGATTTCAACAAGGTCACTTGCATGGCAGGAGCAACGACGATGCCGCAGCAGGCATAAATTGCAAGAGCGAGGAGCGCTCAATTCGGGCTGCGCTGTGGATAAACCCGGCCTTTCCAGGAAACCCCGCGGGTGACACTCAACCTCCAGCTGTTGAGTCCGATGGCGATCGCGAGCAGGTAGCCCAGAGGATGCAGCGCCACCCCCAGCCAAGATGTCTGGAAGCGCACGGCCAGAACACCCCGGATCCCCAGCACCATGGCCATCTCATACAGAACCCAAGGCCGGGTGGCGTCCGCGAAAAAAATGAGCCCCCAGGGCAGCACGTAGAGAAGGAACTGGAGAATACCGACCCCTAGAAAAGTCGCGAGCGAGTCCTCAAACACCGGGCGCAGGTTCTTGCTGAAACCCTCCCAGACTTGCGAGAACGAGCGATACATCCGGCACGAGGAAAACTGGATCGCTTCGCAGTTGGAAAGGCGCAGCCCAAGGCCCGCCCGCAGAACAACCTCCCGCCCCAGCGCGACGTCCTCCACCACATGATTCCGCACAGCCGCGTGACCGCCGATTGTGTCGTAGGATTCCCGGGTGAAAAACAGGCACTGACCGTTGGCGGCCCCGAGGCCTCTGCGGAGTTTCTCCGGTAGCCGGCCCAGGAGGTTCCGATTCTGGAGGAACATCACCAGCCAATGCGGGTAGAGCACCATGGCGAGCATGGGCACCAGGGGGATCACGAGTTTTTCACTCCAACCTCCCGTGAGCAGCCGCGGCCACGCCGATACCAGGCTCGCTCTCCGTGCCAACGCATACGCAAGCAGTGCGCTCACGGTGCCGGGTTGGTGTTCCGTGTCGGCATCGGTAAAAAACAGGTACCGCCCCTGGGCTTGAGCGGCGAGTTGATGGCATGCCCAATTCTTCCCAGTCCACCCAGCGGGCAGCTCCGCTCCGTCAATCAACCGCTTCGGGGCGTTTCCCCGGCCAAACCCGAGTTCCAGAATCTGGGCGGCGGTGTCGTCCTCGGAGTGGTCATCCAAAACGAGAATTTCCAGGTTCGGATAATCCTGCGCATCCAACGAGCGCAGGCAGGCGCCGATGTTAAGCGACTCGTTGCGCGCAGGCACGAGCACCGAAACCAAAGGGCTGCGCGAAGGATCGGCGGGAGACGCCGGCTGGAGCCCCTCAAAGGAGCGCAGGTTCAGGAGCACCGTGACCCACCCCCAGGCGAGGCCGACCACGAGAAAAACATGGAATACAACGGGCAGATCCAGCATGGCGCGTCCCGGACACTGCTTTATTTACAAGACCGGCTCCACTCCTATATTTCCGCCGCTCGCCGTCAATTGATGACCTCCTTTCTCAACCGCCCACCTTCTCCTCTGCTGCGTCAATTCGCCGCGCTGCTTGAGCCTGCTTCCGATAGCCAGCTCGAAATGATGGCACAGCGGTCCCGCGCCATCACCCGGCGCCATTTCGGGAAAGCCATCCGGCTTTTTGCCCCGCTCTATCTCTCCAACGAATGCATCAACAACTGCGCTTACTGCGGCTTTTCCCGCGATAACGCCATCCTCCGCGTCACTCTGGAGATCGAGTCCGTGCTGAAAGAGGCCCGTCATCTGGCCCGGGAGGGATTCCGCAACATTCTGCTCGTGGCCGGGGAACACCCCAAGTTCGTCTCCAACGGTTACCTGGAGCGCTGCGTGCGGGCGTTGGCTGCTGAAATCCCGAGCATCGCACTGGAAGTCGCACCCATGGAAGCGCCGGAATACGGAGCGCTGGTCAAAGCAGGCGCCGAAGCGCTCATCGTCTATCAGGAAACCTACGACCGGGACGCCTACCGAGAGTTCCACACCGCAGGACCCAAGAAGGATTTCGACTGGAGGCTGGCCTGCCCCGAGCGCGCCTACCAGGGCGGCTTCCGGCGCATCGGCATCGGCGCGCTTTTCGGGCTCGCACCGTGGCGCACCGAGGCGATGGCCTTGGCGGCGCATCTCGAACATCTGCAGAGAACCTGTTGGAAGGCGCAGTTCACGGTGAGTTTGCCGCGGCTCCGGCCCTGCGCGGGTTCGTTCGAGCCGCGCGACGTTTTGCCGGACCGCGAGTTTGTTCAAACGGTTTGCGCGCTCCGGATCTGTTTCCCGCATGTGGGCATCGTTTTAAGCACCCGGGAGCCGGCCGCTCTCCGCGATGCGTTACTTCCACTGGGCATCACCATGATGAGCGCGGGCTCTCACACCGAACCCGGAGGCTACACCGGAGAGGGCAAGGAGTCCCTGCACCTCACCGTGCGCGGCGTGGCTCAGACTCCGATTGCGCCGCTCCCGGACGCCACTGCCACCGAACAGTTCTCCATCGCCGACTCGCGGTCGTCGGCGGAAATCGCCGCCCTGCTCAGCTCGCGCGGTTTTGACCCCGTGTGGAAAGACTGGGACGCCGCGATCCTCGGTGCATGAAACTCTGGATTAACGACGAGCCACGGGATGTTCCCGGAGTGCGAACCGTGGCGGACGTGGTCGCGGCGCTGGGCTTAAAGGGCCCGGCTCTCTTGGTCGAGCACAACGCCCTGGCTCTGCGCCCGGCGGAATGGGCGGATCGGGCTTTAAGCCCCGAAGATCGCTTGGAGATTATCCGGATTGTTGCGGGCGGATAACTTCCGTGAACCGCAAAGACAGCAGGGATCGCAGAGGGTTTTTCAACCCCAGATTTTTGCGCTCTTTGCGTTTCTTGCGGTTCCCCCCCTTCGCGCGCCGTTGCCCGGCCTAGAACTGGAACGCGCCGATCTCACGTGAAAGCGTCCGGACAATAGGTCTGCAGTCCTCCAACCAACCACTAACCAACAGTGCAAAGTTAAGGCTGCTCGCTGGTATGGAAGTCAGGATACGCATTGGATGAGTGCTCCGAGAAATCGAGACCATCCTGCTGTTCCTGATCACTGGCGCGTAATCCGATGAAGGCGTGAACACAGCGGAAAACGACATAGCACACCACGAACGCTGCTACCGTGATGCTGAAAACGCCCAGCGCTTGAACTCCCAGTTGTCGGGGATCAAATCCTTTCTCATTGAAGAACGCGACACTGAGGATCCCCCACCATCCGTTGACCAAATGCACCGGCACCGCGCCCACCGCATCATCCAGACCGATACGCTCAATACCAATGGTGGCGAAAGTTGTCAGAAGCCCCGCCACGATGCCCACCACAAACGCCGAAGCCGGGGTGATGTTCGCACAACAGGCGGTAACTCCTACCGCACCACCAAGACAACCGTTCAGCGTAATACCCACATCGGGACGCCCCTGAACAAACCACATGGAAATCATCGCGGCAATCGCTGCCGCCGCAGGTGCCACCGCCGTGTTCACCGCAATACGACCGATAGCCCCTGAAGCGACGAGGGTGGAACCGGCGTTGAAACCAAACCAGCCGAACCAGAGGATGAAAGTGCCCAGAGCGGCCAACGGAATGTTGTGGCCCGCAATAAGTCGCGGGGTGCCATCCTTGGCGAAGCGACCAACACGAGGCCCAATCACCATGATGCCCGCAAGCGCACAGGCTCCACCCACACTGTGAACCACTGAGGAGCCGGCAAAGTCGATATAACCGAGAGCTTCGAGCCATCCCTTCGATCCCTCTGTCCCGAGACCGAATGGACCACCAAAACGACCCCAGACCCAGTGTCCGCAGACGGGATAGATCACCCCGGCAAGAACTGCGGCATAAACGAGATAGCCGACAAATTTCGTCCGCTCGGCCATTGCGCCGGAAACGATGGTGCAGGCGGTTCCTGCAAACACGACCTGAAAAAACCAGAAAACCCACATGTCGCTGTCAGAGGGAAAATGCGACAGCCAGAAGGAGTCTGTGCCGACCAATCCCTTCCAGGAAGTTCCAAACATCAACCCGCACCCGACAAAGAGAAAGGCGATGGTGCTGATGCAGAAATCGAGGAAGTTCTTCATCACGATATTGATGCTGTTCTTCGCCCGGGCAAATCCGAGTTCCACCATCGCAAATCCCGCCTGCATGTTGAAGACGAGGGCGCCACAAAGGACGATCCAGACATAATTGATGTTCAACTGCAGTGTCTTGACGGTGGCCTGTTCTGCCGGCGCAGAGGCTGAATCCGCCGCAACCACAGCGGGGGCTTCCGGTG
The DNA here is from genome assembly GCA_945860355.1 of Chthoniobacter flavus. Classification (GTDB taxonomy): domain Bacteria; phylum Verrucomicrobiota; class Verrucomicrobiia; order Chthoniobacterales; family Chthoniobacteraceae; genus CAIURC01. The sequence continues at coordinate 16,874 of CAMARB010000032.1, read as the reverse complement.
CCTCTACATTGCGGACTTCACCCGCCACCTCCTTCAAGGTCTTCTGGCTGTCGTCCAGTTTATCAATGATTTGATCGAGCTTTTTCTCCACTTGCTGGAGGCCCACCTTGGGCACTTCGACACCGGCAGATGTCTCATTCTGCGCATCGAGGAATGAAGTCTGGATCAGAAGGCCCAGACATGTGACGAGGAGGAAAGATTTGTAATATTTCATGACCATGCGGGACTACCGAGATTTTTATCTTCGAAGATGTGTTGCATTTCACTGATGAGGGAAGCCCTCTTGTTCCGGTTGGGAATTTCCTCTAGCACCGCAAAGGCAAGCTTGATGGCATGTCGCAAGGGAAGCTGAGTGGGATCGCCGATTCCCTTCTCCTGACAGACACGCTCCACCATTCTCGTGATCTGGGCCCGGCCCATGACTTTGCCGAGCACATTGTCGATGACGATCCGGATCTCTGGCCAGCGGCTGACTTCCTGAGCAGCGGCTTCGACCACCGCCCGCTGCACGCCAGCCTCGCCTGAGACGACTTCATGCATGGAATATCCTCCCACAGCGGCAGTCTTCACTGAAACCGGAACAACTGAAGCCCCATGGACCGGGGCGGCCTGCACGGGTGTCACCACCGCGACGGGGTTTTCCGGAGTGAAGTTCGATGGGTTCTCCAGCATGAACAGAGAGGCAAACTTGGAAATACCATCGATATCCCCTTTTGACGTCATGAGAACCGCCAGCTGCGTATCCTTGCGGATGGTGATTAGGAGCGAGCCCGCATCGTAGGTGATCAGCACCTGTCTCAACCGACGGTTCACGTCGGAATACCCCTCGCACATGGTGGCAATCAGCTCTGCCAACTGGGCGTTCCGCTGATCGGAAAACGGCATGTGATTCGCCAATGTTTGTTTTCCCTTTTGAAGCAGCAGACCGGCGACACTGGGCATGCGATACAGGTTGAGCATGGCCGCGTTGAATTCACCGGGGTCTTCGATATCCATTAGGTATAAAATGGTTCAATTGAGGTGCTCGGGAGGCAGGTTTTAATCCTCCTTAAGGAAATCATCCGCAATCTGGCTCAGTGGACGGATGGAACTGCTGCAGTAGCCGTTGACCACCGGCACCTCGCCGTTTTTTACTTCCGCATAAAAAAATGCCGTCTGGGTGTCCTCATCTTCTACCACGCTCATTTCCAGGGTGTTCATGGAGAGACACTCTCCAATCTTCGTCGCAAAAAAATCCACATATTGAAGTTCGTTCAGAAATCCCTGTTGGGAATTCTGGTCGCCAGTTCCGGTGACGGTGTTGCCACCGATCACTTGATAGCGGTGCAGTGGTTTTGCAGGTATTGTGGCCATGTGAGGTGGACCCCGCTCTACGGCCTAGGATCGGCTAGATTAAGCCATGGCGGCGGAGAATTGCGTGGATGTTTACGGTCCTGAGTTAGTAGGCGCGAGGTTTTTTCACAAATGTCTCGGAGGGCGAGGTTGCGGCAGCCCGAGCCCCCAAACAATCAACGCTCGGGCGCTGGCGCCAAGCCAGAGCAACCACTTTGTGAAGAAGCCGGGCCTGCCCGGGGATGGCCCCTGGATACCAATACCTCATGCCGCGAATTCTTCATTTGCCGGGGTGGACGCCGGCGTTTCAGCGCCTCGTGCGGGCGACACGCGTTGTCGCGCTCAAACCACGCATCCAGTCCCGCTTCCAGTGCAGGCAGGATCCCCTCTTCCGTCAGGTTCCAGTCGGAGACCTGAACGGGTGCTGCTCGTATTCCTTGGCTGTTTGTTGGACCGTTTTGACGCCCTTGAGCGGATCAAGGGCTGCCCGGGCTTTGAACTCTGGATCGTGTCTGCGGCGTTTGGGTTTGGTTTGCGCTGGTTTCTTGGGCCGCGTTGATGCGCCCCGCCACCGCTTTTCTAGAGCTTATCCTCCGGCCCGATTTTTGTGGTCCACCTCCGAATTCGTTCGATTTGAGCTTCTAGGACGGGACAGGCAGGCATGAATCACTTGCTTTGAAATGCTTTGCTGCTCGCAAGTGCCTGTACGAATTCGCTTACAGCGAAATCCCTGCCTTCCGCACGCTTCACGATGTCGGTGGCGAGGTCTTGGTCGAGGAAACCGAAGGGGCGACCGAGGGCATATTCGATGAGAGCTTCCGTGAAGCCGTGCGCGAACTGCTGGGGCTTGGCGGCGATGAGATTGCGCAGCTCGAAATAATCTTTGAAGGCGGGGCCGTTGTAGAGGGCTCCGGCGGGATCGATGGGCCAGGTCTTTTGGCCGACACCGGGTTTCACATAGGTCTCTTTGGTGCGCCATTTGCCGACAGCGTTGAAGTTCTCCAGGCCAAAGCCAATGGGGTCGATCTTGCGATGGCACTGAGCGCACTGGGGCTCTTCTTGGTGCGCCGCGATTCGATCGCGCGTCGTCAGAAGCTTGCCTTCGAGCCGGGTAAGTTGAGGGACGTTTGGCGGGGCTGGCGGCGGCGGGTCGTGCAGGAGTTTGCGCAGGACCCAGGCCCCGCGTTCGACGGGGCTGCTGCTTTGGCCATTACTGCCCATCGCGAGGACGGCGGCCATGCCGAGCAACCCGCCGCGTGGTGAGTCGGCGGACAACTTCACGCTTCGGAACTCGTCGCCGCGCACGCCTTCGATGCCGTAGTATGTCGCAAGCAGGCCGTTGACGAAAATCTCGTCGCTCTTGAGCAAGCGAGTGAGGCTGCCGTTCCTGCGCAGGAGGTGCCCGAAAGTCTCGTACACTTCGCGGCGCGCGGCGACCTTGGCGCTTTCGTCAAAATCGCGAAATTGCTTGTTGTCGAACTGAAAGAAATCCAGCCGCTCCATGCCGAGCCATTGATGCACGAAGCCGTTGACGAACTCGCTGCTCTTCGCATCGGAAATCATGCGGTCCACTTCACGGGCGAGCACCTCGGGCTGGTGCAAGGTGTTGTTCTTCGCGAGTGCGAGCAGCTTGTCATCGGGCGGCGCGCTCCAGAGAAAATACGAGAGGCGCGTGGCGAATTCGAGGTCGGTGAGGGTGGGGTGGACCCCATTCTTCGCCCAGCGATCGGCTAAATCAATCGATGGTGGCGGGGACGTCGGGTCACCGTCCCCCGTTGGACCCCTCTAGCACCTTCACCAGACGCCGCCTACCAATGCACGGGGCGATCAGATGAATGCCGTCCAACAGGCGCATCGGATCCTGTTCCTCCTAGCTCTCGCCCACGGGCTGGTAATCGAGGCTGGAACCCTGCTCATCCGGCAGCTCGCGCGTCTTTTTCCAGTCGGAGCCTTAAACGGGGTGCACCTCGTATTCCTTGGCGATTTGTTGGATCGTTTTGACGCCATTGAGCGCATCCAGGGCTACACGGGCTTTGAATTCTGGATCGTGTCTGCGGCGTTTGGCTTTGATTTGCGCTGGTTTCTTGGGTTGCGTCGACACGATCCGCCGCCGCTTTTCTATAACTTATCCTCTGGCCCGTTTTTCGGGGTCCACCTCAGAAGTCAAACTCGTCGATGTTCGCCTTGTTAAAGATGAAGGGTTTGCCGAGCAGGATATCGCTGCCCTGGATCTCAAGCTCGCCGAGACGTCCCGCCGCGTAACGGGTGTCGCCCGGCTTAAGAACGCCATTTCCCACGGCGTTGGCGGCGTGAATAGTGAGGTAGCCCAGGTCCACCGTTTTCCAGAGAACGACGCTCTGTGTGACGTCCTCCTTCACATACCTCCGGTTCTCGCCTGGCAGCCCGAGCCCCATCACCTTGACCGTGCCCGCCTTGCCCGCCTGTTTGACGGCCTCGGCGCAGCCGGGCACAGCAGGCGAGCAGATCGCCATCAGCAGCTTGAGATTCGGATACGCGCTCAGGAGCGCGGTGGCCTCACTCTGCGCCTTATCCTTCAAATCATCGGAGGGCTTGGTCGCCACCAGTTTGAGCTTCGGATACTTCTCAGCCAGGCGCGCCTCGATGTGTTTGCGCCAAGCGTTCATGTTGGCGGCCGTCAGGGTCGCTGAGATGATCGCAAACTCGCCCTCCTCCCCCGTCAACCGCGCCGCCTCGTCCATCAAGGTGTAACCGATCCCCTCCGGCGTGGCTTGGTTCACAAAAAACTCCCGGGCGTCCGCCGCCGCGTCGGAATCGAATGTGACCACCTTCACCCCCTTCTTCCGCGCCTTCCTCAGCGCCGTGGAGATGCCCTCGGAGTTTTCGCAGGCCACGGCGATGACATCGACCCCAAGGGTGATCCAGTTTTCGATGATCTCGTTTTGTTTGGCGGGATCGGGCTCGGTCGGCCCGTCAAAGAGCAAGTCCAACCCCAACTCCTTGGCCGCCTCGTCGGCGCCCTGTTTGCACGAAACGAAATAGGCGTTGCCCTTGCTTTTAGGCATCAGAGCGACGGTGAGCTTCTTCCCGGAACCACCGCCCGCGGGTTCGGGGGCCTTGGAGCAACCGGCGTTAAAAAGGAGGGCGGCGCAGAAAACAAACGCGAGGAGAGATTTCATGGAGTGGATGGAGGGGATGATTGAGAGCCTTGGGCGGCGCGGCGGCGGATTGCAAGGGAGGAAAGCCACTGGGGAAGCACGCTCACCGCCAAGGCCAGCAAGAGCAGAAAACCCGTGAGCATTCCCGCCACTTCGCGCGGTTGATGGATATGCACGAGACCGTTGCTGAGCACGCCAATCGCGGCCACCCCCAGCAACGTGCCGTGAATGGAACCCGCGCCGCCGAAAATCGAGGTGCCTCCCAGCACCACCGCCGTGATCGCAAAGAGCTCATAACCGGTGCCGGCGTCGGCTTTGGCCTGCCCGAGCCGGGCCGTGTAAATGATGGCCGCGAGCCCCGACACGAAGCCGGCCAGACCGTAGGCCAGCGTCACCCGCGCACGAACCGGGATCCCGGCGTAGCGGGCGCCTTCGGAGGCCCAGCCAATGGCGCAGAACGCCCGGCCGAAGGTGGTGCGATGCACCAGCAGCCAGAAGCCGACTGCGGCCACCATCAAGACCCACGCCTGAGCCGGCAACCCCGTCCAGGTTTCCTGTCCGAGGAAAAGAAACGAGGCGGGGAAATCGGTGAACGTATCCGCCCCGTGAGTCAGCGCCTCGGCCAACCCTCGAAACAGCGAGTAAGTGCCCAGGGTGACGATGAGAGGCGGCAGGCGCAGCCCGGTGATGAGCCCCCCGTTAAGCAGGCCCGCCAGGGTGCCCAAACCCAGGGTGAGAACACCGGCGATCCCCGGGGAACACCCGCCATCCCTCCACAGCTTGCCGAAAACCACGGCGCACAATCCGAGCAAAGACCCCACCGACAAATCGATGCCGCCGGTGAGAATAATCGGCGTCATCACCAGCGCCAGGAGCCCGATCTCGGTGGAATGCCGTGCGATGTCGAAAAAGTTGTCGGCCGTGCCGAACCGCCGCCCGGCGCTGCTAAAAAAGACGAGCTCAGCCAATAGGACCACCAGAAGCACCGCCTCGTGGCTGCGCCACCATCCCCTGGTTCGCGAGAAAAAAGAAGGTTTCGACATCACTCGTTGATCCGCCGGGCCCGAACCCCGTCGGCGACGACCGCCAGCAGGATGATCGCGCCTTGAATGGCTTTCTCCCAGTAAGGCGCGACGTGCAGGTACGTCAGCGCCGGGTTGATTGTCACCAAAAGGAGCAGGCCGCCAAAAACTCCCCATAAACTGCCGCGTCCGCCGGAAATGGCCACCCCGCCCACCACCGCCGCGGCGATGGCCCGCAGCTCAAGGCCGGCCCCCGATTTGGGGTCCACCTGGGGCGATTGCACCATGTTCATCAGCGCGGCGAGCCCCGTGAGCGCGCCGACCAGGACAAACACGCCAAAGGTGACAATCCGCGGCCTGATCCCCACCAAGCGCGCCGCCTCCGCGTCCGACCCCACGGCATACACGAACCGCCCAGCCGCGAGATGTTTCATGCCGAAAGCCATCGACACCAGCACCAGGAGGGCGAACCCGAGAAGAGTCCACTGGCCGGTGCGCTGAGCCATCCCGAACCACTGGAGACCCTCCGGCAAATTGACAAACTGCCCCTGGCGCCACCACCGGAGGGCCTCCCTGGCGATAACCATCGTCGCCAAGGTCACCACGATGGAGGGCAGCCGCAAACCGGCCACGAGGAGCCCGTTGATGGCGCCCAGCAAAGCGCCCGCCCCGACGGCGGCGACCAGCACCACGGCAAAGGGCAGCTTCGCGGCGGCCAGAAAACCCGCCAACACCCCGCAAACGGCAAACTGCGATCCAACCGAGATATCGATCTGTCGGCTGATAATCACCAGCGTGATTCCGCAGGCGACAACGAGTGTCGGCGCCTCCCGGGTCAGGCGCGAAAGCAAAGGCTGCGGATCGAAAAACGCGGGGGCCAGCACCGCCAACACCCCCAAAACCAGGGCGAGGACCAGCCACACCGACCATTCGCGAAAAGAGCGGTTCATCTCACGCCGCCTCCCTTTGGGTTTGGCCCAACGCAACCCGCATCACCTCATGCGCCGACGCGCCGCCCGGCAACACGCCCGCCAAGGCGCCCTCCCGCATCACGGCAATCCGGTCACTCATGCCGAGGACCTCCGGTAAATCACTGGAGATCATCAGCACGGCGAGCCCCTCTTTGGCCAGGCGTCGGATGATCCTGTGGATCTCGGCCTTGGCGCCCACATCGACTCCCTGCGTGGGCTCATCCAGGATGAGTAAACGCGGTCGGATAGCCAGCCACCGACCCAGAGCGACTTTCTGCTGGTTGCCTCCGGACAAAGCGCCTCCAAGGGCTTGCGGGCCCGGGGTCTTGATCCCCAAATCGCGGATGAATTCCAACGCGTGAAGGCGCTCCGCCTCCGGGCGCAGCCAGGCGCCGGGGAAAAACGTCGGCCACACGGCCATCGTGAGATTCGCCGCAATCGGCATGTCGAGAATGACGCCGTGTTTGCGCCGATCCTCGGGCACATACGCGATGCCGTGTTCCACCGCCGCCTGGGGCGACTGGATACGGACCGCTTTGCCGAAGAGCTGGATCTCCCCCGCATCCGCCGGGGTGATGCCGAAAAGGATTCGGGCCAGCTCCGTCCGGCCGGCTCCGACCAGTCCTGAGAGCCCCACAACCTCCCCGGCGCGCACATCCAGATCAATGTCACGCACCCCGGAGGCACGGCAGGTGACCCCGCGCAACGCGAGCACCACCGGTCCCGGTTCACTCTCCGAGGGAGGATAAATGGCGGACACCTGGCGACCCACCATCCGCTGGATCAGAGTCGCCTCATCCATCCCGGCCACGGGCTCCGTGCCGACGCTTTCGCCATCACGCAACACCGTCACCCGGTCGGCCACGGCGAAGATCTCCTCCAAACGGTGGGAGATGTAGATAATCCCCACCCCCTGCGTGCGCAGATCGCGCACGACGGCGAGCAACAACTCCACCTCCTGCCGGGTCAACGAGGCCGTGGGTTCATCCATGATCAAAATCCGCGCCCCGGCGCCGAGTGCCTTGGCAATCTCCACCAATTGCTGCTCGGGCATCGACAGGCTGCGCACTTCAGCGTTTGGATCGATTTTCGCCCCGACCCTTTTCAAAAGCTCCCGGGCCTGGAGCGTTTGTCGGCCCCACCGCATCCGCTGGTGAAACTTGGGTTGCTGCACGCCCAGCGCGATGTTTTCCGCAACCGTCAGGTCGGGGAACAATGCCGGCTGCTGATAGATGCAGGCGATTCCGTGATGCCGGGCCAGACGCGGAGTGAGATGGCTGAGCCTCTCGCCCCCGATGACAATCTCGCCGCCGTCGGGCGAATGAGCGCCCGCGATCACCTTAATCAGAGTCGACTTGCCGGCGCCATTTTCGCCGAGCAGCGCGTGAACCTCCCCGGGGCGCAGCGAGAAGGAGACCCCTTTGAGGGCGCGCACCGCGCCGAACGATTTGAGGATGTGATTGAGCTGCAAGAGAGGGGGCTCCATGGGCAGTGAAAGGGGGGCATGCGGCGGTGAATGTTGAAGGGAGGACACTTCGTCGGGAAATCCAATGAAACCGAAAAGAACGGTTTCCTTAACGGATCCGGCCTGATTTCGGCAATGAGGATTCCGCTCTCCGGAACTTGCCCTGGGGTGGCTGGCCCCTCATCACCCCCCTACCCTGCCCTAGGTGGGGCCGCGCCGTCATTGAAAGTTTGCCGAAGAATCCTGAGCTTTTGCGGCACCGGACAACATCGCCTCGCCCGGAAATGCACCCAGCGCCAACGGCGGGACATCAAGTCCGGGCGTCCGGGCCGGTTCGCCTCTCCCGCTCTCGGAGCCGGGCCTGGAGCGTCTCCCGGACGCTTGAATACACGCCGGGCTCCGCCAGGCGCGACGTGGCCCGGATCAACTCGGGATGCTCTCCGGCGGCCTCCATCCGCTGGACAAGCACGTGAAAATCGGCGCAACGAGCGCGTTCATCGACTCCCTCAAAACTCTCAAACCAAGCCTGAAGGTCGGCATCGTCCACAAGCCCTTGAACGAACTTGTCCATCTCCTCACAACCCGTTGGATCGCTCATTTTTGAAGGGGGCGAATGAGGATTTCCACACGCCGGTTGGGCTGTTGCTCCTCCACCGAGCGGTCCGCCGGAACAAGGGCCTCGGCGCTCCCGCGCCCCACGGTTTGAATCCGTTCGGGTGCAATCTTCATCGTCGTCACCAGCCACTGCTTCACCGCGTCCGCCCTCTCCTCGCTGAGCACTTGATTGAACTCCACCGTGCCGGTCCAGTCCGTGTGGCCGCTGATCAGAAACAGGGCGTCCGGGTAGAGCTGAAAGAGTTGTCCGACTTTTTGAAGAGCCTGCACGGCCTCGGGGCGAAGTTCCGCCTTGCCGTGCTCAAACAAAGCCCCGCCCGGCATCGCCACCGGTTGCTCGTGCCCCGCGGGTTTGCCCGCGGACGCCAGGGCTTCATCGAGCGATTGACGCCCGGGGATCCCGCCCAAGCCCTCGGCACTCTCCTTGCCCGCCGGGGGAATCTGAAGGGAAGGCTGGTCCGGCGCCTTCACCGAGCTGCTCAACAGCGCCGACGCGATCGTCCGCAATTCGCGGTCCCCGGAAGTGCCGGCCTCTTTTTTCATGAGCGCCTCCAGATTCACCGGAGCCGTCTTGGGTTTCTCGCTCAGGATTGGCGAGACCAGCTCCGCCGACTGAGGCTTTAATTGGATCTCCCGGAGCTCGGGTTTTTCCAGGGGGATCACGATGGGCTCGTTTTGAGGCTTTGCAGTCACCTTGGGTGTTTCCTTGGGGGGCGGCTGAAGGAGCTTGGGATCAATGGTCACCTTGTTGACCACAAACCGGATCGGTTCGTCCGGCGGTGGGGGCGGCGTAAACGCATCGATTCGCTTGAACTGGAAGAAGACGAAGAGCCCGCCATGGATGAGGAGCGAGAGCACAAACGCCCTAAAAACCCAGCGCCGCATGCTCGGCAATTCGGCCGCATGAGAGCGGTAGTTTTCGTATCGGGGCATGGAACCCTGAACCATACACAGGCGGCCTCCTCATGCGACTGCGGAGTTTTGGGCTTGAGACTTCTCAACGCGCTACGCACTTTCCACCCCCCTATGAGCCAGGTCCCTTCGAGTGTTTCGCGCATGGAAAAAATCGTCAGCCTCTGCAAGAGGCGCGGGTTCATTTTTCAATCCAGCGAGATCTACGGGGGCCTCAACGGGTTCTGGGATTACGGCCCGCTCGGGTCCGAGCTCAAGCGCAACGTCAAAGAGCTCTGGTGGCAGTCCATGACGCGGTACCGGGAGGACGTGGTGGGACTCGACGCGAGCATCATCATGCATCCTCAAATCTGGAAGGCGTCGGGCCACGTGGACACGTTTGCCGACCCGATGGTGGACTGTTTGCTCACCAAAAAACGCTACCGCTCCGATCAGATCGACCCGCAGAACGGCGTCGCCTATTTCTACACCGGGGCCCGTTCCACGGACGGCGCCACGCTCGATGAGTCGTATTCGGTGCTGCTGGCGGCGGGCAAACCCCCGGAAAGCGCCCGGAAAGTCGCCAAGCAGTATTATTCCCAGCGCGGTTTGACCGACCCGGATCTGCTGGGCGAGACAACGGAGAAACTCGAGGGGACCACGCGCTACAACCCCGAGAACGGTTCCCTCTTCACCGAGCCTCAGATGTTCAATCTGATGTTCAAAACGTACATCGGCGCCGCCGAAAGCTCAGAGAACGTCGCGTATCTGCGGCCCGAAACCGCGCAGGCGATTTTCGTGCAGTTCAAGAACGTGGTGGACACAGCCCGGCAGAAGGTGCCCTTCGGGATCTGTCAGATTGGCAAGGCGTTCAGAAACGAGATCAACCCCAGGAACTACACCTTCCGGTCCCGGGAATTTGAGCAGATGGAGCTCGAGTTCTTCATCAAACCCGACGAGGTCGTGGAGAAACAGACGGGAAAAGTGGCGTCCCTGAGCGACGCATCGCCGGAGGGCGAGCCTCAAGCCAACTGGGGCTGGGAGCTTTGGCACAAATACTGGGTCGAACAGCGGCTGCGTTGGTACGAGTCCATCGGGCTGCCCCGGCATTCGCTGGAGCAATACTGGCAGAACAAGGACGAACTCGCCCATTACGCCCGGGCTTGTGTGGACATTCTCTACAAGTTCCCGTTCGGCACCCAGGAGCTCGAGGGCATCGCAGCCCGCGGTGATTTCGATCTCTCCCAGCACCAGCAGCACAGCGGCAAATCGATGGAGTACTTCGATCAGGAAGCCAGCGCCAAATACGTGCCGCATGTCATTGAACCCTCCGCCGGTGTGGACCGGCTCATCCTGGCCCTGCTGTGCAACGCCTACGACGAGGAGGAGGTCACCGATGAGAAGGGCAAGGCCGAGCTGCGCACGGTGATGCGGTTTCATCCCCGGGTGGCCCCGATCAAGGTCGGCGTTTTCCCCTTGCTCAAAAACAAGCCCGAGCTGGTGAAAAAAGCACTCGAAGTCCGCGACCTGCTCCGGCCTCACATGAGCGTGTTTTACGACGACGGCGGCGCCATCGGACGACGCTACCGGCGCCAGGACGAGGCGGGCACGCCCTTTGGGGTCACCATTGATTTCGATACCGTCGGCGAAAACGGCCCGGAGCTCGAAGGCACGGTCACGCTGCGCCATCGCGATTCGATGAAGCAGGACCGGGTGAAAATCACCGAATTGCTCTCCATTCTTCTGCCGCAGATCCGCTAGCGCGGGCACCGGCCCCCGGCGTGAGGTTACGACACTTGTTTTTTCCAAGGGCTCGCGCAGGGGTCGCCTCAGGAGTCTTTCCAAGCCGCTCTTGGCAAACCCGGGGCTCTGCCTTGTAGAGTGCCCCACGTGGCGCTCTTCCTCCGCTCCAGTCGCTCGTTCCGGGCTCTTCCCGCTTGGTTGGCGGGCTGGCTCCTGTTGTTTGCGTGGCCGATATGCGAGCCTCTGCGGGCGGAGCCGGCAGTCCCGGAAGACGAGGATTACCTGATCGCGCTCTGGAGCGCGGAAACGGGGATGCCCGCCGTGGTCAGCCCGCAGATCACCCAGGCGCCGGAAGGGTTCCTCTGGCTGGTGGGCGAGGCGGGGCTACTGCGTTTTGACGGGCTGCGCTGGTTCATTCTAGGGAACTCAATTCCCGGCCACCGGGACGCCTTGATCTTTGCCGATCCCAGTGAGGGCGTCTGGATAGCGCCTCCGGACGGATCGCTCTGGAGGGAAAGACACGGCGCCCTTGCCAAAACGCTTGAACCGCTCAGCCCCGGGGAACGGGTCGTCCTGATGCGGCCCGCGTCAAACAGAGGGTCAATGCTCGCGCTCAGCGCCACCGGCCGCATGATGGAGATCGGATCCGACTCCGCGCCGAGGCACTTGTTGGACCGGGACTTGAACGATCCCACGACGGATTTCATGGTTCAGAGCTCCGGCGCGCTCTGGCTGCGGACACGCGCCGGAAACGTGCGCCTCCTCACAGCCAACGGGTTGCAACCCGCGGCTTTGGCGCAGCAATCCGCGAGAGATCTCAAATGCGACGCCCAGGGGACCCTTTGGGCGGCCACTCAGAAAGGCGTGTATTTTGGCAACTCCCCGGAGCTCCGTCTGCTGCCGCCCTCTCCCGAAGCGGGCCCTTTCGAGGCGACCGCCGTTTTCCCGGCGGCCGGCGGACCGGACCGGGTTTGGGTCCGGGCCCACCAGCAACTTTTTTTCCATGAAGCCGGGCTTTGGCGGATCGCCCTTCCGCAATGGCCCCCCTCCCCCGCCACGGTCACCGCAGAGTTCACCGACCGGCAGGGCAACCATTGGAGTGCCACGGACGGGGACGGCCTTTTCACCGCAACCCCCAAAGGCGTGCTCCGCCGGGTGCGTCTGCCCTCCCAACTCGCAAATAACCGCATCCGTTCGATCGCCGAGGATCGCGCCGGCAACATCTGGGCCCTGGCCCAGGGCGGCGTGCTCGCCCGATTAAATCTCCGAAGATTCCACGCCCAGACCCCGGCAAGCAGCCTGAGCGATCCCGCGACGCGGGCGGTGTGTGAAGACGCCGTCGGCACGCTCTGGGCGGGCGCCGCCTCCGGAGGCCTCGACGCTTTGAGAAATGGCCAGTGGCGCCATTATCCGCTGGGAAACGACCGGCCAGAGACTGCCGCAACCGCCCTCTGGAGCTCCGCAAACGGGCAACTCTGGGCGGGCACGGCGGATGCCGGGGTTTTTCGTTACGAAAACGAACGTTTCGTTTCCGCATTTGACCCGGAGTTGATTGGCCGCGAAGCGCGCGTCCTGTGCGAGGACGCCCAGGGGCGCCTCTGGATCGGCAACCGGCACGGGCTTTTCTGTTTTTTCCAAGGAACACTCACCCCCTACGGAAAAAGCGAGGGGTTGCCGCCCGGAGGAGTGAATGCTCTGGAGCTCGATTTCCAAGGCACGCTTTGGGTGGGCACCACGGCCGGGCTCGCCTGCCGGCAAAACAGGGGCGGCTTTGCTCTTTTTGATCGGACAACAAGGCTGCCCGACGCCTCGATCGCCGCGCTCCATACGCAAACCGACGACACGCTCTGGGTTGCCACCCGTGACGGGTATCTCTGCCGATGGCGCGCAGGCGCACTCAGCAGCGTCGCCGCCGCTCGGCTCCCAGGCCTTCAGATCTCGGGTCTCATCACCGACGAGATCGGCAACTTGTGGTGTATGACCCAAACCGGGCTTCTCTCCGTGTCGCTTGCCGATCTCGACGCGGTGCTCGGGGGCAGGTCCTCAAAACTCGATTACCGTGCCCATACGAACTTGGAAGGATTACCGACAGGCCGCTGCAGCCCGGCCGCGGCACCCGCAGGCTGGCTTGCCAGAGACGGCCGGCTCTGGATTTCCACCGAGGGGGGCCTCTTGGTTTTCCGCCCTGACAACCTTCCTTTCGATCCGGCACCGCCCGTGGTTTTGGTTGAGGAACTCACGGCCACCGGCAAAGAGCTGCGGACCCGCTTTGATCTGCCGGGCCACCTCGACCAGGCGGCCTTCGCCCGCGATCTTGATTCGCCTCCGGTCGGGATCCCGAAAGGCCAGCGGCGCCTCGATTTCCGGTTTACCGTGCCCGACCCGGGCAGCCCTGAAAAAACCCACTTCCGCTACCGGCTCGAGGGTTTGGACACGCACTGGACCGAGGCGGGAATCGAGCGGACGGCCTCCTACACGCATGTGCCCCCGGGCAACTACAGGTTCCGGGTGCTGGCGCGCAACGGAGACGGAGTGTGGAACACGGTCGGCGCGGCCATTCCCCTGCGTGTGTCCCCCTATTTCTACGAAACCCGCTGGTTCCTATCGCTCGCCGGAGCCGCCGCCTTGGTGACGGTTGCGGCCGCGGTGCGGTTGGTTCTCCGGATCAAATACCGCGGCCGGTCGCGCGCCCTCGAACAGGAAAAAGCACTGGAACGCGAACGCAGCCGGATATCCCAGGACATTCACGACGATCTTGGGGCGTCCCTCAGCCAGATTGGGTTCCTGAGCGCGCTTGCGACCCGGAACAACGCCAAGCCCGAGGACATGCGAATGCACGCCAGGCGCATCCATGAAAAGTCCGTGGAAGTGACCCGGTCTCTCGACGAAATCGTCTGGGCGATCAATCCGCGCAACGACTCCATTCGCCAGCTCATCACTTATCTGGCCCAATGCGCCGGGGAAATCATCGCGGGAAGCCCGAGCGCGTTCCGGCTGGAGATCGAGGAACCGCTGCTCGACGGCACGCTCAGCGCCGAAGCCCGCCATCATCTCTTCCTGGCGAGCAAGGAAGCGCTCCACAATGCCGCCCGTCACAGCGCGGCAAGTGAGATCCGTCTCCGGGTCAGCTCCTCATCCAGTGGGATCTGCATTGCCATCGCCGACAACGGCTGCGGCTTTGAACGCGACACACTGGACGGCTCCGGCAACGGCCTTTCGGGCATGGAACGGCGGCTTCGAGAGATTGGCGGCGAATGCCGACTGGAGAGTTTCCCCGGAAAAGGCTCCAGTGTGATTCTTCACCTGCCCCGGGGCGCCATCACTTTACCCTAAGAACCCGCACGTCCCCCCGCTTCTACTGCCATGATCAAGGTCGCAATGATCGAGGATAATAGCCGCTACCGCGCCGACATTTCCGCACTTCTGAATGCGGACGAGGGATTCGACTGCGTCGGGGTGTATGGCTCCGCGGAGGAAGGCCTGCGAAAGCTGGGAAAAAACCTCCCGGAAGTCCTCCTGATGGACATCCATCTGCCCGGAGCAACCGGCATCGAATGCGCCGCAAAGGTCAAAGCGGCGTTTCCTCAGGTCCAGATCCTCGTTCTCACGGTTTATGAGGACACCGACTCCATTTTCCAGGCGCTTCAGGCCGGCGCCAGCGGTTACCTGCTCAAGAGGGCGCACCCGGATGAGATCATCGACGCCATCCGGGCCGTCAAGGAAGGGGGCGCGCCCATGACCAACCAGATTGCCCGCAAAGTGGTGGAATCATTTCGGGCACGGCCCGGCGTTGTGACAACGGGGACGCCGCTGGAGTCTCTTTCCAAACGGGAGGAGGAGATCCTCGATTTTCTGGCCAAGGGTTATCAAACGAAGGAAATCGCCGCGCAGCTCAGTGTGAGCGTCAACACGATCCGTTCGCATCTGCAGCGCATCTACGAGAAACTCCATGTCCGCTCCCGCACCGAGGCGGTGATCAAATACCTGGGATAAATCCGAGCTGCCTTGAGATGTCCTGGTTCTTTTGCTCCGGAACAACCCCCGCCCGCTCTTTGCTCTGGCGCGGGCGCAACGTCTCGCGCAGCGTGGCTGGTTTGACTGAGCCCCAGGGGCCGTAGCCCACCGCTTTTCTCTCTTCCTTTTTTTATGTGGATTGTCCGCCTCGCACTGCGCCGCCCCTACACCTTCGTGGTGGCCGCCCTGGCGTTGCTGCTCATGAGCCCCCTCCTGCTCCTGCGCACGCCCACGGATATCTTCCCCGCAATCAACATCCCCGTCATCTCGGTGATCTGGCAGTACGCGGGACTCAACGCCCAGGAGTTCGAACAACGCATCATCTACAGCCACGAACGCTCGCTCAGCGCCACGGTCAACGACATCGAGCACGTGGAATCCAACGCCTACAACGGCGTGGGCATCATCAAAGTCTTTCTGCGCCCCGGGGCTTCCGTGGACGCCGGGGTCGCCCAAATCACCGCCATCGCGCAGACGATCCTGCGTCAGATGCCGCCCGGCCAAACGCCGCCCCTGGTCATCCGCTACAACGCCTCCACCGTCCCCATCCTCCAGTACAGCATCAGCAGCAAAACCCTTTCCGAGCAGGAGATCTATGATCTGGGCCAGAACCAGATCCGGTTGGGCATGGCCACGGTGCAGGGCGCCCAGATTCCCTGGCCATACGGCGGCAAAACCCGGGTGGTGTCCGTGGACCTGGATCTGGCGGCGCTCAAGGCGAGGAACCTCAACCCGCAGGATGTCGTCGAAGCCATCAACGCGCAGAACCTCATTCTGCCCAGTGGCACGGCGAAAATTGGCGCCACGGAATACAACATCGAACTCAACGGCAGCCCGCGGGTTCTGGACGACCTCAACGATCTGCCCATCCGCCGGGTGGGCGGATCCACCCTGCTGCTGCGGGAGGTGGCGCAGGTCCGGGACGGTTACCAGCCCCAGCAAAACATCGTCCGCCAGGATGGCCAACGCGGCGCCCTGCTCACCATTCTCAAGAGCGGGATGGCCTCCACCCTCGAGGTCGTGGAACGGATCAAAGGCGAGATGCCGCGGATCCTGAGCGGGTTGCCGCCCGAGGTGGAAGTGCGCGAGTTCGCCGACCAATCGCTTTTTGTCCGAGCCGCCGTTCATGGGGTTCTCAAGGAAGGCGTCATCGCGGCGGCGCTCACCGCGCTAATGATCCTCCTCTTCATCGGGTCCTGGCGCAGCACGGTCATCATCGCGGTGTCCATCCCCCTGGCCGTGCTCTGCTCCATCGCCGTTCTCAGCGCCCTGGGTGAAACCATCAACCTCATGACCCTCGGGGGGCTCGCCCTGGCCGTCGGGATCCTCGTGGACGACGCCACGGTGGAAATCGAGAACGTCCATCGCCAGATGGCCATGCACAAGCCCCTCCAACAGGCCATTCTCGACGGCGCCGAGGAGATCGCCCTGCCGGCTTTTGTTTCCACCCTCTGTATCTGCATCGTGTTTGTGCCGATGTTTTTCCTCACCGGCGTCGCCCGTTATCTCTTCGCGCCGTTGGCGGAGGCGGTGGTGTTCGCAATGCTCGCCAGCTACGCGCTCTCCCGCACGCTGATCCCGACCCTGGTGATGTGGTTCTACAAAGACGCCACACACGGCCATCCCGTCTCGGCGCGTGTGAGCCCGTGGAAGAGGCCTTTCCTGGCCATCCACGCCGGTTTTG
>CAMARB010000031.1 GCA_945860355.1 Chthoniobacter flavus | reverse complement strand
GGGGAACGCCAGCGCGTCTTGATCGGCCGCGCGCTCATGGCCAAACCCCGCCTGCTCATCCTCGACGAACCCTGCGCCGGACTCGACCCCGTGGCGCGCGAACATTTCCTCGCCTTCCTCCAGCGCCTGGGCTCCCGACGGGACGCGCCCACCCTGATCTTTGTCACCCATCACGTGGAGGAAATCATGCCCGTCTTCACCCACGCGCTCCTTTTGCGCAACGGCGCGGTCCTGGCGGCCGGCCCCAAACGAGCCGTCCTCACCCAAGCGAAACTCTCCGAGGTGTTCGGCGCGGAAGTGACTCTTCACACCCGGCACGGTCGCTGCCATCTGGAGGTTCTCTCCACCACTCGCCGCGTCCTCTAATCCCTCCTGCCCCGCCCCATCGCCGCCCCGCACTGTCACCCGCTCTTTTTTTCCAACGCGCCCTATGAAAAAGGAGGCCCGCTTCGTATCCACTGCAATCCCCCGTTCCATGCCCCAGCGCCCCGCCCCGGCACGCCCGTGTCCGCCCACCATAAAAACCCGTCCACTGGCCCGACTCGGGTTCCTGAGCGCCGTGCTGATTCTTTCCCCGTGGGTTCAGGCTCAGGAGTTGCAGCCCGCGCCCCCTGCCGTCCCCCCGATGCAGGAGATCAGCCCGGGCGTTTATCAAATGGGCAAAATGCGGTTCGATAAAAAAGCCCGCAGCGTGTCGTTCCCGGCCACCGTCAACATGGCCTCCGGCTTGGTTGAATACCTCCTGGTGAGCCCGCACGGGGCCACGCATGAGAGTGTTCTGGTCACCGAGGTGGAGCCCACCGACCTGCATTTTGTGATGCTGCTCCTCGGCGCAAAAGGCTCGGGAACCACCGCGACCGAACCGAAGGCGGGCGGCCCACCCCAAATCAACTCGGATTACCTCAAATCCGCCCCCCAGCTCAAAGGCGACCCCGTGACACTCGCGTTGAAATGGACCGAGGCCGGCAAAGAAAAAACCGCCCACGCCGAGGACTGGCTGCGGAACACGGAGACGGGCAAACCCGCCGCGCGCGGCCCGTGGACTTACACGGGGTCGATGTTCGGCGGAGACCGTTTTCTGGCGCAGGCGGAGGGCTGTTTCGCCGCGCTGCTGACGTATCCCTCCGCGCTGATCAACAACCCGCGCAAGGGGAACCACAACGATCAGGTGTGGGAAATTAACAAAAAAGCCATCCCCCCGCGCGACACGCCGGTGGAAATGACGATCCAACTCCAACCCGAACCGACCCGTCTCCCATGATCAAAACCGCTTTCGCCTGCCTCGCCCTCGGCCTGTCCCTCGGCATCCTTTCCCCCACCCCGCTGCACGCGGCGGAGCCGTTGCCGCGCAAAACGGAAAACCTCTCTTTCCGAAACGAGATTCAACTCGCGATCGACCGCGGCCTAGGCGCACTCAAAACCCAGCAGACCGCCGAAGGCCACTGGTCCAACGCGGAACACCCGGCTCTGACCGCGCTGCCCCTGATCGCTTTCCACCGGGAACCCACCGGAGCTTACCGCGCGGGCAACCAGGAATTCTTGAAAAAGGGCTACGCATTCATCCGCTCCAAAGCCCAGCCCGACGGCGGGATCTACGGCCGCGGCCTCTCCAACTACAACACGTCGCTCGCGCTCGTGGCCCTGCTCAACTCCGGGGAGCCGAAGGACGAACTGCTCCTGGCCAACGCCCGGGCATTTATCGTGCGCCAACAGGCCAAAGGCATGGCAGTCGAATCCCTCGATGGCGGCATCGGCTACGGCCTCACCGGGGTGAGCCCCAAACGCCAGCACCCCGACCTCGACAACACGTTGGTGGCGCTGGAGGCGCTGCGTTCGTATCGCGCCGCCCGGCCCACCGCCGAGATCCCCGCCCAGGACGACCTCAACTGGCAGGCGGCCATCGATTTTATCAGCCGCACCCAGAACCTCCCCAGCCACAACCCCAAGGCCAGCACCGATCCCGCGAACAAAGGCGGCTTTGTTTATTACCCGGGATACAGCAACGCCGACGCTCCCGAGGGCCCCAAAGCCCTGCGCAGTTACGGGAGCATGACCTACGCCGGGCTCCTGAGCTTCATCTTCGCCGACCTCCAAAAGCACGATCCCAGGGTCGCCTCGGCGCTCGAGTGGCTTGGGAACAACTTCTCCATCGACGAAAACCCCGGCCTGGGCCGGGCCGGCCTCTATTATTATTACCATCTCATGAGCAAAGCGCTCGTTGCCGCCGGCGTGGAGGAACTCGCCCTGGCCGATGGCAAGAAAGTGGCCTGGGCACCGCTGCTCGCGAAAAAACTCCTCGACCTCCAACTCGGCGACGGCTCCTGGGCCAACGACACCGCGCGCTGGATGGAGAAGGATCCCGCCCTGGTCACCAGCTACTGCGTGCTCACCCTGGAGCTGATTTATCACCAGCTCTAAACCCGGGCTCCGGGATCGCGGAGAAAGACCGGTTTCACGCGGAGGCGCGGAGCACGCGGAGGAATTTTTTTTGGGGGGGCACTGAACACAGGTCTCCGGCTTTGCCCCCGGACGGTGCCAGAAACGATGGTTCCTCTTGATGAAAGTTCCCTCTCCGCGCGCTGCGCTGCAGGGCAAGATACCTCCCTCGCCCCAGGCACCGGGAGCCCGCGAATGCATTTCGCGGGCATTCTCCCCCCCCGGAATCCAGCCCGTGAGCTATTCCCGGATGTCGCCCCGGAGATCGGCGTCAAAAAAGAGAAGAGCGTTCAGCCCGAACTCAGAATTTTCAGAGAGAGACTATTTTCACGCGGAGGCGCGGGGATCGCGGAGGGATTTTTGGAAATTGCCGAATCCAAGGGCTTTGCACTTTAGCCCCTTCAGTCATTCCGCTGGAACTTCCGTTTTCAGGTTCAGTCATTTTAAAAAAAGCCCTCCGCGCTCTCCGCGCCTCCGCGTGAAATCGGATTTTCTCCCCCCCTCTCTCAGCCGCGCTCCGCGCCCCCTCCCCGCGAAAGCGCAGCGGCATCGAGCACGCCCACAAACGGCAGGTTGCGGTAACGCTCCTGGTAATCCAGCCCGTAACCCACCACAAACTCGTCCCCGATATCGAACCCGACATGGTGGGCTTCGAGTTCGGCGGCGCGTTGCTTGAGTTTTCTCAGCAGCACGCAGACGCGCACGCTCAGAGGCGCCCCGTGTTCGCGCAGCTTGCCCTCGATGGCCTGCAGCGTGCGCCCGCTGTCGAGGATGTCGTCGAGGATCAGGATGTGACGCCCGTCGATGTCCGGCATTGAGACCTGATCGAAAGTCACCACCCCGCAGCTCTCCGTGCCGCCGTGGTAACTCGCCACACTCAGGCAATCGAGCTTGAGCGGGAGCGGCACCCGGCGCAGCAGGTCCGCCGCGAAAATCAGCGAACCGTTGAGCACCGCCAGCACGGTGAGCTCTTTGTCCCGGTAATACTCGGTGATGTCCCGGGCCAACTCGTCCAGACGGCTGAAAATGGTTTGTTCGTGAAAAAGGATCCGCTCGATGTCGTCTCGCATGACCCCTCCCTAGCCCAGAACTCTCCCGTCCCCCAGTCGGATTTCCAAAAAGCGCGTCCCCGAATTCCCAGAAATGCGCCCCCACCGGGACGCCTAAAAATCCCCTTCCCCCGCCCGATCCCACTCGCTAGAGGAAACGCGGAATTTCTCCAACCTCATCCTCCCTTATGGCCAACTCCTGTTATCATCCCTCGATCGAAGGCGCTCAACACGGCGCAAAATCGCTGGCCCAGTTCCTCGACTACGCCAAACGGTCCGGCGCATCGGGCGCCCAGCCCAGCAACTACATGCTGCAGCAGGGCGACGGCTTCAAATCGGCCGCCGAAATCCGGGACACTTTTGAAAAAGCCGGGATGAGCCTCGACGGCATCAGCGGCCACTGCCCGTTCTGGGTGCACACCACCGCGTGGACCGGCTCCCCGACCATCCGCCCGTTTATTCCCGAGGCGGTCGCAAAACAATCGCCCGCGGAAATCGAGGCCTGGGCCGAAAACTACGTGCTCAAGCTCCTGGATCTTCTGGCCGAGCTCAACGTCAAGGTCCTGCCCATGTTCTGGGGCATCGCTTTCGGATGGGAACTGGCCACCGGTTACCCCTGGGGATTCTGGGCCGGCCCGGGCTACGATCTGCTGGCCGAGGGCAAGGAGCGCTTCGTCAAAAAAACCGCCAAAATCCGCGAGCACGCCCGGAAACTCGGGATCAAGCTCTGCCACGAGATCCATCCCGGCACGGCGGCGTCCACGGCGGATGACTTCCTGATGCTCGTCGACATCTGCGGCGGCGACGACACGCTGGGCGTCAACGCCGATCCGTCCCACTGCTGGGAGGGCGAAAGCTGGGAGAGCCGTTTCCTGAAGGTGGGCCCCCGGATCTGGGCCGCCCACGTGAAGAACTACGTGGTTCGCCCCGGGTTCCCCCTGCGCGCCATGGAACCGCAGTGGCCCAAGCGGGCGATGCAGTTCACCGACCTGCCCTCCGGCGACCTGAACATGAACCGCTACGTGGAACTGCTCCTGATGGTGGGATACGCCTCCCGCTACTGCCAGTTGCACGGCACCAAGACCGCCCCGCTGGTGGTCGAGGCCGAAAGCGCCCACCGCGACCTGGACGCCACCAGCGCCAACGGCATTGGTTTTGTGCGGGATCACCTGCTCATCGCCCCGGCCGCCGGCAGCTTTGAGGACGGCATGGGCGCATAATTTCCCCCGCCAACCGGCGCCGCCGGTTTGGAATCTGTTTCGGGCCGCGTTCTCCTCGGAGACGCGGCCCGTTTGCGTTTTGAGAGCGCCTATCGAGTGCTGTCCGTTCGGCTTTTTAAGATCCCCTGAACGGCTAGCATCAACAACCCGACCATCAGAAATGATCCGCCAGACAAGTTCTCTGCGGTCATAACCAAGATGCAAACACCGGTGATCACATTCAAAACACCGAAGAGCCTGAGCAATTCAACGAGTATTTTCATCTGCGGCGATGCGGGTTTCCTGAATAAATAGCCTGTCCCCACCGGCACCGAAGTAATCGTTCAGAAAACTGCGTCTCAAAAGAGCCCCCCGGAGCGAGCTGGATCAGCAACTGTGCGGTTTGGTCTCTGGTCATGTTTCCTGTGACTGAAGGCTCGCGATCAGTTCCCTGACATAAGTGTTCGGATCGTCTTTCGCACAGAGGATGTGATGGGCGCGGTAGACGCTGGCGTCGGCTTGCGTCTTCGCATCCGCAGGACTGGGCCAGCGGAGGTCGTTGCGGTAAGTTTGCGATATAAGAAACGACTCCAGCACGATGCGGTCGCACTTCAGCAAGGATTGCAGGTCCTTGATTCGCCGGAAGAACTGCACCTTGGGGTTGTTGAAGGTGTCGGTGAAGTTGCGAAGCCCCTTCGGGTCGAGGAAGGCGATGCGTTGCTTACCGGGTTGGTCTTCGGTCAGCAGCCAGAGGATGAAGTCCGGACGAAATCCGGCCTCGGTGAAGAAGCTGATCGCCTTGTCCGAGCTGTGATTGCGAAGGAGGTAGAGTTCGGTGTTTGCCAGCATGCCTTTGGCTTCGGCTTTGCAGAAAGACTCGAGGTCGTCCACGAACTGCTTTTCCCCCACGTTGAGATGCGTGGGCACGATCTTCACGAGCGATTCCTGGCCGTCATTGTGGCTGAGGTGAATGAGCGGCTGGTAGAGGTGGGAGTCGGCGCGGAAGATATCCAGCTTCTCAAAGCTCATTGCCTCGAACTTGCCGGCCTCGAACTCCGTGCTGAGATCCCGCAACTGCTTGATCAGGTCCTTCTGTGACTTCTTCACGAGCAACTGATACTGGTTAAGCATCAGCTCATCGTTCTTGGTCAGGCGCTGGTATTCGAGGAACGGCGTTTCAAAGTCCCGCTTATGAAACTGGTAGTAGCGATCGGCGTAACCTTTGAGGAGGTGGACGACGATGTCCTGATACAGGGCCATGCGGTCGAATCGAAATTCGAGGTAGCCCGGGGGAATGTAGAGTTCATACCACCACGACGATTTGAACATCGCGGACAGTTCAGCAGGCCCGAAGAGCAGATTGTAATACGCCTTTTCCCGCTTGTGCCGCTCCAGCTCGAACCAGATCGCGTTCCAATCGAGAAAGGCCAGATGATTCTCCTTCAGCGCTTCCCTATTCATCTCAGCCGCGACACCGCCACCCCGTGGCGTAGAGGACTGTTTCTGGAGGCGCGGATACCAGTCGGCGAGGACGATGTTGTTCAGCTTTCCCTCTAGGCTCGACAGCGTGAGCTTCACCGCCTTCTTGAAATCCGGCATCTCGGCCCTGGGCCGGATGATATGCAGTTCCAACTCGCCACTCTCGAACTCCGGCAGCTTGATGGTCGGCAAGAAGATCTGCTCCCGCCGCTCATCGTCGCCCACACCTTCCTCTTCGAGGTATTCCTCGAACTCCTTCATGTAGTCGCTCTTGACGCCAAAAATGTTGAGCGTTTCCAGCAGCGCGATGTGGTCGGGGTGTTTTCGTGGAACGTCCTCACCTTGGAAATCGAGCGCGTCGAGGGCGCTGGTGCGCTTGAGCTTGAACTTGTAGCCCTTGAGCCGGACGCCGCGTCCGAAGAGCTGGATAATCTCGCTGCCTTCCTTCTTGCCGACGTTCATCAGGCCCATCGCTGAGACACGCCAACTGCTCCAGCCTTCGGTGAACTTTTTCGCGCCGGCCAGGATGCGGATGCCGCTGCCGGGTTTCTTGATTTCCTCGAAGAGCGAGCCGGAGAATTTCAGCTCGTCCACGACGTAATACTCATCTTCACCCCGGCGCTCCGCGCAGAGGTCGCAGAGTTTCTTGGAGTCGCCCACGTTGACCACACCGAACCACGGGTTGCCTTCGCCGATGCGGAGTCCGATCTCGCCCTCGCTGCCTTGCAGGTGGACGATGTGCAACTGTCCGCCGCCGCTCGCGTTGAAGACGTGCTTGAGGATGTCCGCGAACAGTTCGCCTGCCTTGTCCGGCTTGAACAGCGTTTCGACATACGGGAAGAAGCCGTCGAACGCCGCGCGGCCTCCCACGACCAGTCCATCGCGGCGTTCGAGCAGTTTCTTGAGCCGCTTCTCCGAGTCTGCGCGGTCGGAAACAAACGCGGCGAGAAACTTGAGAATCTGGACAAGGTCAGTGTCCTCCTGCGTTTGACGCTGGCCGGTGACGGAGCCGCCGACGAAGACCATCAGCGGCGATTCGAGCAGATACGGCAACAGCGCGGCGCCACCGTCGCCGAATCGGCGGCACTGCTGATAGAACCCCAACAGGCAGGCGGTCAGATACAGCGGCCGTGTCTCGTCCTCTTGAGCTTTGGCCAAGTTGAGGATGTTGAAATCTTTGCCGAAGCCGTCGTTGTAGAAAAACTTGTAGGAGTAATCGAAGAGAATGCACTTCGCGTAGGTCTGCGTGAGCGTCTTTTGCTTCGCGCCGGTCGCCGCCTTAATCGCCTGGCCGAACGTGGCGGAATACTCAAACGAAAAGCCGGTGGCACAAAGCCGCGCCCGCTTGTCCATCCACTCCTCGCCGCCGGAGCCGCGATGGCCCTCATCCACGAGGACGAGATTGTTGCCCTCGAAAGTGTCCACGGCCACGGTCTTGTCGCCGGAGGTTTCGCGCAGCTTGTGAATGTCGATGATGTCCACGCCGCGCCCGGTGAAGAGCGTGGCCCCGTCCTTGTCGTAATACTCAGCCTCGATGCCGGAGAGCTCGAACTCCTCCTTGTGTTGGCGCGACAGCCCCTCGTTGGGCGTCAGCAGGATGATGCGGTTCAGATCCTTGCGCCGGCCCGCCTTGCCGAGGTGGTGGAGATACTGCCGAATGTGGCAGTGCATGAGCAGTGTCTTGCCGCTTCCGGTGGCCATCCAGAAGGCGATCTTGTTCAGGTCGCCCTCCGTGAATCGGTCCATCTGATTGCGGGCGTTCAGTTGCTCATTCGCAGCATCGATGGCGGTGTTGAGCGACATCAGCAACGCGGCCCGGTCTTGGAAATAGCGGTCCAGATACATCTCGGTGAGCAGCAGCCCGAGGTATTGGAAATAGAGCGGGTAGAGCGTTTGACCGAAGAGATTGCGCTTCCGCGTGATGTGCTTCCAATGGCCGACGATGTGGGTGTCGTAATCGCGAAGCTGGTCGTCCGAGAGCGTGCGGCCTCTCTGGCCCAGTTTGGGCAGGCGGGTGATCAGCTGCTGGACATATTTGCTGCTGCCATCGTCGGCCCAGCCTTCAAACTCCGGGGCGCGGAGCATTTCCGAGAGGCGGTCAAAGTCCTCCATGCCGAGCTGCTGCAAGGCCCACGGAGCGAGGATCAGTTTGTCGGCGAAATGGGACATGAGTGCTCTATCTTTTGTTACGAATCCGCAGCTTGGATCCGACATGCCGAAGACCGGCGGCGGCCATCTGCTTTTGCTGATAGCCAGTCAGGTTGAACGAAGTCGCGCCACTGGAAACCCAGAGGATGTCCCTCTCAAATCCCGCCAGCGGGTGGCCCTCATTCTTCAGCCAGCATACAAGCCACTGCGCTTTTTTGGTGACGACCTTGACCTGCGAATTACTCGCGGTGTGCAGTTCTGTCCAGTAAACGAACTCTTCCCTCCGGTTGGTGTGATTGTAGGCTATGGCAAAATCCCATCGGTTCGCTTGTGGCTGCGCTTTCTGAAGCGCGGTATCGACGTCCACGCTTCCTGCCAGCTTCCGTGTGTCCTCAACTTCGATGTGTGGTTTGTCTTCGGCTCGCAGGGCTTGAAGCCCCTCACAGAACGAATTTTTCAGGTGAGGCGTCGCCGCCACTGACTCTTTGAAGTTCATGGCGACACTACTTGGCATTGGCGACAGCGTGGGCGACAGCCTCGTTGGCCCGTCCGCTAAATTCGGAAAGACCTCCCCAGCCAGATTCACCCGCTTCCTCGGACCAAGGGTCGAGATTCGAGATGTCGCGGCTCACCCCGGAGGCCCCGTCGAAATAGTGGACTTTGACGGACTTGGTCAAAGCAGCGTCCGCTATTTTCAACATCCCGGGAGTCTTTGGTGCAGCGAACACCTCCAACAACACCTCGGGTTGCGCCTTGGCTTCCCGCAGGTGTTTCAGCGTCCACATGGCATCGAGAACTTGTGAGGAGTGCGTGGACAGACACACTCGGTATCCCCTTTGGATAAGCTCAAACACCAACAGAAGAACCACCGAAATGGCGCGCGGATGCAGCCCCATCTCCAGTTCCTCCAAGACTACCCATTTGATTTCTCCACGGCGGGCCACAGCACTGGGCGGCATCAGCCAATAGAGCCCCAGCAACAGCGGCACAAATTCCCTCTGGCCTGCCGACCACACCATGTAAGGCAGGCTGCCTTCCCCAGTTCCCGCGCCGAGGACCAGCCGTTTCTGCGAGCGCACCTTGTCTATCTTGAGCGCGAACTTGGAAAACACATCCCTCTCCAGAAGGTCCCGAAATTCCTTCTTCAGGCGTTTGCTTTGCGGGAAAAGGCTTTCGCCGCTGAATTCCGTTTCCACCAGAGCCCGCAGTTTCTCGCTGAATTCACGCACCGCAAAGGGATCGCCCGGAGAATAGTCGGTGAACGGACGAGGCCAGCCATCGCGTAAAGTCAGAACCCGCTGGGCGGGGATGAAAAAAAGCTCTTCCGCTTTTGCCTTACGCCTTCGCTTGGCCATTTGCGCCAAGTCCACTGCTTTTCCCAACCAATGAATCTGGCTTTCACCCTCCTTCCAGATGCTCCGCATCCCTTCACCCAGATAGGCATCCAGAAAATCCGGCAAGTTCCCTGACCAATCGAGGCCGTATTTCCCCATTTCTTCCTGCACCTGCCCGGCGTCGATCAAGAGTTTGAGCAACTGCAGGGCGATGCTCTTGCCCGTGGCCTGCGGGCCTACGAAGATGTTCAAATCCCCAAGCTCCAGGCTGGCGTTCTTGATTTGTCCAACGTTCTGAATGTGTAGGGATTTCATGCTTCGTGATCTTTCTAACTCAGGGTTTCAAAGTTCGTGGTGTCGAACATGAGGCGCTGGAAGGTTTCCTCGATGAGGTGCACCTTGTTGTGCGGGTCGCTCAGCGTGTGCGGGCCGTTCACGTAAATGAACTCAAATTCCGTGTCCGCCGGGTTCACGGCGAGTTTGGTGAGGAACTTTTCCAGGGAGGCGTTGTCGGCTTTGGGGTCGGCGGACAGGGTGCGCCACAGGATGAGGCAACGGCCACCGGCGCGCTTGTCGCCGGTGACGGTGAGGAAGCCTTTAGCCGTGTCGATGTGTTTCACTTTCAGGCCCAGCAGCCAGTTGAAGGTCTCCACCAGGTCGACATTCGTTTCCTTGGTCTCACCGGCGCTGCTGGTGGCGATGTGGAGCTTGTAGCCAAAGGGATCGCGGAACTGGCCCACATCCAGCAGGCTGGCACTGCCATCACTCTCCACGTCCAGGAAGTAACCCAGCAGGTAGGCATCCCGCTGCGTCTCCGTAGCGTTGGCCAGCGCGGTCTCTTGCTGGGCAGTGCGGGTGAGATGGAGATTGTTCAGCGTGTCCTCGTAGGACTCCAGCCGGACGATCTTAAAGGCGAGCGAGATGCCGGTGTTGCGTGTTTGTGGGTTGCCGTCACTCCAACTGGTTGAGTAAGCAACTTTTTTCACGCGGCTCACCAACACAGATTCAAATTGGTCTCCCATTTCTACTAACAAGAACTGGTCGGCAAATATCTTGGACCGCCTGGAATTGATGAGAGCATGTGCTGTCGTCCCTGAGCCAGCAAAGAAATCCAGCGTTACTCCAGAGGTTTGGTTTCCACGGCCAAGGGTTGTTAGATCTCTTATCAGCGCCACCGCTTTAGGTGTATATTCCTGCAAACGCTCCCCGAAAAGCGCACCCACGACAGCTCCACCGGTGGTGCTACTGTATTCGGGTGAGTAAAGAAACGATTTCGCTTTGCGCGTGGGCAAGTCACCAAGTGCTGGTCTTTGCTTCTTGTAGATCGAGATGCCGTTTGTGGGGCGCTTGACAAGCAGGTTTTGAGGTTCGTCGGTTATTTTTGCTTTGCTCCACGTCCAAGACACCTCATTGCCGTCAGAGTCCTTGGGCCAAAGAATTTCATCCTCCTGATGCAACGGCTCATCATCTTCGGTTACGTAGATTGCGTCATTGCTAGGACGGATGAAAACTGGGAACCAGCCTTTAGGACGCTTTTGGCGCGATGCATCTTGCCCGGTGCGTTTCAGACCATCTCCTAGCTTCCAGAGTCCGTGCTCATCTTCTGACCAATCATCCTCCAAGGCTTCTTCACCCACCTGGAGTTCCCCAACATTCGTGAGACTTTCTGTAGCTGCACAAACAACGTATTCATGTGTGGCAACAAACCCTTCGGCGTCATAATTACCCTTCAAGTTTGTGATTGCAGGAAGCAGTTTAACGGACATGAAACGACTGTTTTGCTCCAACGTGCGTATGAAGTTCTGACATTCATTGTCGTCTATACTCCCAAATAAAATTGCGTTCTTTGCAAGGAGCCCCTCAGCAGCGCGGAGACGGTCTGCAAGCATACTTATCCACGACGAGGATTTGTAATTGTCTTTGTATGCGAAGTCTTTGCCCGCTCCTTTGTTATATGGCGGATCGATATAAACACACTTCACCTGCTCCCTATACCGCTCCTGCATGAGCTGGAGCGCCTGAAAATTCTCGGAGTGGAAACACACGCCATCGAGGCTGGAGTCGAGGTTTTCAATGGAGGCCAGCAGATTGAGCGTGAACTCGCGGGGGAAATGCCGCGTGTCGATCATCAGGTGCGGGTGTGCCTTGAGGAACTCGGGCGTACGGTTGGGCTTCAGCTCGGAGAGCGCGACGAGTTCATCCCATTCCTGCCATTGAGCGTCTGCGGTGCAAATTCCCGGGTAGAGCGCCTCCGGCACGCGGTCGAGCGTGAGGCAGTAGCGCGTTTCGACGACGAACTTTTTCTTGAGCCAGAGCTTTTTCTGGAAGTCCTCCAGTTGGGCAATCATCTGGATGACCGGCAGGGCGCAGCGGCGGATGGCGCGGATCTTGGAGAGATATTCCTCGGCCTTGGGCGCGGTGGTGTCCTCAATGTCGTCGAGGTGCATGACCTCGTTCTTGACGTAGAAATCCAGCTCGCGCCGGAGAAAGCCACCCAGGTCCTTGTGGATGAAGTAGTCGAACTGGTGCTTGGCGGTGTAACCGCGCAGGTGCTTTTGCAGGATGGTGCGGGTATCCTTTTTATCCTTGGGCTGGTGCGTGGGATCGGTGGCGAAGAGGAGCGCCTTCCAACGAGGCGGTAGATTGTCGGCCAGCGTCTTCTCGGTATCGGCATTGAGTTTGTCCTGAAGACTGCGTTCGCTGGTGTGCTCGCGGTAGCGGAAGCGCAGGCAGAGGGTTTCGTCGGTTTCCTCGAAGGGCTTTTCTTCATCAAGGGCGAAGGCGCGGGTGGTCTTGCCGTCGGGTTTGCGGTTGTCCTTCTCGGTGTCGCCTTCGACGAGTTTAAAGCGAACAACGGATTCGGCGGGCAGGTCGTCGAGGTTGAGTTCGCCAGTGGCGAGGTCGGCCTTGCGGATGCGGAAGGTGTAGTCGCGGAGCAGCTCGGAGGACTTGATGTAATACTGGTCCATGTTGGCCCAGACCAGCTTCACCTCCTCGCCGTTGTAGGGGATCATGTATCTCTCGCGCCCGTGGACGGTGGAGCGGTGCAGCCCAAGGAAATCGCCGCCCTGGTAGTAGCGGGAGAAGAACGTGAGGAGATGGGAATAGACTTCGTCGGCGGTGGTCACGAGATCGAAGTCGCCCTTGGCTTTCGCTCGCAACTCCATAACGCGGGGGGATTGCTCCGGCGCAATCCCCGCAGCCGCCGCAGCTTTCTCCGCCTCCTTCAAGTCATCTTCCAAATGAAACCGCTGCACGGAGATGTGGGACTGCAAGGCCTCGCTCACGGTTTTCTCCAGATGCTTATCGAGAAACTCAGCAATCTCGCTGTGGCGCTGGCGCAGGACGCGGTAGATGCCGAAGTCGAGGTCGGCCTTGTCCAGCTCGAACAACTCGCGGAGCTTGGCCTTGAGCTTCTCGAAGTTCGGCGAGGCGGGGATGGGTGCTTCAATTTCCGGCATTTGGGTAAAGTGGTGAATCAGGATTTGGATGGCGAACGCTTGCCGCTTTGACCGTGCAGGGACCAGCGGATGGTGAACAGAGATTGTTTATGGAGGTTGGGGTTTAGCTTGCCGCGGATGCCGGCAACGAGGCGGTCGCGTTCGGACATGATGCGGTCCTCAATCTCAAAGATTTCCTGCCGAAGCTTGCGCTGCTTTCGCTCAGCCTCAGCGATCTCGCTCTGAAGACGGGCTTGTTCGGCAAGGTCAGTGCTTTTGCCGGACTCGTTGCGCAGTTCGCGGATGCGTTTTTTGATGTCCTTGAGCGCCTTCTCGGAGTTGGCCACCTGATCATCAGCCCAGCCGTCGAGCTTGGTGACTTCGGCCTCGAAGAATTTGGCGTTCCGGGCGGAGATGGCGGCCAGGGTGTCGGCTTCAGCCTTGGTGCGGAGGTTCTCCATCGCCTGAGTTTGCAAGGAGAGGTCGGCGCACGCGCAGGAAGTGCCGGGCAACAGGAAAAGCCGGGATGCTTGCTCGGGGTTGATCACGGTGCCCGAGTCGGCGACGGCTGAAAACAAGAGGTGATCCTCCGCCTGGTCGAGCGCCTCGACGCTCAACATCGAGACAGAGAGCCATCCGGATTGACCGAGCAGCGGCTCAAGAATGGTGATTTTCCCGTCGTGCTCCTCGTAGTTGAACCGGACTTCAGCGACGGGCAGTTCGCGGGATTTGGCCTGAGTGACGACGGCCTCGGCGAGTGGATGGTGGAGCCGGAAAAGATGCGCCTCGCCGGAGCGCCGCGGGAGTTCGTAAAGGCCGAGGGGTATGTTTCCCGGAAATGGGGAAGCTTTGAGGCGGAACGAGTAGTCGCTGAGAAAATCCGCGTGACCGGCGAGCTCGTGCGACGCCAGGCGCATGAGGAAGCGTTCGATGCGGTTCAACGACGCGACCGAGGCGTCGGCTCGGACCCGGAGCTTTTCGCGCACTTCGTCGTCGAAGTTTTCGAGCAGCTTGCGGCTGGTCTGCGTCATGGCCTCGTTGATTTCAAGGCTGAGTTCGAGCTGGAGCTGATCGAAGGCGACCTTGATTTCCTCGTGCTTGCGGCAGCGTTGGTAGATGTCGGCGATGCGTTTCTCGAAGTCCACGCCGCTTTCAATCGCGCCGAGCACCTCGTCACTCGCGCCGAAGACGCCCTCGAAGAGCTGGAATTTCTCCGAGAGCAGTTCAAACACGCGGCGGTCGGCCTCGTTCTTGCGGTTGAGGAAATTGACCACCACCACGTCGTGTTTCTGCCCGTAGCGGTGGCAACGGCCGATGCGCTGCTCGATGCGCTGCGGATTCCACGGCAGGTCGTAGTTCACCACAAGCGAGCAGAATTGGAGGTTGATTCCCTCGGCGCCTGCCTCCGTGGCGATCATGATGCGGCCCTCTTCGCGGAAGTAGTCCACCAGCGCTGAACGCATGTCGGCGGATTTGGAGCCGGATACGCGATCGGTGCCAGCGTGTTTGTCCAGCCAAGCGGCGTAAATCGCCATCGAGCGGTCGTCGGTGTTCGAGCCGTTGAACAGGACGATGCCTTCCTTGAACTCGCTATCGGCCAGCAAGCGCAGCAGGTAACTCTGCGTCTTTCGCGACTCGGTGAAGATGATTGCCTTTTGCGCGGCACCGATTTTCGCGGCCTTGGTGAAAGCGACGGTGAGCGCCTTGACGAGGGCCTTGCCCTTGGCGTTGTGGCTGATCGAAATGGCCAGATTGGCGAAACCGTCGAGGTCCGCCACCTCGGCCTCGAGCGCGGCGCGGTCGGCGTCGGACAAGGGCTCGCCGGACGGGTCGTCAGTCCACTCCTCAGCGGTTTCATCGAGCGCCTCGTAATCCTGGTCTAGTTCGTCTTCGAGGGACTCTGCTGGTTCCTTTTTGTGGAGTTTGGCCTTGAGTCGGTTGGAAATAGATTCGAGCGCACCGGCGATGGCGAAGGTGGATGACGCGAGGAGCTTGCGCAGCACAAGCGTCATGAGCGAGCGCTGGCTGGAGGGCAATGCCTGGAGATTGTCGCGCCGGAGATAGTCGGACACGAGATTGTAGAGGCGATCCTCGCTGTCCTCCGGCGTGAACTCCTCGAGTATCGGCAGGCGCTTGGTGAACGGGATATAGGAAGTGACCTGCCGACGAAGCGTGCGATGGCAGATCGGCTTGAGTCGTGCCTTGAGCGTTTGGAAAACCTGCTCTTGGCTGAGATTGGTGAACTGATCGCGGAAGCTCTTGAGGTCGCCGAACGTGTGCTCGTCGATGAAGCTGACGAGACCGAAGAGTTCGAGCAGCGAGTTTTGCAACGGCGTCGCCGTGAGCAGGATCTTGTGCTTGTTTGCGAGCGCCAGCTTGAGCGTGTTGGCGACGAGATTGGAGGGCTTGTAAACATTTCGCAGCCGGTGCGCTTCGTCGATCACGACGAGATCCCAAGGAGCATTGGCGACATCAGCCGCTTTGTTCCGGGCGAACTGGTAGGAGCAGATGACGATTTCCTCGGCCTCAAAAGGGCGAAACTGCCCCTGGCGGACGGCTGCGTTGTAGGACTTCGTTTCGAGGATACGGCACGCCAGGAAGAACTTTTCGTTCAACTCTTGGTGCCATTGCTTGCGGAGATTCGACGGCACGATGATCAGAATCCGCCGTTTTCGCTCCGCCCATTTCTGGGAAAGCACGAGGCCCGCTTCGATGGTCTTGCCAAGCCCGACCTCGTCCGCGAGCAACGCCCCTTTTGACAACGGCGAGTTGAATGCAAACAGCGCCGCGTCCACTTGATGAGGGTTCAGATCCAGCTGCGCGCCGGCAACCGCGCCGGCTAGCTTCTCTACGCTGTCCGAGGAGCAACGCTTAGTCAGCTCATGGGCAAAGTATTTGGCGTGGTAGTCAGTGAGTGTCATCAAACTGTGGCCATTGGTTCAAACCCGCGAAGTTCTTGGCCAGAGTTTTCTGCTAGAAATTGCTTTTTCATCTCGTGCTGGGCGGGAACGGACAAACTATTGCGCTATCAGCGCCCCCATCTCCCTACATTCTTCCAATAGAAGCCCCCTCCCCATTGGCTCTCCGCGCTTTGAGCAAAAGATCTAGGCCACGCTCGCCCGCCTGTGGGGCGAGGAAACGCCCGCCGTGACCAGACAGCCCCCATCCCCCAGCGGTCCTTCTCCCTGGCCTCCCGGATCGCGTGCCACGGCATGTTGGCCGGTGAGGTGATCCCCGTTCTTCGGCCAGGGATCGGCTAAATGAAGCTATGGCGGCCAGAGCAACCGGTTTGGGAATCAGCCGGCAGGGGCTGGGGTCCAGTATGAAGGGGCCCGCAAGGTGTGTTTGTTTCTATGGCGGGCTTTCGATCCCAAGCGAGTCAGGTGTGGGAAGGCTGCCGGGGGGGGCGGGAATCTTCGCTCCACGCCATGACTTCCGCGGGGCGAACGGTGGGCGGTAACCCGACTATAGCAGCGCCTTATACCGCTCGGAGGTGATCCAGTGTTTCTGGGAACTTCTCCACCAACTTGATGAGAAGAGCCGCGTGAGTGTTGGGTTTGCTCCGGCCTTGCTCCCAGCTCTCCACGGTCCGCGGGTTGGTCCGGATGGTTCGGGCAAAGAGGGCACGTGACAGGTGAAGATCTTCCCGGCGTTTGCGGAGTTCCTCAGGCGCGACGATGGGAGCCTCCTGTTCTGGCAGATGAACACGCTTGAGCGTCAATTTCCCCTCGCGTTCAGCGGCTAATGACGTGAGGCCCTCCTTTAATTCACTGAGCAGGTTGCGCTTTTTCATCTTATTTATTTCCACGTTGGCTGCGGATTTTTAGTGGCCGCTGACTCGGTTTAGAACGGTTTAATAATTCATTCTCCAACAAGGCCTTGAACGCTTTCCGTTCAGCCGCAGACAGGTCTGCCAGCTCTCCTTTGCTGTAGAGGGTGAACATCCAGAATTCCTGCCCTCCGTCCCAAAAGTAATAGATGACGCGTAGCCCGCCGCTCTTTCCCTTGCCTCGTCGTTTGTCTTCAAATCGAACCTTCCGAAGTCCCCCGGATCCCTGAATCAGATCGCCTGCTTCAGGATTTCCCAAGAGAAGATTTTGCAGAGCTCGGTAATCTTCATCGGTTAAATAGTCCTGACGCCAGCGTTGAAACGGGGGCAACTCGACAAAAGTCGCCAGCGGGCGGTGAGGAGGTGAAATGAATCTGGAGACCCTGTCGCGGCGTTACCTCCACCTATACGAGATTCTCGTATGCCTGCAAGGCCTTCGGAGTCCTTTGTGGGGCATATCCACTCCGCAGACAGACTTTGGGGGCTCTCGTGAGACGTGCGTGAGACAAGCCGCGCGCAGTTTTTCAATAGAGGCCCTGTCACGATTGGCTCCCATGGGCTCTCCCCTTTTCGGGCCGCTGACGCACCAGAGGCTACGGCCAGAGTTTGAATGTCTGCTTTCCGGAACGAAGGGATTCAAACGGACCCGGCACTTGACGGGGGGCAACCAGCTGACCTCGATAAAAGTCCTCCACCAAACGCGGATCCGGCGTTGTGGCGCATCGCTTCGGGTCGAAGGCGATCGTGAGCTCCAGTTCCATGGCCTCGGGACGAAACACGTAAGCGTTGCCCGGTATGGCGCGACTCAGGCCATCCGCATCGGAGTTGCCGTTGTAGCTCTTCCAGCGAGCCTGCCATCGCGGCAGATCCACCGGGGGTTCCATGTCGATCGCATACCGGGCCTCGTTGGGTGCCGCAGAGTAGACATTGTTGTCCAGACGCCGGTCCTCGCTTCGGAGGTCGTCCGGGGCCGTGAGCTTCGAGAACAGCCCGGGGCCACCGATCAGCAGATTGTTGTAAATCGCATTGTGCGCAGCGCTCCAAGAGCCCTCCCTTTTGCGATCGAGCGAGTATTCGATTCCGGCGGTTTTGGAACCCAGAATCAGGTTGTGCGTGATCGTGATGCCGCCAGACTCCCGCGTCCGAATCGAGATGCCGTTGTCGATGAAAACATTGTTCGCGACGATCGCGGGCTTTGCCATGCCGATTTCGAAGTCCAATCCGACGCCTTGGTTGATGACGACATTGCCGACAATCCTCGTGTTTTCGCCCGCACCGGCATCACACCAAATGCCCCACTTCCCGAGATTGTCTCGCACGAGATTATGCTCAATGACGGAGTTGCGCGGGTTGTGGAGTTTGATGCCTGCGCTTTCCCAGCGCTTCTTTCCAACAAAACCGAGCCGGTTGTTCCGCTCCACCCGGTTGCCACGGATCGTCAGATTCGCCCCGATGTAACTCGCCGTGCCCCCCGCGCCGTTGTCCACAATCTCGTTGTTTTCGAGCAGATGCCCGGATGCCCCCAGGGCTTTCCCATTGTCGCCGGCTTCGAGATCCACGGAAGCGGCACCCTCGTTGCCGAGATCCACTCCGATGCCGTTGGCGAATCGGATGATGTTGTTGCGGATGATCCAGTTTCTACCCGAACGCGTGCCCACGGCCCCGGCTTGCTGCCATTCCGGGTGGGCGGTTTCCCAGAAGTTGGCCGGGTATTGGTTGCCGCACCGCTCAAAAACAAACCCCTCAATAGTGATGTGGCCGAGCTGGCGTTTATGGGGAGCAAACAGGCGGCGTTTGGTGGTCACCTCCACAACGTGTCTTTCCGGCGCGTCATCGCGGAAATGGAGCGTCAGCCGCCCCGTGGAGGGTTCGTAGAACCAGGTGCCCGGCGTTTTGAGCATTTCCGCCTCGCGCGGGACCTGTTCAAAAATCCCTCCATCCACAAACACCTGGCCGAGCGAATAGACGAGGGTCGGATCGCTCTTGGGATAACCGCGATCGGCCTCCGGTTTGCCCTCCCGCCCGCCCGGCGTGCAAGAAACCGGAATACGAAATGGGTTCGGACCGTCCCGGTGGGCGGTGTCGCTGAAAAGGGCCTCTTCCAGGACGCCGGACCAGACGCCCGGGGCGCGCCGTTGCCACTTGGGTCGCCAAGGATCAGATCCGGAGACGATCGCACCATGGGGCATCTCGGACCGGTAAACAATGGGACTGGTGGCTGTGCCGCCTCGGGCGGGGGCGATGCGCTCTCTGTAAATACCGGGAGCGACTTGGACGGTGTCTCCCGGCTGCGCCAAGTCTGCGGCATGCTGAATCGTACGGAACGGGGCTATTTTCGAACCTGGCGCGGTATCCGATCCGTTTGGATCGACAAAGTAGGTTTCAGCGAAAGTGCCACCGGGACCGCCGAGGATTGCGAGACTCAGAAGGGCTGGAAGACGAAACCTCACTAAAGGAGTAAACAAGGAGCGGATCATCATCTCCGAGAGGGAGCCAGCGCGCGGATTGGGGACTTGTGGCATGATAAACTTTTTTCTGAATCATTTCGTGCCATTTCAGCGAGCGAAAACTGTCATCCCCGAGTTGTCGCGGCGGGGCCGGGGATGGATCCTTTGCGTCGCTCGTCCCGCCGATTCTTTTCAAAAGAACAATCTCCCTTTGGCTGCGGTAAAACCGCCCAAGGAAGTCACCGGTCTGCGCCGAATCAATGGCATGCGCGAGGGCTTAAGACGGTGCGTTCATCGTCCCGGACGCCCGATCAAGCGCGGTTTCAGAGAAGCAATGCAGGGGGGAGGCGCTGCCGGGTGTACGCGTCGCGCCGCGCACCGGGCTCCTCCCGCCTCCCCTGCCCCCGGACCTGGACGAGCCCGCCGCCCCGCCCCAATCCGAGAGGTTTGCGACGTCGGCGCGGGCCTGGGCTGACTTTGTTGTTTACAACACGGAGCGGGTCGTCTTTGTTCTCCACCCCCAAAAGCGCGAAAAAGAAAAGAATCGCCGTTGGTCCTTGGGCCCCGATGCCTGCATCGGATGCCGTCCGCGCCAAGGGAAACCCGGCGAGTGAGAAAAAGAAAGTAACAGATTCCATGGCTATCCGTTTAGGCCGTTTTGAAATGCCCAAGTCGCTCGTCAAAGACGAGTCGACGGCAACCGACACCTACGCAAAGTTCATCGCCGAACCCTTCGAGGCCGGCTACGGACACACCGTCGGCAACTCCCTGCGCCGCGTGCTGCTGAGCTCCCTGGAAGGGGCCGCCATCACCGCCGTCAAGATCCAGGGCGCCGACCACGAATTTCAGACCCTCCCCAACGTCGTCGAAGACGTCACCGACATCGTGCTCAACCTCAAGAAGGTGAAGTTCAAGGCGCACGACCACGAGATCCGCAACCTGGTCATTTCGACCAACAAAGAGGGCGCCATCACCGCCGGCGACATCCAGGACTCCCCGCAGTGCGAGGTGCTCAACAAGGATCAGATCATCTGCACGGTGGACAAGAAGCAGAAGTTCGAGGCGGAATTGGAAGTCAAGGTGGGCCGAGGTTTCGCCACGGGCGACGAAAACAAGCACCCCGACCAAGCGATTGGCATCATCGCGATCGACTCGATTTTCTCTCCGGTGACCCGGGTCAAATACGCCGTGGGCAACACCCGCGTCGGCCAGCGCACCGACTACGACAAGCTGGAGCTGGAGATCTGGACCGACGGCCGCATTTCCCCGGAAGAAGCCCTCGTTCAGTCCTCCTCGATCCTCAAGCGGCACTTTGAGCCGTTTTACGGGTACGACGAAAACGCCGTGGCGTTCGACGAGACTCCGCAGCTCCAGAACCAGGAGAACCAGAAGCTCAAGAAGCTGCTGGCGATGTCGGTCAACGAGATCGAGCTCTCGGTTCGCGCGGCCAACTGCCTCAACAACGCGAACATCACCTCGGTGGGTCAGCTGGCCCAGAAATCCGAGAGCGAGATGCTCAAGTACCGCAACTTCGGCAAAAAATCGCTCAACGAGATCAAGGAAAAGCTCACCCAGCTGGGTCTCTCGCTGGGCATGAAATTCGAGTCCGGCTTGGTCGACTCGTTGGCGATCAGCTCGCACAGCCACGACGGCTCTCTTTAATCAAATTCAGGATACCCTTAGATAAGCAACCACCATGCGACACCAACGTAAGACGGTTAAACTCGGGCGCAGCCAGGCGCATCGCGACGCTCTCCTCGCCAACCAGGTCGTGAGCCTCATTGAACACAGCCGGATCAAAACCACCCTGGCCAAGGCCAAGGCGGTCCGCCCCCTCGCTGAAAAGCTCGTCACCCTGGGCAAGAAAAAGACGCTGCACGCCCGGCGCACGGCGCTCTCCACTCTGCGCCACAACGAAGGGGCCGTGAAAGATCTCTTCGAGAAAGTCGCACCCCGCGCCGCGCAGCGCCAGGGCGGCTACACCCGCATCATCAAACTCGGGTTCCGCAAGAGCGACGCCGCTCCCATGGCCATCATCGAGTGGGTGGACGGGCCTGTGACTGAGGAATCGCCCGCGGCAGTGGTCGAGACCAAGGAATAATCCGCTTTCCGGCTCTTTAACGGGCCGAAATCAGCGCCTCCGCATTTGAAGGGCGGGACTCCGGTCCAGCCCTTTTGCGCGTACCCAATTCCCAACGCTCCTCAGCCCGCCCCCGCCCGGTCCCGCCGGCTCAGATACACTTGGAGAGGCGTTCCGCAAGGCGCCCAAGCGCCGGGGAATGATCCAGGGGCTCCAGATGGACATCCAGGAGACAGAAACTCTCCGTGTGCCTCGCTGCCGCGTCCAGCGCCGCGTCCAGCTCCGCCTCGGTTTGGACCAGAAAGCCGCGCCCGGCGCCGAGCACCTCGGGCAGCTTCCAATAATTCCACGCCAACAGATCGTTGTATGGGCCGTCGTGAATGTGCCGCTCCGTGCCGTATCCGGCGTTGTTGAGCACCACGACCACGGGGTTGAGCCCGTTGCGGACCATTGTGGAGATCTCCATGCCCGTCATCTGGAAAGCCCCGTCCCCCACGAGCACCAGGGGCCGCAGCCCGGGCCGGGCCATCTGGGCGCCCACGGCCGCCGGCACGGCGAATCCCATGGAGGCGTAATAGGCGGGCCCGAGAAACTCCGTGCGTCGGCGGATATAGAGATCGCTCGCCCCGAAAAGGGAGTCGCCCACATCCGCCACCACCACCATGTCGTCGGTCAAAAACTCGTTGATCCGCTCAAAGAGCCTCTTCACCGAGATCTGCGTGTTCTGGGGATCGGGCACGAACTGCACGGGACGCGGCAGCGCGGGCAGCGGCCCGGGTTCGTGGCGGTTGAGGGGCGCCGCGATGAGGCCCCGAACGAAATCCTTGAGGCGCACGTTTTCGAACGTGTGGTAGCGGATCGCGAGCTTCTCGCTGGTGGCGTAGATGGATTTCCCGAGGTCCAAACGCGCCGTGTTCCCGCCCAGATTGATGTCGGTCATGAACACCCCGAGCATCAACACGCAGTCGCTCGACTCCACATACTCGCGAACCGCGTCCCTTCCCATAGCGCCCTCGTAAACGCCCAAATACAGCGGGTGCTGCTCGCTAATCACCGATTTGCCCAGGATCGTGCTCGCCACGGGGATGTTGGCTTTCTCGATGATCCGCACCAGCTCGTCCTGCATCCCGAACCGCTGTAACTCCACATCCGCCAACACCACGGGTTTTTTGGCTGAGTTGAGCAGGGCCACCGCCTCCGCCAGCGCTTCCTGGAGCACCATGGGATCGCTGGTTTCGTGGATCTCCGGGGCCCGGTATCCGGCGCGCCCGGGCACGGCGACCATGTCACGCGGCAGTTCGAGGTAAACCGGGCGCTTAAACCGCAGGGCGGCGTGCAGGACCCGGTCGATCTCGGCAAAAGCCGTCTCCGGATTATCGAGCACCGCGGAGGCGACTGTGACCTGCTCAAAGACCCGTTTCTGCGTGTCAAAATCGCGCACCTTATGGTGGAGCAGCGGGTTTTTTTCCCGCTCATGGACGCCCGGGGCGCCGCTGATCACGACCACCGGGGATTTTTCCGCAAACGCGCCCGCCGTGGGATTCATGACCTTGAGCCCGCCCACGCAGTAGGTGATACACACCACGCCCAGCCCGGAGACCCGCGCGTAAGCGTCCGCGGCGAACCCCGCGCCCTGCTCGTCGGAAGTGGTGACCACCTTCAACGGGCTCGCGATGAGCTGGTTGTAAAAACCCAGCACGTAATCGCCCGGAATCCCGAACACATGCCGCACCCCGTGTGCGGAGAGCCGTTCAATGAGATATTCGCCAATCGTAGTCCGTTGGTTCATGTCTTCCATACAGCCCAAAACGTGCCGGATGACCAAACGCGCGTGATCTATCGCGTCAGCTGGGTCCCATAGGTCCCATAGGTCCCATAGGTCCCATAGGCCCCATAAGGCCCCCCGAGGTTCTGCTTGAGTCTTTGAGACGCGGCGTCCTCACTGGGTGTTCTCGCCATGAACTCCGGCTTTTTTGACAAACTCATCGAACGCATCGGCCGGGTCCGGCCCGAGGAGGTTCAAAACTATCTGCACCGGCTGGCCGACGAAAAAGGGTTCCTTGAAACCATCTTCAACGCCATCCACGAGGGGGTGATCGTCACCGACCCCTCCGGCCGCATTAATTACCTCAACCGCGGGGCGTGCGAGATCTTCGGGCTTGAGCGGGAGGAATGTATGGGCAAACCCCTGAGCGAACGCCTCCGAGGCCTGGCGTGGGACCGGTTGATCGGCTCGGAAAAACTCGTCAGCCGCGAGATGGAGGTTTTTTACCCGCAACACCGCTTTCTCAACTTCTACGTCGTGCCGCTGCACCTGGAGTCCCCGGTCACCCGGCGCGTGGAGTCGCGCGAACAGGAGATGGTGGGCTACGCCGTGATCCTGAGGGACATCACCGAGAGTCGGCTGTCGGCGGAGGAAACCCTTCAAAGCGAACGGCTTTCGGCGCTGACGCTGCTGGCGGCGGGGGTCGCCCATGAAATCGGCAACCCGCTCAACTCCCTCCACATCCATCTCCAGCTCATGGAGCGCAAACTGCGGAAGCTGCCCGAGACCGCGCGCAAAGACCTCCAAAAATCGTTGGAAGTCGCGCAGGAGGAAATCGAGCGGCTCGACTCGACGGTGCGGCAGTTCCTCGGGGCGATCCGCCCCGCGCGCATGGAGGCGACCCTGGAGAACATCAACTCCCTGGTGCGGGAGTCGGTGGCGTTTCTCCAACCCGAGATCGACGATCGCGACATCCTGGTGGAGCAGGAGCTGCGCGCGGACCTGCCCCTGCTGGAGGTGGACCGCAACCAGCTCAAACAAGCCTTCTACAACGTCATCAAAAACGCCTTCCAGGCGATGCAAACCGGGGGATTCCTCCGGATCCACACGGATTTTGACGATGAATTCCTCGCAGTCTCCTTTACCGACACCGGCGGCGGGATTTCGCAGGAAAACATGAGCAAAATTTTCGAGCCCTATTTCACCACCAAAGCCAGCGGGTCCGGGCTCGGCCTGCTCATCGTGCGGCGGATCGTCCGGGAACACGGCGGCGAGATCGACCTCGTCACCGACGAGGGCAAGGGCCTGACCATCACCATCCGGCTCCCGATCCGCCAGTTCCGGGCGCGGATGCTGCAAAGCGGTCCGAGCGCACCGGATTCCGCGCCGTAAATCCCCCCCTGTTACGGGGATTGGGCCGGCAGGGACGGCCCCTTGAGATAGCGCAGGAACCCGCCCTCGGTGGTCAGCACCACCGTGGTGTCCCGGTTCAACGCGCTGCGGTAGGTTTCCAGCGTCCGTGTGAACCCGTAGAACTCGCGGGCCTCGGGGCTTTGGTTGTAGGCCGCCGCGTAGATGGCCGTGGCTTCCGCGTCCGCCTTGCCCTGGATGGCCTGCACCTTGCGATACGCCTCCGACTCAATCTGGCTCAGGTCCCGGTCTTTGCTTCCCAAAATCCGGGCGGCTTCCCCCGCCCCCTCGCTCCGGAAACGCTCCGCGATCTGGCGGCGCTCGCTGACCATCCGGTCGAAGATCTTGGAGCTGACGGCCGGGTTGTAGTTGATGCGCTTGAAACGCACGTCGAGCAGTTCGATGCCGAACTCGGCGAGTTTGGCCCGGGATTGCTCGGCGATTTCCTCCTCCAGACCCACGCGCCCGATCTGGATGGGAGGCAGCCCCGCGGCGGCCGTGCCGCTGGCGTTGACGCTCGCCTCGTCGAGAATCGCCTTGCGCTCCTTGGTGGTCCGGATGAGCTCCACCAGGGCGTGCCGCGCCACGGTGTTGCGCGTCTCGCTCCCGAGGATGTCGTCCAAACGGGACCGCGCGCTGCGTTCATCGCGGAGGCGCAGGAAATAAGCCAGCGGATCCTTGATCCTCCAACGCCCGAAGGAATCGAGAACGATGTAGAGTTTGTCCTTGGTGGGCATCTCGGCGCTGGGGCCGTCCCATTCCAACACCCGCTTTTCGAGCCGGTGCATTTCCTGGATCCACGGGAGCTTAAAATGCAGTCCGGCCTTGGCGATGGGCTGGCCCACGGGTTTGCCGAACTGGGTGAGGATCACGTAATCGGTCTCAGGCACCACAAACGTCGTGCCGGAAAAGAGGAGAAAGAGCCCCAGCAAAAAAGCCCATTTAAGAAGGGAAACCGGTTTCATTTGGTCTTGGTTTTCTGGTCCAGCGGGAGAAGGGGCAGGAGTTGGCCGGCTTTTTCGTCCAGGATGATTTTGCGTTCCAGCTTGGGAAGCACGTCCGCCATAGTCTCAATGTACAACCGCTGGCGGGTGACCTCCGGGGCCTTAGAGGCTCTAACAAAACGGCTTTCAGAGCTGGTGGAAGCAGATCATGGCGCAAGCCAAGATAAGCCACGCGAGGT